>NZ_SMFX01000001.1:0-300000 GCF_004339085.1 Thiogranum longum | reverse complement strand
GGGTGCTTACCTGTACCTCGTTGGGATCGAAGTGCTGGCGGTGCACCTGCTGCGCACGAAACAGCAGATCATTAAACGATAACTCGAACAAACTCCGTATTTCGTCCTGTTGCCAGTCAAAACGTAATGCAGCAGGTTCCTGGCGGGTTACTTCGTCAGTGGCTGTGTGATTCATGAGACTCCACGGGCAGTTCTGTATCCGTCCAGTTGTCCTTGTGAATACGTATCAAATCCACAATTGACCAGGGGATAAGGATCAGGGCTGTAAACGCCCAGGCAATGAGGTACCAGGTCCAGTCTTCGCCCGGGATAAATGTCGCTGCCGCCACAAAAAAACCGGTAATCGCATAAAATCGATAGGCGGCCTGTTGCGTGTAATGGCCAACCTTTTCATTCGGGTGGTGCCGGTTCATGGCATAGACCAGCATCGACAGACCCAGCCATAACATCCCGAGTGGTATAGGAACCAGAACCGCAAGAATATTGCCGTAATTGAACAGCGCGGCCGCACGTCGGGCCTTACGACCCGGGAGTCGTACCGGTATACTCTGACCCAGTGGAGAGATTTCGGATTCGGTCATTGGCTTCAATGAGATAGACTGCGACTAACAAGGTCGGACTATGCTTGCTGCGACCACTCAATGTCAACCAGGGAAGGTTGTCTATGGTTTACAACTGGCTAAATATAACGCGAAACTGGCTATTTCCGGCCTCCTGCCGGTTATGCGCTGCAGCAACACACCATGAGCTATCAATCTGCCACCACTGCTACCGGGAACTCCCGTGGCTTCCACCAGGATGCACTACCTGCGCCACGCCGCAACCAACGGCCGGGAATCTCACGCAATGTGAAGCCTGTTTGCGTCTGTCACCGGACCTGGATCGCGTCCTTGCGCTTTTCGAATACAGAGCTCCGGTTGATCAGTGGGTTCGCGGACTCAAGTTCCACGGTGACCTGACACTGGCAAAATTACTCGGGCAGCTACTGGCTGAACATGCCCCGGAAAGACAAAATGTATTGCTTGTACCGGTGCCTCTGCACCGTCATCGACTGCGCCAGAGAGGGTTCAACCAGGCACTGGAAATTGCGCGCCCGCTACGACGTCGTGGTTACAGGATAGATGCACACTGCTGCAGCCGAAAGCGGCATACTCCACCACAGTCGGAACTACCGGCAAAGGCACGCCTTCACAATCTGCATGATGCTTTCGAGGTACGGCACAGCGTAAAAGGCAACAACATCGTACTGATTGATGATGTTTTTACGACAGGCTCAACGCTCAACTCTCTGGCGGCCAGCCTCAAGGAGGCTGGCGCAGTGAAAGTAGAAGCCTGGGTCATTGCGCGAACAGCTGGTCCAGGAACGCGATAATCAACCTGCCTGAAGCAGGTTCAGGTCAGTGTATTGAAAGCCGTCAGTGTGTCCAGGAACGCAGCACTGGGCGGATTACCAAAACCGGTAAACAGATTACCGAAGTTTGCGCGATCACCATTCAGTGACATGTAATTCAGGATTAGTGTCTCGACCAGCAGGTTGACGTTGTTTGCTGCCGGACTGGATGTCGTCTCGACCGACCCGTCTGCACGAAAGTAGCCAATCTGCTGCCTGATTGCCGGTATTGCGCCATTGGGGTTATAGACCAGGAAGAAAGAGGCTGCGGTCGATGAGTTATCACCGGTCCAGACACCCTTGCCGCGCCCATCAACACTGTTATCAACGGTACCGTTGCTGGCCAATGAGCCATCACTGAACACATACATCATGAGTGGCACACCACGACGTGCGGCATATTCCAGGCAGGCGCCCATACAACGTCCTGCACGCAGATCACGAAGTTCACCTGTACTACGGTCGCCGGTGTGATAATCGTAACCACCCATTGCGATGGTACCCGCACCGGCGTGACCATCGACTACCATTTTCATGACCGAAGCGGTTTTACGGAATTCACCGTCACCGTTAAATTCAGCCGCAGTAAAGATACCCTGCGCAGGATTGGCCGGGTCGGCCCCGTCAACAATATCGCCATCAAGGGAAGGGTCAATGTTCACACCCGCAAACCGTTCAGCGATATCAGCCGCCTTGAGGTAACCACAGCGCACCAGGTCCTTGACGACAGCATCCGCGCCCGTATTGATTGTTCCTGCAAGACCGGTATTTGCCCAGCCCAGCTTGCTGTTGCTGATACGTGCAACTGACTCCATAACGGCGACAACATCTGCGGGATCACTGAGTATGCCGGTCAGATTTCCTGTATCCACCATACCCGTTACATCACTGGGGCGATCCACCTTGGTCGGGCGAACTTCTGTGTTAATCATATTCGCCGGCGACATGGAATTACCGCCGGAATCCGAGTTGCGTGATCCGACCAGCGTCACCACTCCCCCTGCTGCGCCTGCAGCAGCAATGCCGTACATCGGGTTGTGCGGATTGTTGCCGGTGTCATTATCGGAACGCGCCGGAATGACACAGCCATTAATGTTAGGGCCGCGACCGCCCGCCTTTTCCAGGATACCTCTCAGAAAAGCACTGTCAGAGTGGAAGGCCAGCCCCAATGTTGTATCCGTAAAGTCACCATTACTGGTGGCTGTTGCTGCGGCTTCCACGCCACCCGGTATCATATCCCCTGGCAAGCCCAGCTTGCTGTAACCGGCAGTAGTCAAAAAATCCATTTGCGTGTTGCGACCAACGAGCACATTGGAACCGGATATATTCGCACCACCCGCCAGATCAAAGCAGATAAAGGGGATTTTTCCACCGCCTATTCCGCCGAGCGAACACCCGATGCTACTCGCAAGCGTGGTCAGATCTGAGGAAAGTGCAGCCTGCGCCATGCGTGGGTTGGAAAACAGGCTGAAAATGGAGCCGCCCATGACCATGCCGGTACCCGAGATAAAGCCCTGGCGCAGAAAATCACGACGCGTTACCGGGCGCGAATGGTCCTGATGATAGAGCGGTTCGTCGGGACTCAGGTTTTTTGTACGTTTAGCCATTTTAGGATTCCCCGTTTCTCTATTGAACCAGAACTGCGGCACTGGCCAGCGCCGACCCGCACATTGCCTTGACAATTGCCTGTGTTCGCGCCACATCACAACCGGCAGGGCAGGCTGATGTCAGTCGATCGAACAGGTTATTGGTATTTGCCAGCGCACCGCCAAGATCGTAACCAATCAGTTCGGTCTTGACTTCATCCCGCGTTGGCGCATCGAGCAGATCATTGCTGGCGCCCTCTGCCAGTCCAATCATCTTGTCATACAGCGCATTCACAACCTGGTTTTTCGCAGGAGAATCACCTGAACCAAACGCTGTACTGACATCCTGCGTAAATCCAAAGGCACCAAAGAAAGTACTGCGTAATGCAGGGTCATCAACCAGAGCACTGCAATACTCTATAGACAGTTGCGCAATCCCCATCTGGTGTGCAGACAGGAAGCCATCCAGACTTTCCACTGCCGGCAGCTGTTGCCGTAGCGTCTGGAAGCTTGACTGCACGACCGTCGGGGCAACACCGGTCAGTGATGCCATGCTGGCATTAACCTCGTCAAAGGTGCGCACACCGATCCCGGACACAACCGGCGGCGGTGCCAGATCAGGTGGTGTCAGCGGTGAATTCTCGGTAAACGCATTCGACTGCGAACCCAGCTGCTCGAAAGTGAGGAAGAACTCATCCGAGGCCGGGCCGTTTTCAAGTGCGATAATAGTACCGCGATCCGACAATACCTGGCCCGTCAGCGGGTCATAACCGGCGCCGCCAATAACCGTATTCAGATTGTTCCATGCCTGACCAACCGTTGCCTCGCGGCCATTGATTCCGATTCGCATAGCCTGCAACGGGAAACTGGAAGGCGTTATTGCCGGATCCAGGTTGATGAAGAAGGGTTTGCTGAACAGGTAGCTGTATGAATCGTACTGACTAACTTCAAATACAATGTAGCTGTCAGGCAAGGCAATCACATCCCCAATGGAAAACAGCAGGAAGAACTTCTCACCGACACCTACATCGAAGTTCTGCAGGATCTGTTCCTGGGTGAGCGCGCGATTGTGAATGGCCAGCATACGAATCTGTCCGGCCCACTGGCGGTCACCGGATACCTCGTTTCCGAGCACGAGCGCAAAAGTATCATCCCACTCCGTCAGGTTACCCGGCGTAACAGGATCCATGTCATCGGTAAATACGCCATTGACATAAATCCGTCGCCCATTGATCGGGTCGAAAGTCACAACCACGTGTTGCAGAGTAGCCTGCAGATCCTCATCGGCATCAGCCGTTGACAGTGCCGGCTCACCATTTCCGTCCGTCGTACTCGATCGCTGCAGGAAGTCATAATTGTACTGGGTCTGACCCAGCGTAAAGTTGCGTGCAGTCGTGCTCGCCGAGTAACTAACGATCCGTGCGGGACCTTCCTGCGTCACGTTGGCCGGCGCAACCCAGGCTTCGATGGAATATTCACCCGTCGCCTTGATCAGGTCGCTCAATTTCTTGCTCGCCGTGGTTGAACCCTGGGCACGTCGACCGTTACCAAGCTCGATACCCCAACCACCGACCCAGCTGTTAGCATCGGTGAGTGTCAGGTGTAATGCAGGCTCAACACCGCTGGAATCGATGGCTACGTTACCAGACATGGATTTGAACTCGTACAGGGCGATCACATCTGATTCGTAACGACTGCCACCGCTTGCTACCACGCCATCCCCCACTGTCAGCGCCTTGCTGATAACCAGCGAGGGGTTTACGACTGTTGGTGAAACGGTATTGGCAAATGCTGTAATAGCAGCCTGCATATCACTTGCATCACTTGCACAACTGGCTGTCCAGCAATTATGCGCTTCATCACGCAAACGCACGACCAGCCGCGAGTTAGAAGGCGTATTGAGGTCCATCTTGGATTTGGCAGCCTCATAGGCATCGTCAGCAACCGGGCTTGCAAAGAAGGGGGATTGTGCTGTCGGAGATGAGTCCACATGACAGCCGGCACAGTTTGCTGTAAGCAGAGGCCATACTGTTGCGGTAAAATCCGACGAAGTCCCCGGGAAGTTTTTCGTTGCTCCCGGATCCTTTATGACCGGCGCGGTCAGCTGGATCTCGCGTTGTCCGCCTGACACGCCATTTGCCCATGCTTCTATATAATTCTGAATGATGGTTGCGCATGCCGCATCACTGGTCAGCCAGCAATTGTGCCCCCCGGCAACCTTGGTCACCAGGCGTGAACTGGCCGGTACATCCAGGTCCACGAGCGGTGTAGCTTCAGCATATGCCTGGTTAACATCGTCCTGCTGTACAAACGTAGGCGACTGAATACCAGGCACATGACAGGCTCCACAACGGTTTGACGCCCGCAATGGCTCCCAGACATTGACCTGAAACTCCCGAATATCCGTCGTCTGGGCAACAGGACCGGTATAGCTGGATGCACCCACAGATCCACCATTGCTTGTCTGCGGGTTTGAACTTGTCTCGGCACCACCACCACAGGCGGAAAGAATAGCCACTGACATCAGTACCGCAATCTGACGGAACACCCTGCCAGGAGCAGACATGTAACCCCATCGCACACTTTTCGAATACGTGCTCATAATCATCCCCTCACCTGTGACCGCCTAGTTGCCCGCGCACTGGGCAGCGGCTTCGGCGAATACCTGTTTCATGTTGTAGTTGGTCTGGTTGGTCAACACGTCTCGTAAAGCAACCATCTGTGCCTGACTTGGCTCATTCAGACACACTGTGCGGTAGGCCTTCCTGACCTGGCAGCCTGCGAAAGCAGTACTGTTTGCAAGCTCCTGCCCCAATGATGCCGCACCTTTACCATTTCCAGGGAGACCACTACTCCAGCCCAGTACCGCATTCTGGCCACTGCGCCAGTAGTTGTCCCACCGATCATCAGGCGTTATGTAACCGTACTCAAAATTGTCGGCATTGATGAGATATTTGGGTTGTACCTGGCCGGGTGTGTAAACCATCCTGCCCTGGCTTTCATCGTAGTTGTGGTAGGCAAATGCCTGAGCCATCGGATCCATGCCGGAATGACAACCGACGCAGGCATTGAGAAACAGGCGACTGTCACCACCCGGACTCCGACTGACGTCCTGACGAACCCTGTCTGCCGACCGTGTCGTATCCTTTACCTGCTCCAGGTCATTGCAGAGATGATTCAGCATAGTGAAGCGGAACATTGCGCGGTTGGTACCGTCAATAAAGAAGGCCTGCGCGGCAGCGCGGGTCGTCATAATGCCCGCCACACCCGCAACCGGAATACTGTTCTGGACCGACTGGGATACCGGAAACAGGTTGGACGTATCACTCAGGTCGACACTCAGGTCTTCCAGGTTCTCGTAATGCGTATTATCAGAAGGTGAATAGGCTGAAACACCGGAAATACTGCTATCACCAACATATACCGTGTCTGCAGAAAGCAGGGTATTAAAAGGAACATCATCCCTTATCATTCCTATTACGGTCGCCGTGTAATCATTCAGCGGATCAAAGACCGATTGCGCCTCATTTGTCCACGGCGTCGCAAAATTCTTCAGCGTCGTATTATAAAAATTGAAAGCGCGAGGGTTACGCGCAGGATCAATAGCAAGAATTGCAGCATCGACAGCACCACCAGGCCCGGTAATCTCGGCTTCCATTGCCGTCAGGACTGCAGGTGTTGGTGGCACGCCGGTCAGGCGGTCATGAATTCGCTTCGCTTGCAAACGCTCAGCATCACCTGCAAACGCCGATGAGGCTGCGCATGCCGTAAGGGCAAATATGATCAGGATGCCGCGAAAACTCGCCGCCCCCTTACCCCAAGCCGTATTCTGTTGTTGTTCGCACGTCAAAAACATTGAGACGCCCCTTCAAGTTTGGTTTTATCCAGTCCTGCTCCAAGCAATTACCGAACCACCCCGGTTCTACGCCCTTGTGATCGCAATATAGACCACGGGTTCTATAACAACTGTGAAACAGTTCTCACTTAGCGGCAAAACCTCCAGTCCATTTAACCCCCTGATCAGGAATTAAAATTAATTTCCCGGGAGTGTGACAGACGTCTCAGTTTCCTTACGGGATGACTGGCTATATTGCCAATACCACTGTATCGACCGGCTGTAGCTATATGAAGACGGTGTCGGCACCACACGACAGGACAGGCCCGGCACCGCAAGAACTGAGGCCACATAAACGGACAATTACGTGCAGGCTTAACAGCCAGGATCCGGCCCGATAATTGCATTAAATATGTGCTCAGAGAATGAAAAATTTAATCCACAGAAATTCCGGGAGAAACACATGCCCCGTTGGTCACCGATAAAATCGCCGCTGAACCGTCGTATTGCCTCCCTTATGGTGGCAATGCTGCTCTCGGCCTGTGGTGGTGGTGAAAGCACCAGCTCCGCTGGTCCCGACCCGCTTGTCGAGGACTTCGGCATTGCCTACGTCAGGCAGCCCGTACCGGAAATGGATACTGCCGATGTACGCGAACCCGCCACCTTCCAGGCTGGCGGAGACTTGATCTACCGGGATCTTGCATCACCGGTTGCCAAGGAACGCAATATTACCGAACGCGTCACTGGCGGGATGGGCGATGTCAAGGATGTCGAGGCTTCCTTTGACGGCTCGCGCCTGTTGTTTGCGCTGCGACTCCCGGATATCGAGGGCGCAGACCCGGAGGACCAGCCAACCTGGAACCTGTGGGAATATGAAATCGCCACGGACACACTGAGCCGGGTTATCGCATCTGACATCATTGCCGAGGAAGGACAGGATGTCGCGCCACACTACCTCCCGGACAATCGCATTATTTTCTCGTCAACACGCCAGCGCGCTGCCGGCGCCATACTTATCGATGAAGGCAAGCCCCAGTTCGCCGCACTTGATGAAGACGAGAACGAGCCGGCAATGGTTCTACATATTATCGATGAAATACGGCAGAACATTACCCAGGTCTCATTCAACCAGAGCCACGACCTTGACCCGATTGTGTTAACAAACGGGGAGATCGTTTTCTCGCGCTGGGACAACGCAGGAAACAGCAGCGCCATCAATTTGTACAAAATGAACCCGGACGGCAGCCAGCTACGCCTGTTATATGGCGCTGCAAGTCATGACACCGGCACCAATGGGGCAACAATCCAGTTTCTCCAGCCGCGTGAATTACCGGATGGTGAAATCGCCGTACTTATCAAACCCTTCACTGGCAATAACCAGGGTGGCGATATTGTCGCTATCGACGTCAACAATTACGTTGAAAACACCCAGCCCACGTCCGCTAACCTGGGCGCTCTGGCGGGTCCTGCACAAGTATCGCGGAGCTTTGGTGAAGTTCGTACCGATGACCAGCCGTCACCGGCCGGGCGCTTCAATACCTTCTACCCGCTATGGGACGGCACTGATCGCGCACTGATCACATGGAGCCAGTGTCGCATGACAGATGGCACGCTGATCCTGCCCTGCACTGACCAGACAATTGCAGATCCTGCACTGCTTGAAGCCCCTCCCCTGTACAGCGTCTACCTGTATGATTTTGGCGACAATACCCAGCGTCCGGTATTTACACCGCAGGAAGGCATGTTTTACCGCGATGTAGTAGCTACCCAGCCGCGAACTCTGCCGACTATTGTTTTTGATGCCGTCCCCGGTGTCGACGTCGACCAGGTTCTGGTTGATGAAAATGTCGGCATACTGCACATTGCCAGCGTGTATGACTTTGACAGCCAGTACAACGCGCTCGGCGGCCCGGCAGCTGATCTTTCCATGCTGGCAGACCCCCAGCAAATACTGGCTGACCAGCGCCCGGCGCGTTTCCTCAGGCTGGTCAAGGCCGTCAGCCTGCCTGACGACACTATTGTCAACCTGATGGGCGCCAACTTCGGCCCCAACCGTTCACTCGGCATGCGTGAAATACTGGGCTACGCGCCCATTGAACCGGATGGCTCGGTACGCGTAAAAGTCCCGGCCAATGTCCCCTTCACGATCAGCGTGCTGGACAAGGAAGGCCGCCGTATTGGCCAACGACACGATAACTGGCTGCAACTACGGGCAGGTGAAGTTATGAACTGCTCGGGCTGCCACGATCCTGCAAGCGGTATGTCACACGGGAACCCGAATGCCTTTGCACCACTTAACACCGGCGCCCCCTTTGATGGTTACACCTTCCCCAATACGGAAGCCGCTTTTTTCGCTGATGCAGGCGATACCATGGCACAGGCCAGAACTCGCATTGATCCCACCGCACTGACACCCTCAGTTGATATCTTTTATGACGATGTGTGGACCGATGAAGTCGCTTCCGGCCGGCTGAAGGACACCAGCTTCAGCTACCTCTATGCCGACCTTGATCCGGTTGTCACGGCACCGGCCAGTACTAATTGCCAGAGTAACTGGAACTACCTGTGCAGAATCATCATCAACTACGAAACCGGCATCCACCCGATCTGGGGGGTTGATCGTGGTCCCGTAGACACCTGCATCAACTGCCACACCAATGCCGATATGGCGGGTGCTGACCGCATTCCGGATGCACAACTGGACCTTACCGATGGTATCTCTGACCAGAATGCCAATCACTTCAAGTCCTACCGGGAACTGCTGTTCGGCGACAATGTGCAGGAGCTGGACGCCATGGGCAACCTGGTCGACACACTGGTCCAGGCGACCGACGGCAACGGCAATCCCCTGTTTCTGCTCGACCAGAATGGCAACCAGATTCTTGATGTGAACGGGAACCCGATCCCCGTCATGGTTACTATTCCGGCAAGTCCGCCAATGAGCGCTGCCGGTGCACTGTCCAGCCCACGCTTTTTCAATATTTTCGCTCCTGGCGGAACACACGCCGGGCGGCTTACGACGGCAGAGCTGAAACTGATTGCCGAATGGCTGGATATCGGTGCCCAATACTACAATAATCCGTTTGACGTACCACCATGAGCGTCCGTACACCAGACTGAATATGGACTCTACCAACAACACAGGGATGTACCTTTGAAATCTGCCGCGTACCTACGCACACTCTCCAGCCTTCTGTTTATCTGGATCTTCCTGCTGCCAGCCTGTGCTTCAGCGGATATATTCAGTCGCCTGTTTGGCGATGATCAGCCAATGGAAGTCCAGATTGCCGACCCCTACATCGAGTTACATACCGGCGCAGGGCGTGGTTACCCCGTCTTTCACGTCGAGGAGCAGGGGGAATGGATTGAAATACTCAAACGTAAAACAGACTGGTTCAAGGTACGCACCCGCAAAGGCAAGCAGGGCTGGGTAGCGAGAGAGCAACTGGAACACACCCTGACGCCAGCCGGCGAAAATACCGAAATCCGCGATGCCACTTTCGAGGAGTTTTCATTTCACCGCCTGGAAACAGGTGCCATGGGTGGAGACTTCGAGGGTGCCGACGTCATGACGTTTTATGGTGCTTATTCGTTCACACCCAATCTATCCGCAGAGCTGTCTGCCTCCAAACTGTTTTCTCCTTTTTCAGATGCAGAAATGGCTAACCTCGGTTTGCTGATCCACCCTTTCCCGGAATGGCGCATTTCGCCGTTTTTCACTGTTGGAACAGGCATTATCCGGACAAATCCTAAAACCACCCTGGTCCAGGAACGCGACCGCATTGACCAACTCGCCCACGTCGGCGTCGGCGTCCGTGTCTACCTTACCAGGCAATTTATGTTTCGCGCACAATACAAGAACTACCTTATCTTTCAGAGCACCGATGACAACCAGGAGATAAACGAATGGCAAGCCGGACTGTCCGTCTTTTTCTGAATACAGCACTTGGCCTGGGCATACTTCTGGCGCCCGCCTGGTCTCCCGCCGTTTTCGCCGCCAGTGATGACCAGGTAGTACAACCTGAAATCAAACGTCGCGAAGTACACGAAGATGCCATTGACACAGAAGACTTCGAAGTCGGTGCCTGGGCCGGCATAATGAGCATAGAAGATTTTGGCTCCAACCCGATTTATGGCATCCGTGCAACCTATCACGTCACCGAGGATATATTCCTTGAAGGCGCATACGCCAGAACCCGTGGCGGAGAAACCAGTTTCGAACGTCTCAGTGGTGCCGCAAAAATCCTGACTGACGATGAGAGGGATCTTGACTACTACAACTTGTCGTTCGGCTTCAATATTCTCCCTGGCGAATCCTTCATTGGTAAGCGCTGGGCCTTTACCTCTGCCTTCTTCGTGATTGGCGGTATCGGCAGTACCAGCTTTGCCGGCGATGACATGCTGACATGGAACGCAGGCTTCGGTTACAAGGTGCTGCTGAATGACTGGCTGGCACTGCGCGTCGATGCCCGTGATCATGTTTTTGACCTGGATCTGCTGGGCGAAAAACGTACTACGCACAACCTGGAATTCAGCGGAGGCCTGTCAATATTTTTCTGATTTGTGAGCTATGCCCTGTTACGGCGGGCATGGCTCACGGAAACTGCACGGCATCGCCTGTGCGACAACGGCCCGACATGGCTTAACCCCGTCATGGTCCGGCCGCTACTACCGTGCATATGAAGAATTTGGAGATTGATATGAAATCAAAAAACGCTTGTATAAAACTCCTCGCACTGCCGCTCATGGGCTGGCTGCTGCTGGTCTCTGGCCAGCTACAGGCTGCCGCGCCACAGGGACCTGCACCCGACTTCGCACTGAAAACATCGGGCGGAGAAAACACCCGCCTCAGTGAACACCGCGGTGAAGTTGTCATGATTAACTTCTGGGCATCCTGGTGCGCACCTTGTCGCCAGGAAATGCCGCTGCTTGAAGAACTCTATACCCAGTACCAGCCCCTTGGCTTCACCATACTGGGCGTTAATGTCGAAGAGGACAGCAGCAAGGCACTCTCCATGCTGGAGGACATTCCAGTCAGCTTCCCGATCATGCTTGATACACGAAGCACGGTCAGCAAGCTGTATAATGTTGTCGCCATGCCCACATCGATACTCGTAGACCGGGATGGAAATATGCGTTACCTGCATCACGGTTACAAGCCGGGCTACGAGGAACAGTACCAGCAGCAGGTACGTGAACTGATCAGGGAATGAAAACTGTGAATCGAATGCTGACCATGGCTTGCCTGCTAATCCTGCTTGGAGGATGTAGTGGTATCGAACCATGGGTAAAACCCTACGAAAGGACTCATCTGGCTGACCCGATCATGAGTTTCAGCCGTGACCCTGTATCAAGCGCCTATAACGGTCACATTTACCAGGTCAGGGAAGGTGCGCGTGGCGCAGAAGGCGGGCATGGAGGCGGCTGTGGCTGCAACTAGAGCATGGCGACACCGGATCGCCGCAATACTGCTGCTACTGCCGGCACTGACACATAGCGCCATCCTCCCCGAGGATCGTGCTGATGCCCTTTACCATTCCTATGATGGCGGCGGCGTCACCGTTACCGGCCCGTCAATTCTGGTACGCAAGGGTGATGCAAAACGCTTTTCCGCCAGCGCCAACTACTACGCAGACAGCATCAGCAGTGCATCTATCGACGTCGTTACCCAGGGCAGTGAATACTCCGAGAGCCGCGACCAGTATTCGGTTGGTCTCGATTACCTTCACGCCGACACAACCATGTCACTGGCTTATACCAACAGCGAGGAAAGTGACTATAAAGCCGACACCTACAGTGTCACTTTCTCCCAGACCCTGTTCGGCAACATGACCACCGTCAACCTGGGTTACTCACGCGGTTTTGATGATGTGTTCCGTAACGGGGACACAAGTTTTTCCGAAACTGCCGATCACCAGAACTACCACATGTCACTCACCCAGGTTCTGACCAGGGACCTTTTACTCAGCCTGAACTATGATGCAGTCACTGACGAAGGCTTCCTGAACAACCCGTATCGGTCAGTTGCGTTCCTGGACACCAGTACACCTTCAGGTATTGGCTTTGAACCTGAAGCCTACCCCAATACGCGTACCAGCAATGCTGTATCTGCCAATTTTCTGTACTACCTGCCCTACCGCGCAACCATCAAGGCCGGCTATCGCTACTATGCCGACGACTGGGATATCGCTGCGCACACCGCCGAACTGGCCTATGTACACCCGTTCGGAAAGCACTGGATATTCGAGACAGGCTACCGCTTCTATACCCAGTCAGAAGCGGAATTCTATGCGGACTTTTTTCCGCGTGCAGATGCACAGAATTTCAAGGCGCGCGACAAAGAGCTCAGCCAGTTCACAGACCATACCATCAGCCTTGGCGTAAGTTATGACCTGCCCGGCGGGAAACGCGGCTTTATTGACAAAACAACGCTTAACCTCAAGTACAGCTACATTCTGTTTAAATATGACAACTTCACCGACCTGTCAGACTCGAGTCTGCCAGATTACGAATTCTCGGCCAGCGTGATCCAGGCGTTTGCCTCAATCTGGTACTGACGCTCACCCCATGCGATGTTTCTTCTGCCTGGTCGTCACCCTGCTATTCTCGACAAACGGGATGGCCGGCTGGCTGAAAAAAGAAGCGGATATCATGGGAACCCGCATCGTTGTCGAGCTTTACCATCAGGACCCGGCTGTCGCACAACAAGGTGTGCAAACCGTGCTGGCAGAAATGCGGCGGATCGATGCAGCAATGAGTCCCTTCATCGACAGCAGCGAACTGTCGCTTGTCAACCGGGAGGCAGCACAGCAGCCCGTAAAAATCAGCGCTGAACTGTTCCGGCTGCTACGACGCGCAAACCGGGTATCGACCTTGACCCATGGCGCCTTTGATATCACCTTTGCCAGTGTCGGATACCTCTACGATTACCGCAGAGGTATCCGCCCGGACGATGAGCAGCGCGCCAGGGCCACGACTCTGGTCAATTATCACCAGCTGCAGCTCAACGAGGTACAGCAGACAGTACATTTTGTAAAATCCGGCATGCGAATCGACCTCGGTGGAATTGCAAAAGGTTATGCCGTTGACCGCTGCATGGAGCTGCTGGAACAACTGGATATACACAACGCCCTGGTGCGCGCCGGCGGTGACAGTCGTGTCTCGGGTGAACGCTGGGGTCGCCCCTGGAGCATCGGTGTTCGTGATCCCCGGGACCGCGAAGGTGTTGTAGCAGTCATCCCTCTGGTCGACGTTGCTGTTTCCACCTCCGGTGATTACGAACGCTTTTTTGAGCGGGATGGTGTCCGTTATCACCACATCATCAACCCACGTACCGGAGACTCGGCCCGCGAACTGCAAAGTGCCACTATTATTGGTAGCGACGCCACCACCACTGATGCCCTGTCCACCAGTGTATTTGTGCTTGGACTGCAGGATGGTATGAAGCTGATTAACCGTCTGCCAGGTATCGATGCCATTCTGGTCGATAATCACGGCGCCCTGCACTATTCAAATGACCTTGAACCTGCCAGAAATCTGCACTCCGGCGTCAATGGACCGTCACCAGCCGTAGCCCCCTGAAGACGGGAAAATGTCCAGGGACGCTACACATTCCTTCTCTCCCCTGTCTGTCGCCCAAATGAGACAGAAATCTGCCTGATACCGCGCAAAGCAAGCTTTCCGGCTACATGGTACAGACCTTGCTTTATCAATTCATGACAGGGACAAGTTCCGGGCCAGCTGTGTCGAAATACACAGCCTTTCTGTGAACCCTGTATCAGAAATCAGCCATAGATAAACGCGATACTCGCGTGCACGTATGCGCATAGTTCCGCAACGCCGCAGGAGGGCGTTATGAAATCACTGTTAGGTGTAATCCTGGCCGGCCTGATGGCCTGGCCGTTGGTGGTGCTGGCTGAAAAACAGCCGACCGGTATGCAGGAAGATGTCCAGAATCTGAAAAAACAGGTGCTTGAACTCAATCGTGATCTTTTCCTGCTGGAAGAAGAATTGCTTTTCCCATCCAACACCCAGGTATCGGTCTTTCTGTCCATGGATGTCGGAACATTTTTCCAGCTCGATTCTGTTTCTGTAAAACTGGATGGCAAGGAAGTCGCCAACTATCTGTATACACCGCGAGAAATCGATGCGCTGATACGCGGTGGCGTACAACGTATCCATATCGGGAACATAAAAAATGGTGAACACGAACTGGTCGCCTTTTTTACCGGCAAGGGGCCGCATGGTCGCGATTACCGACGCGGTTCGACAACGACTATAAAAAAAGGCCTGGGACCGAAGTATGTGGAATTACGGATTGTTGATGCCACGAATAACCAGCAACCGGAATTCAGTGTCAAGGAATGGTAATGTCTCGCCACACCCTGCAGCACATGATGTTGCTGTTTCTGGGCCTGTTCTCGACCGGCAGCTTTGCCGGCGCTGACAAGCCACAACAGGTCCAGGATCTCCAGTATGGCGAGGTCCTGTTCCATTTTTATCAGGACGATTATTTCACTGCAATCTCCCACCTGATGGCAGCGCAGGCACAATCACAACTACCACACCATCATGATGAGGCAGAATTGCTGCTGGGCGGACTGCAACTTTCCTACGGCATGCTCGACCAGGCCGAAGAGCGCTTTGAAAACCTGCTCGACCCGGATACAAATCTCGACCTGCGTAACCGTGCCTGGTTCTACCTGACCAAGATTTCCTACCAGCACGGCCTCTACGAAAATGCGGCAAAAGCCTTCAAGCGTGTTGAGCTTTCAGGCAACAAGGCCATGCAGGCAGAGCTCGCCGTACTGGGTGCCAACATCTATATGGCTATGGGCAAGGACGCAACCGCCACGGACATTCTCGACAAGGTGCGTGCGCCCGAGGGCTGGAAAGAATATCTCCAGATCAACAAAGGTATTGCACAACTGCGAGCCGGGGACATCAAGGCAGGTCAGGCAACCCTGGATAAACTCGGTCGCGAGGATGCCGACAGCGAAGAGCTCCTTGCTCTGCGTGATCGCGCCAACCTGGCCCTGGGATACCAGCTGCTACGTGAAGGTGAAGCAGAGCAGGCCAGAAAATACCTGGACCGTGTTCGACTGCGCGGACCTTTTATGCAGGAAGCCCTGCTCGGCGCCGGTTGGGCCGATGCTGAACGCGGCAACTATGAAGCTGCGCTGACGCCCTGGCTGAGACTCAACAAACTCGACAGCAAGCAGCCGGCCGCACTTGAAGTCCGGCTTGCTGTCCCCTACTCCTTTGCGCAACTGGGAGACCGGGACCGGGCCATCTATTTTTATGAGCAGGCCATCGATTCATATGATACCGAACAGGCAGATATCGACGCCGCTATTCAGGCCGCCGAATCAGGTGCGCTGCTGGAGTTACTGGCCCAGGCGGACACACATGAATCTGGCGGCTGGTTACATGATGCACCTGCGCTGAAAGATATCCCTTCGGGTCGCTATCTGGTTGATGTACTGTCACAACACGCTTTCCAGGAGAATCTGAAAGACTATCGGGACCTGGGGTTTCTCCAGGCGCTACTGACCCGCCGTCTGTCGAATATCGAACTGTTACACGACATGGTCGACACGCGCCGCCTGGCCTATGAAAAACGATCTCCCGCTATCCGCGAGCGCCTTGAGCAACAACAGGCGCAGACATTACATGCACGCTGGCTGAATCTTGGTGAAAAACTCGAGATACAGGTGCAAAGCAAAACCCCCCTCGGTCTTGCTACCGGCAAGGAACAACAGCAGCTTGCAACCCTGGACAAGGTAGAGAAAACACTTGCGCGCCTGCCCGACAGCCACAAACGAAAACACGTCCTTCAGGACAAGGCGCGCTGGCTGCATGGCATTTTGTACTGGCAGATTCAGGCGGACTACCCGCAACGGCTGTGGGATGTTCGCAAACAACTGCAAGCCCTGAAACAACCAACCGAACAGCTGCTTGCAGCACACAACACCATTGAGCAGGGGCTGAAGACTGTACCAGATTCATTTAGCGGGTATGACAAGCGCATCGAAACCCTGCGCAACCGCATTCACATGCTGCAACCTGCAATCCATGAAGCCAGGCGCAATGCCGGACAGCAGATATATAAACTCGCCATGCAGGAACTGGGCGCACGTCGCGAACGCCTGGTCAGTTACCGTGCCCAGGCACGTTATGCACTGGCACGCAGCTATGACCAGCTTGCAGGACAAAATGGAGCGGGGGGCAAGCAATGAGAACCTGCCCCGCATTACTGACTGCGCTACTGCTTGCCGGCTGTTCATCCGTTCACCTGCCCGGCTCTTCCAGGGAGCCCACCATCGGTTCTCTCGAAGCGCCACAACTGCCTGACGCACCCCGGCAACAAAGTGATAATCCACGAAAAGCTGCCATACAGCATTACCAGGCTTTCCTGGATGAATCGCCGGAGAACGTATTTGTGCCTGAAGCCATGCGTCGGCTTGCAGACCTGTACCTCGCCGACGAGCAGGACGCGCTGGGGGAAGGGCAGGCTGTCGCCGGCAGCACCTCACGCGCTGCACAGCTCTATGCGCAGCTGCTTAAGCGCTACCCGGACCACAAACGAAACGATACGGCGCTGTATCAGCTGGCACGAGCCTACGAACAGTCAGGTGAAACCGAGCCTGCCATGCAGGCACTGAGCCACTATGCGGACAAGTATTCAGAAAATGACAAGTATGACGAAGCCCAGTTCCGGCGCGGTGAATACCTGTTTGTCCGTCGCCAGTTCCGCGATGCCGAAGCCGCTTACCAGGCCGTCCTCGATACCGGTGCCGACTCTGACTTCCACCAACAGGCGCTCTACAAACTTGGCTGGGCCAGATTCAAGCAAAATGACTATGAATCCGCACTTCATGCCTACATCAGTCTGCTGGATGAAATACTCGGTGCGCATGACAGCACCGAGCTGCCGGATGGACTGGCACGTGCTGACCAGGAGCGCCTTGATGACACACTACGCGCTGTCAGCCTGAGTTTTTCGTACCTTGGTGATACAAAATCCATACAAGGCTATTTCTCGCGCCAGGGTAACAAACCGTATGAGCCACTGCTTTATGCCCGTCTGGCAGGACTTCATCTGTCCAAGGAACGCTACAGTGATGCTGCTGACACATACCGCCTGTTCGCCGAAGCACACCCGCAACATCGTGAAGCTCCTCTGTTCCAGTCGAGGGTCATCGATGTCTATAAAAAGGCCGGCTTTGGTGCCCGCGTCCTGGAAGAGAAACAGGCCTTTGTCGAACGCTATCAACCTGCCGGTAATTACTGGCAGCAGCACAATCCGGAAGATTCACCGGATGTACTTAACCAGGTGCAGCGACACCTGCGCGATGTCGCCGAGCATTACCACGCACAGGCACAACAACAGAAAAAGCCGGCCGCCTATACTGAGGCAGGTCGCTGGTATCGCCTGTTCCTGAGCGCATTCCCGGCCAGCAAGCAGGCACCTTACATGAACTTCCTGTATGCCGAACTGCTGACCAGCGCCGGTTCGCACGGGGAAGCCGCACTGCAATACGAACGTACAGCCTATAACTATGGTGAACATGAGAAAGCGGCTGAATCCGGTTATGCCGCTCTCCTTGCTTACAGAAAACATGAATCTGCATTGCAGGGCAGAAAACGTACCGACTGGCACCTTGCAGGCATCACCAGCGCACTGCACTTCGCCACAAAGTTTCCCGGGCATAAGCAAGCCTTGCCGGTACGCACATTGGCTGCCCAGCAATTGTATGCGCTCAAGGACTACCAGGGCGCTATTGCTGCCGCCTTGCCAGTTACAGAAAATCCACGCGCGACTACTGCCTTGTCATTGTCTGCCTGGACCGTCATTGCCCACAGCCGTTTTGACCTGCAGGACTATCTCAAGGCGGAAGCAGCCTACCAGGAAGTACTTGCCCGCACGCCAAACAATGACGAAAAACGAAATGCGTTACAGGAGAAACTGGCTGCCAGCATCTATAAACAGGGCGAACAGGCCCGTTCAAGTGGCGACCTTGCAGCCGCAGCCGGTCATTTCCTGAGGATCGCATCCGCTGTGCCGCGCTCGCCGATCAACGTAACGGCCCAGTACGATGCCGCCGCCGCTTACATTGCGCTTAAGCGCTGGCCTGATGCCATCCGTATACTGGAGCCCTGGCGCAAGGCCAACCCGAAGCACAAACTGCAGCCAGATGTAACACGCAAGCTTGCTGTACTCTATCGTGAGAACGGACAACCTGTACTCGCTGCTGGTGAGTTTGAACGTATCGCCAGCACCGAGAAAGATCCTGCCCTGCGTCGGGAAGCACGACTCACCACAGCCAGCCTGTACCAGCAGGCGGGGCGTGGCGACAGGGCTATAGAAGCTTACAAACGTTTCATCAAGGAATTCCCGCAGCCCGTAGAGCCGGCCATGGAAGCGCAGTACCAGCTGGTACAGCTGTATGACAAGGCAGGCCAGGCGGACAGGAAACTCTACTGGCAGGGTCAACTGGTCAAATCAGATCGAGCTGCCGGAAAACAGCGCACCGACCGCACACGCTACCTGGCTGCGCACGCCCGACTGGCACTGGTTGCCGGCGAACAGACCGCCTACCGCCAGGTTCTGCTGAAAGAACCCCTCAAGAAAAGCCTGGCAAAGAAAAAGAAGCATATGAAGGCGGCTATCAAGGGTTACACCGAGGCCGCCGCCTACAAGGTAGCCGAAGTATCAACCGAGGCCACTTTCCGAATTGGAAAAATTTACCAGGATTTCGGCGCTGCGTTGATGACTTCGGAACGACCGCGCAATCTGAACGAAGAAGAACTGGAGCAGTATGAAATCCTGCTCGAGGAACAGGCCTATCCATTCGAGGAAAAGGCCATCGAAATCCACGAAACCAATGCCCAGCGCACAACCGACGGACTGTATGACGCGTGGGTACGCAAGAGTCTCGCGGAACTCGCAGAGCTGATGCCGGTGCGCTACGCCAAACAGGAAAAAGGGGAAGATTTTGTTGCCGTACTTCAGTAAAGCCCTGCTTGTTCCTCTATTAATTTTGCTTGCTGCAGGTTGCAGCAGCGTGCGCACATCCTCATCTCCTGCAGAAGACGGAAAAGCAAAACAGGAACAAAAACTGCCGCGCAACTATGACAATGCGCTGGTATTGATGAAGAGCGGCAACTACCAGGCTGCCATCCCCGTATTGAATGTCTTTATCGCCAGCAAGCCCGGTTTTGCCGGCCCCTACCTGAACCTCGGTATTGCTTACCGGTTAACCGGACAGGAGGACGCAGCTGCCGATGCCCTCAATCATGCGCTGCAACTCAACCCCGAAAACCCTTCCGTCTGGCACCAGCTGGCTATTTTGTACCGCAGCCAGGGTGACTTCAGTGCCGCACTCGATGCCTACCGAAAAGCCCTGGAACTGGATCCGAACTATGCCCTCGCACACCGCAATATCGGCATCCTGTATGACCTGTATCTGCAACAGCCTGCGCTGGCGCTTGAGCATTACCGGAAATACCTTTCCCTGACGGATGGGGAAGACACCACTGTCAGCGGCTGGGTTATGGACCTGGAGCGCCGCAGCGGTAGCGCACAGGCGAGGACCACACCATGAAGCACATCAAGCTGCTGGTTTACATACTGTTATTTTGTACGTCATCAACCTTGCAAGCTGAAGAGACACTCGACCTCGACGGCATGTCTATCATCGGTAACCGCGAACTTCCAAAAGCGCTGTTTATTGTTCCCTGGAAAGATCCGGAAGCGGCACTGGCACCCGACAGACCGGTAAACAGCCTGATAAACAATAGTCTGCAGCCGGTTGACCCGGATGTTTTCCGACGCAAATTGCAATATTTCGACACAGTTCACAAAAACGGCTCAAGGTACACGGCCGAAACCCCGTAAACAAGGGACTACATCAAGGAGTTCACCATGGATATCTATTCTTCACTCGTACAATTTTTTCAGGCCGGCGGCCTGTTTATGTACCCCATTGTGGTGGTGCTGGCACTGGGCGTGGCCATTGCCGCCGAACGCTATATCTATTTGACGACAGCACGTGCAACCAACCAGCGCGTATGGAAGAAGGTCATGCCAATGCTGATGGAGGGCAACTACAGCCAGGCAGTTGCTATTACCGAAAAATCAAAGGCGGCCCTGAGTCGCATCCTGCGCTACGGGCTGGATCGTGCAGGCAGTGATGTACGCCGTGATGACGTCGAGGTTGCCATGGAAGAAGGCCTGATGGAAACCGTTCCGCGACTGGAGAAACGCACCCACTACCTGGCTACCTTCGCCAACATTGCCACGCTGCTCGGACTGCTGGGTACTATCATGGGCCTGATACAGGCGTTTACCGCTGTGGCCAACGCCAACCCGGCCGAAAAGGCTGACATGCTGTCCGCCAGTATCTCGGTTGCGATGAACACAACAGCTTTCGGACTGATGGCGGCCATCCCACTGTTGCTCATCTACACGGTGCTGCAAACCAAGACGACCGAGCTGGTCGACAGTCTGGAAATGGCCTCGGTCAAGTTCCTGAACATCCTGACTGAACGCAACCGGGCGTCTGCCGGATGAAACGTCGCTGGCGCAAAAAGGTTACCGGTGAACCAACCGAGGTTAACATCACGGCCTTTATGAACCTGATGGTCATACTGGTACCGTTCCTGCTGATTACGGCAGTGTTCTCACGCATCACCATTCTGGAGCTCAACCTTCCGACTGAAGGCGCACCTTCAAAAGAAGTGGCCAGGGATGAAAAGGAACAGCTGCAGCTGGAGGTAATTGTGCGTCGTAACGTCATTGAAATCGGTGACCGAAAACGTGGGCTGCTGAAATCTGTCGCGGTTGCCGCAGATGGAAGTCACCTGCAACAGGTATCCGACATGCTGCAACAGATCAAGGCACGTTTCCCGGACAAAAAGGACATTACCCTGCTGCTGGAAACGGATACATCCTATGACCGGCTGGTGGGAATGATGGATACCCTGCGCATCGCACGTGTCGAACGCGACGGCGAAATCGTTATGGCAGAATTGTTTCCTGCAATTTCCATTGGCGATGCACCGGCCGGCAAGCTGCGCACTGTAAAAAGGAACACTCCATGAAAATGTCACGCCGCGCAAAGCGCATGGAACGCCACCACAAGCGCAGCAAAGGAACACCGGGATTCAACATGGTGTCACTGATGGATATCTTTACGATCCTGGTCTTCTTCCTGCTGGTGAACTCGGGAGAAGGTGAAGTGCTGCCCAGTGCAAAGGACGTAGCCCTGCCCGAATCGATTTCTGAACAGAAGCCTCGCCAGAATATTGTGGTCATGGTCACCGACAAGGAAATCCTTGTGCAAGGCACCCGGATCCTGCGTGTCAGCAACATCCCGGACGATGGTAAACTGACCATCGAACCACTCAGGTATGCGCTTGAAGCGAAGAACAAACGCCGCATTATCAAGACCTCAAACCAAAAGGTTGCACCCCCCGAAGTCACGATAATGGGTAGCAAGGAAATCCCCTACCAGCTGCTGAAGAAAGTCATGGCCACCTGCACGGATGCAGGTTTCGGCAAGATCTCACTTGCTGTACTCCAGAAACCGGCACAGGAAAGCTAGGAAAAGACATGGTCTATTCGCACTCACTCTCACTGCCCTGGTCGATTTCCGCGGAAGATGAACGACGCTTCCGCAAGGCCCTCACTATTACCCTGGTGTTGACGGTTGTACTGGCGATTGCCATCCCTTACTTGCCAGTGTTCAAGAAACCGGTCGAGGATGAGGTCGAGCTTCCACCGCGTGTCGCCAAACTGGTTTTCGAGAAACACATCGAACCCAAACCTAAACCCAAACCTAAACCCGAAGTGGTCAGGAAAAAACCCGACCCCGTGAAAAAGAAGGTCAAGGCAAAGAAAAGACCGCCGACCAAAGTGGTCAAAAAACAGCCCCCGAAAAAGCCGAAGGTCGACGCACTCGAGCAGGCACGCAAGAAGGCGTCCAGTGCAGGCCTGCTGGCGCTGCAAGACTCGCTCTCCGACCTGCGTGACCAGTCTGTTGATGAACTGCGCGGCGCCAGGCGTGTAAGCAGCACGGCTACAACGGCACGCAAGACCGAACGTTCGTTGATCACTTCAAAAGTGGGCAGCGCCAGTAAAGGTATCAACACCTCCAGGCTTAGCCGTGATACCGGCTCTACGAAGCTGGCGTCACGCACAGCGACGGAAGTCAAAAGCTCGATAGCAAAAACTTCACTCAACAAGAAACAGCGCAACAGCCGTACTGCTTCGCGCAGCTATGAAGATATCCAGATTGTCTTTGACCGCAACAAGGGGGCGATTTACAGCCTCTATAATCGCGCTTTGCGCAAGGACCCGAGCTTGCAGGGAAAAATGGTTATCAGTCTTACGATAGCTCCTTCCGGAAAAATCACCGGTATAAAGCTGGTCTCAAGTGAACTGGGTGATGCAAAGCTGGAACAGAAACTGTTAAGGCGTATAAAAATGTTTAACTTCGGTGCCAAGCAGGTCGGTGATGTTACGGTTACTTACCCAATCGACTTCTTGCCCGCATGATCACTGGGTGCTGTTAACCACTCCCGCACCGGCAAGATAGGCCAGTACGATACCGGAGAAGACCGCTGCACCAAACCAGTTGTTATCAAGAAACGCCCTGAAGCAGGCTTTGGGTTCACGCTCCCGGATCAGATACTGCTGGTACAGGGCAAGGCCGGCGGCCAGTGCAAGACCAAAATAAAAATAACCGCCCAACGATGCCGCCTGCCCGACAAGCGCCAGCGCTCCGAGCGCCAGTACCTGTAAAATCCCGATCAACAGCCGGTCTGAATCTCCGAACAGGATAGCCGTCGATTTCACACCTACCTTCAGGTCGTCTTCGCGGTCAACCATGCCATATATGGTGTCGTAGGCCGTCGTCCACAACACCGTCGCCACAAAAAGTAACCAGGCAACACGTGGCACTTCGCCGGTTTGCGCCGCAAAGGCCATGGGCACCGCCCAGCCGAATGCAGCACCGAGCACAACTTGCGGCAAATGCGTATGACGTTTCATAAACGGATATAGTGCCGCCAGCGCCACAGCAACGAATGACAGGTATATGGTCAGTGTATTCATGAACAACACCAGAACAAAGGCCAGCATGCACAACACCGCAAACAGAATCAGTGCCTCACGCGGCGTTACCTTGCCGCAGGCAATGGGTCGGTTACAGGTGCGCGCCACATGCGGGTCAATATTCCTGTCCGCATAATCATTGATAACGCAGCCCGCTGAACGCATCAGTACAACACCCAGGATAAAAACACCCACCACCGGCAAGTCAGGCTTGCCTTTACCTGCAATCCACAGTGCCCACAGCGTCGGCCACAGTAACAGATAAATACCAATGGGCTTGTCGAGCCGCATCAGCCTTGCATATTGCTCCATGCGTTCCCTGATATTGCCTGATTTCACGGTTAGTTACTCCGCACCGATCCCGGGTAAGAAAATCTCGCTGACAAGTAATGGCTTGCCGCCAACACGGAACGACGCCCCCCAGATTGCCCATGGCCTGCGCGGCATACAAGGCTCCGATAAAAGTATGATTATTGCATATTTGACCCACGCGTGACTGCGTCAGCCGCCAACCTGGAAAGCTGGGACACACCTCACATATTCCATCCACTCCGGTGTGACACCTATCGCGGAATCTCTGTCGCCTGCAGCGCATGCTGATCACCTGAAACCAGAAGGCAGGGAATCATCATGCACTATCAGGCCCTCAACAACTCACCTCACCACGTATCCCACTCTTTCGGTCTTCGTGCAAAGCGTGTCCTCGATCGAAATCCGGCCCTGCGGCTGGCCGTTCTGGGCCTACTTAATGGCGCAGCCAGTCTGATGTTACTTTCTCCAGCGATTACGCTGTCCAGCGCATCACTTTCGGCAATATGGCTGTATAACCATATCAATGGACCACTCGACTGGTTTTTCACCGAAGCGCTTTGTGCACTGGCACTGGTTTCCGGCTGGGTAGCCATACAGCAGTACCTTACCCGCCCCAGGCAGTCTGAAGGTGTCCATCTCGAAGAGCAGGACTGCCCGGAGCTGTTTTCCATGCTGGAGCGCCGTACTTCACATTTTGATACTCCTGCGCCAGACCTGGTCATCCTTACTGATGAAGCAAGGCTTTCTATCCGCCAGGTGCCACATACTGTCATCCCGTTCGGTCATAAATCCATCCTGGCTATTGGCGCCCCCCTGCTGTTCTTTCTGTCCCGCGACCTGTTCCGGCTGGCACTTGCAGGTGCTGTTGCCGCCCATGCTCGCAAACAACATGGCCTGCGCGGCTGGATCATTCGCCGTTGTGAAGACTGGCCGCAGGTCATTGAGGCGCTTCAAAATCGTCCATCTCTTTTTGCCCGCCTGTTCCTGCCGGTACTGCAGCGACTGGATTCACTGAACCATCTTCTCGGCCAGGAAATGCGCGCAGAACTTCAGCAGGATGCCGGGCAGTGGGTTGCTGAGCACACCGACGAACAGCAGGCTGAGCAGCTGCTGGCCGCCCAGATACTGACCGGACTGTTCCTGCAACGCCAGTACTGGCCCATGGTCATGAAAGCGGCCGATCGCTGTCCGTCACCGGTCGTAAAGCCGTTCAGTCATTTTGAACTGCTGCTGGGAAAAACACTTAACCGTGACACCGCCAACCGCTGGTTGCTGCAGGCACAAACCAGCAACAACGATAACCGTGAAGTACGTGACATGCTGGCCGGGCTGAGGCTTGAGCGCCTGACCTGGTCAGGTCTGCCGGAAACACCTGCCATCAATGGCCTTGTCCCTGGCAACGTCCTGAAAGCACTCGACCGGGCCTGGCAAATCCGCATTCAGTCAGAGTGGGACGAACACCATGCAAGGTTCCAGCACGATCTGAAGCGTTTCAATCAACTCCGGCAACAGCACGCCGAACAGGTGCTGCACGGCGAGCCTGCCATGCGCTACGTAGAACTGGCTGAACAACTGGTCGACATGGATGAGCTTGCAGAAATTTGCCAGTCTGTTTGCGAGAGTAATCGCAATGACCCCGCATTGAACTTTTCCTGTGGACGACGTCTGATCGAATCCGGACGTGCCCGGACCGGTTGCCAGGCACTGCAGCGCGCCGCCGAACTTGACCAGTCACTGGCGCACCGGGCACACGCAATGATTAACGAGCAAAACTGTGCGTGGCTCAACAAACCTCCGGAAGAGCACAAGGCGCAGGCATGATGCTGGTATATTCATGCCTGCGCGTAGCGGGTCGCATGCCCCAGCCAACGACGAATAATCGGTGCCACATGGCCAGGCGCCTGCCGCAACAACCAGACTGCCGACCGCTCCACTGATGGCACCAGCGCCTGATCCCGCAACAGGTCTGCAATACGAAACTGCATCATACCGGTCTGGCGCGTACCCAGCACTTCACCGGGACCGCGCAACTCCAGGTCGCGTCGTGCTATCTCGAACCCGTCACTGGTTTCGCGCAACACGGCAAGCCGCTCACGCGCCATTTGTGAAAGCGGACCCTTGTACAGCAGCACACAACTGCTCTTCGCGCTGCCACGCCCAACCCGCCCGCGCAACTGGTGTAGCTGGGCAAGACCAAGGCGTTCTGCATTTTCAATAATCATCAATGAAGCATTGGGCACATCGACACCGACTTCTATTACTGTCGTCGCTACCAGAAGATCAACTTCACCTTGCTTGAAAGCGCCCATGCGTTGCGCCTTGTCAGTGTCTTTCAATCGACCATGAACCAGCTCGACACGCAGTTCCGGTAATGCCTCGGCCAATTGCGCCGCTGTATCTTCTGCAGCCTGGCATTGCAGGGACTCGGACTCCTCGATGAGCGTACACACCCAGTAGGCCTGACGACCGTCGCGACAGGCCTCCTGCACCCGCTGCACCACTTCTGCACGACGACTTTCTGCCAGCGCCACGGTTTGCACTGGTGTGCGTCCCGGTGGCAACTCGTCAATAACCGAGCTGTCGAGATCGGCATACAGGGCCATGGCCAGCGTCCTCGGAATCGGTGTTGCCGTCATAATCAGCTGGTGGGGTACCAGGCGATTCTCACGCCCCTTATCGCGTAACGCGAGACGCTGGTGCACGCCAAAGCGATGCTGCTCATCGATAATGACCAGTCCCAGCCGGCCAAATACCACATCATCCTGAAACAATGCGTGTGTACCAATCAGCAGTTGCAATTCACCCGACTGAATCGCTTCCATCAGCTCGCGACGTGCTTTCCCTTTAACACGCCCCGACAACCAGCCCGTGCGAATACCCAGCGCATCGAACCAGCGCTGGAAATTATCAAAGTGCTGTTCCGCCAGCAGTTCGGTTGGTGCCATCACGGCAACCTGGTACCCGCTGGCCAGTGCGCGCACGGCAGCAACAGCCGCAACAACGGTCTTGCCGGAGCCAACATCACCCTGCACCAGTCGCATCATGGGATGTGGCTGCGCAAGGTCATGCAGAATTTCTTCTACGACGCGCTGCTGTGCACCGGTCAGGGTAAATGACAGCTGCTGGTAAAACTGCTGCATCAGCGCATCCCCTTCACCCAGCTGCGGGGCCTGCAGGCGGGTAGCGCGCTGCCGTACGGCGCGCAGACTGAGATGGTGTGCGAGCATTTCCTCAAATGCCAGACGTTGCTGGCCCGGGTGGACACCCGCCTCCAGGGCGGCGAGATCAGCTCCAACCGGCGGCCTGTGAACGTAGCGCAGCGCAGCCCGCAAGTCCGAAAGCCCCATTGATTCACGCAGCGTACCCGGTAACCACTCGGGGAGATTGTCATCATCAAGCATTTCCAGCGCCTGATCGCTGAGATTGCGCAGGGTCAACTGATGAATGCCGTCACCGGTCGGGTATATCGGCGTTAAACGATCTTCGGTCGGGAGACTGTCGCCTTCAGCAAGACGTTGATATTCCGGGTGCACCATCTCCAGTGAAGCCGGTCCGCGCCGCACTTCACCGTACAGGCGCAGGCGCACACCACGCTCGAAACCGGCCTGTTGAGCCTTGCTGAAATGGAAAAAGCGTAATATCAGCGACCCGGTTCCATCACTGACCCGGACCAGCAAACTACGCCGTCGGCCGAATTTGACCTCTGCCAGGTCGACGCTAACTTCCGCTACCGCATGATCACCGGGACGCAGTCCGCCGAGTGGCACCACACGAGTCCTGTCTTCGTATCGACGCGGCAAATGGAACAATACATCCTGGACCGTTTCGATACCAAACGCTGCCAGCTTTTCTGCCGACTTTGGCCCAACGCCACGTAGTGTAACAACCGGTGTTTCGTCGAGCATAGCTTCCTGCCTTGCCCGTGTTTCAGCCATTCAGTACCAGTACCGCATCCATCTCAACTGCCGCATCCTTGGGCAACGCTGCCACACCCACGGCAGCACGTGCCGGGTAAGGTTCCTGGAAATAATCTGCCATGACCTGGTTCACCAGCGGAAAGTGCCCCAGGTCAGTAAGAAAAATATTCAGTTTGGCTATATCCGCAAGGCTGCCACCGGCTGCTTCTGCCACTGCGGACAGGTTGTCGAACACACGACGGATCTGTGCCTCTATATTGCCATCAACCATCTCCATGGTTTCGGGAACAAGCGGTATCTGTCCGGACAGGTAAACTGTACTCCCACATTGCACAGCCTGTGAGTATGTCCCGATCGCCTGCGGCGCCGAGTCGGTATGAATCACCTTGCGTTGCATACTGTCTCCTCAGTGTTTGGTGCGCGTGATGCGCATAACCGCCGGCAACTTGCGGATACCGCGCATGACACGCGCCAGATGCTGACGGTCACGTACCGTCAGGGTAAAATCAAGCGCAGTGTCCAGACCGTCACGTTCCTCGATCGAGACATTTTCGATGTTCGATTCCAGCTCTGATATTTCGGCGGCAATTGTTGCCAGTACACCTTTCTGGTTGCTGACATCAACACGCACCTCTACCGGAAACTCACCCTCGATACCGGGCTGCCACTCGACATCGATCCACTTGTCGGGACGACTGCGGTAATCCGTCAGGTTATTACAGGTTTCAGTGTGGATCACCAGCCCGCGGCCCGCACTGATAAAACCGATGATGTTATCGCCGGGGATAGGCCGACAACAGCGCGCAAAGTGTACAACCATACCTTCGGTACCGCGTATGGCCAGTGGCCGGCTGTGTTTGTCATCCGGCACCGGCACTTCGGCACCTTCTTCGGCCGGCACCAGACGACGCGCGACCAGCATGGCAGCACGATTGCCCAGGCCGATATCCGCGCACAACGCATCACAGGACTCAAACCCGAATTCTTCGGTAACCTGCGACAACTCTGGCCCGGGAATGTCCTGCAGACTACTGCCCAGCCCCTGCAATGCCTTGTCGAGCATGCGTTTACCCAGCTGCGCCGCTTCGTCATTCTGCAGGTTTTTCAGGTAATGGCGAATATTGGAACGCGCTTTTGCGGTCGCTACAAAATTCAGCCAGGCCGGGTTGGGATGCGCTCCGGCGGCAGTGATCACCTCAACTGTCTGTCCGTTCAGCAACGGAGTACGCAGCGGCGCAAGACGACGGTCGATCTTGGCAGCAATGCAGGTGTTGCCGACATCGGTGTGCACGGCGTAGGCAAAGTCTACTGCCGTGGCGCCACGCTTGAGGTTAAGGATATCGCCGGCCGGCGTGAACACATAGACCTCGTCCGGGAACAGATCGATTTTTACGTTCTCCAGGAACTCGAGTGAATTACCGGCATTGCGCTGCATTTCAAGCAGTTCACGCAACCACTCGCGTGCCCGTGTCTGCGCATTATTGGCGCCAACGGAGCTTTCACTGCTCTTGTATAACCAGTGTGCAGCGATACCGGATTCCGCCACACGCTCCATGTCCTCGGTACGAATCTGCACTTCGACCGGCACACCATAGGGGCCGAATAAAACAGTATGCAGGGACTGGTAGCCGTTGGCCTTGGGAATGGCAATGTAGTCCTTGAACTTTCCGGGCACGGGTTTATAAAGATTGTGCATCATACCCAGCACGCGGTAACAGGTATCCACGCTGTCGACGATAATACGGAACGCATACACGTCGAACACTTCGTTGAACGAACCAACACGGTCACGAATCTTTTTGTACAGGCTGTAGACGTGCTTTTCACGGCTCTGCAGCCGACAGTGGAGCTTTTCCTCGTCGAGCCTTTGCTGGATAGCCGATTCGATCTTGTTGAGAATTTCCTTGCGGTTGCCACGCGCCTTTTTGACTACGTCCGACAATACGCGGTAACGCATCGGGTACAGCGCCGCCATACCCAGCTCTTCCAGCTCCAGGCGGATCTGGTTCATACCCAGCCGGTTGGCAATGGGGGCATAGATTTCCAGGGTTTCACGCGCAATACGACGGCGTTTATCCGCCCGCATCACACCGAGCGTGCGCATATTGTGTAAACGGTCGGCAAGCTTGACGAGGATAACGCGGATATCACGCACCATGGCCAGCATCATTTTGCGGAAGTTTTCTGCCTGCGCCTCGGCCTGGCTTTCGAACTTGATCTGGGTGAGCTTACTGACGCCATCCACCAGCTCCGCCACCTCCTCGCCGAATTCTTTCTCGATAGTCTCCTTGGCAATAGCGGTGTCTTCGATCACGTCGTGCAGGATCGCGGCAATGATGCTCTGCGGATCCATGTGCATCTCGGCCAGGATGCGTGCCACCGCTACCGGATGGTAGATATAAGGCTCTCCGGATTTACGGTGCTGACCCTCATGCGCCTCGGCGCCGATCAGGTAGGCGCGGTACACCTCGCTGACCTGCTCTTTATCAAGATAGGTTTCTAACAGGTCGCACAGGTCGCTGATCAGGAAGCGCTGTGCATCAGGTACCGGTTTTGTCAGCGTGCTCGCCATTTATCGTCTGTCGTTTCCCGGTTGAACTATCGCGCAAAGATCATAGGCGAAATATCCCGCGCCTGCACGGCGACAGACGCAAAAAAGCCGCAGCGGGTGAACCGCTGCGGCTTTTTTGTAGTACGTTCTGATTGTTGCGGGAGATCAGGCTTCGGGGGTGTCCGTCGGCTTTGCGGTAGCCATTGCCTCGCCCTGCTCGTCCACGGCGGTCAGGGCTTCACCCATTTCCACTTCTGCAGCTTCGGTATCCTCGGGCTTTTCGTCGAGAATGGCCGGTGTGATGTAGTCTTCGGCAATTTCGCGCAGCGCCACTACCGTGGGCTTGTCGTTCTCCCACTCCACGAACGGCTCTGCGCCCTTGGCCAGCTGGCGCGCGCGCTTGGTCGCCACCAGAACCAGCTGAAAACGGTTATCAACCTTGTCGAGACAATCTTCTACGGTAACTCGTGCCATGCTGTTTTTGCCAGATATTCGCTAATAAGGACGCGCAAGTGTACGCGAATCAGCCACCTGATTCCAGCAATCCCGCCAGAACGCCGGCATGCCGCTCACGTTGTACTTCAAGCCTTAAACGGCGGCTGATGAAAATTGCCTGCAACTCATCGACCGCAATATCAAAATCATCATTAAATATAAGGTAATGATACTCATCATAGTGCGACATTTCGCTGATGGCATCGCGCATGCGTCGCTCGATAATCTCCTCACTGTCCTGCCCGCGCGCGGACAAGCGTTCGCGTAACGCCGCCGAACTGGGCGGCAGGATAAATACCTTGACCGCCTCCGGTGCGGCACTGGCCACCTGACGCGCACCCTGCCAGTCGATCTCCAGAATCACATCGCGCCCGGCCTCCAGTTCCTTCTGCACCGTGGCACGGCGGGTCCCGTAATAGTTGTCGAACACCTGCGCATATTCGAGAAACTCACCGTTTTCGACCAGCCGCTCGAACTCGGACTTGTCAGTAAAGTGGTAATCCACCCCGTCCTGCTCCCCGGGGCGGGGCGCACGGGTGGTATTGGATACCGACACCACCACATCCGGCAGACGCTGCAGCAGGGCCTTGACCAGACTGGTCTTGCCGGCACCGGAAGGCGCGGAGATTATATAAAGCGTACCTTGTGACATAGCCGGGCTGGTCCTTTATCTGATGTATTCATTCTTCGTCATTCTGGCGCATGCCAGAATCCAGTGGTTTCAGGGAAGGGAGATGGATACCGGCCTGCGCCGGTATGACGGTTGACTTCCGCTATGACTGTTCATTCAACTATGACCGTTTATTCCACATTCTGCACCTGTTCGCGCATCTGCTCGATGAGCACTTTCAGCTCAACGGCAACCGCCGTGGTATCGCTGTCAGCCGATTTCGAACCCAGGGTGTTTGCCTCACGGTTGAACTCCTGCATGAGAAAATCCAGTCGCCGACCAACCGGTTCATCACGTTCCAGTACGCGACGGGTTTCCGCAACATGGCCTTCGAGACGATCCAGCTCTTCATCCACATCCATCTTCTGCGCCAGCATCACCAGCTCCTGCTCGATGCGGTCGTTATCCACCCTGACCTGTAATTCTTCCAGCCGCGCCAGCAGTTTTTCACGCAGCCGATCGCGCACTTCGGGCAACCGCTGGCGCGCTTTGCGCACCTGCTCATCGATACCATCAAGCCGCGTCAGCAGTAACTGACGGATCTGCTCACCTTCACGCTCACGTGTCGCAATCAGCTGATCAAGTGCCTCTTCAAAAAACAGAAGCGCCTTCTCCTGTACCGGTTTCCGGTCAGGTTCCGCCTCCTTCACCACGCCCGGCCAGCGCAGTAAATCCATAACACCAGGCGAGCTGGCCTCTACCGAGCGTATTTCCACCTCACGACAAGCCTCAAGCAGGGCATGCAGCCGTTCATCATCAAGCGCGAGTGCCGCAGCCGCCTGGCTTGAAAGGCGCAGACGCAGTACGCATTCCAGCTTTCCGCGCCCCAGCCGCGCACTGGCCCGCTCACGGACTTTAGGCTCCAGCGCGCGCAATTCCTCGGGCAGCCGGACAAAGCACTCCAGATAGCGGTGATTCACCGAGCGCAGCTCCCAGGCCAGCTCTGCGCCCTCCACTTCACCGTCCACCCGGGCAAACGCGGTCATACTGCGTATCATCTCAAGTCACTCCCATTCTCTGCCGCTATACTTGATTCGCAACAATATGTTTTTGTGGATGATTTCACATCGACAAAGATTCTGCCCGCACAGTCTAGAGGATCATGGGTAAAAAGCTAGACAGTCTGAAACCTGGTACATGCCTGGATGGCTACAAGCTGGAAAGACCGCTCGGTGGTGGTGGCTTCAGCGTGGTCTATCTTGCCCGTAATCTGCGCGACAACCAGCGCGTGGTGATCAAGGAATATATCCCCAACAAACTGGCCTGCAGAGGCAGTGATGGCCATGTGCAGGCACGCAACGCAAACACTGAGGCACGCTTTGTGCGCGGCCGGAAGCTGTTTTTCCAGGAGGCACGCACCCTGGCCACCCTCAAGCACCCGAATATTGTCAACGTGTTCAGCTTCTTCCAGGCCAACGGCACAGTATACATGGTGATGGAGTACCAGGCTGGCGAAAACCTGCAACACTACCTGCAAGCACGGCGTGGCAGGGGCCTCAGTGAACGTTTCCTGCGCACGGTGTTCCCACCCCTGCTCGATGGCCTGGAACTGATCCATAACAATGATTTGCTTCACCTGGATATCAAGCCAGGCAATATTCACATCTGCCGGGGCGGCCAGCCGCTATTGCTGGACTTCGGCGCAGTCCACGGTTTCCCCCAGAGCCGGCAGGAACAACCGGGGCAAGTCATCAGCCCGGGCTTCTCCCCCACCGAGCAATACCAGAACCAGGGCTATGTCGGCCCGTGGACGGATCTCTATGCGCTGGGCGCCACCATGCGTGCCTGCATTGAGGGCCACGCACCGCTGGACGCCAAACACCGCCGCGAGCGCGACACCCTGAAATCCGCCCAGATCGCATTCCGTGGACGCTATTCAGACAACTTGCTACGTGCCATCGACTGGGCAATGGATCTGGACCCAACGCTGCGACCGCAAAGCATCGCCGCATTTCGCGCGGCATTAACCGCGGACACCGCACCAGAGCCTGCCCGTTCGGCCATTGGCCGACTCGCCAGTGCGTTACTGGGCAGGTCTTCATCATGAAAACCCTGGTCGCAGCCACCAGCCGGTTGGGAAACCGTTCCAGCAACCAGGACAGGTGCCTGGTGGAAAAGAAACCCGGCCATGTCCTGCTGGTGGTCGCGGATGGCATGGGTGGCCACGCGCGTGGTGATCTTGCCGCGCAAACCACCATTGACAGCCTGGCACGCAGTTTCCAGCGCGCCAGCCTGCCTGTTAGCGACCCGCAGGCGTTCCTGAAACAGGCCATACATACCGCTCATCTCGATGTTGTAGATACTGGCCGCAGCCACAACCCGCCCATTACACCGCGCACCACCTGCGTGGTCTGCCTGGTACAGAATGATACGGCCTACTGGGCGCACGTCGGCGACAGCCGTCTTTACCTGTTGCGGGCAGGCGAATTATTCAAACGCACCCGTGACCACACCCCGGTGGAAGAACTGTTCCAAAGTGGCCTGGTGAGCGAAGAAGAACTGCGCAACCACCCCTTGCGTAACAGTGTCAATCGCTGCCTTGGCGGCTCGCCACGCTTCCCCGAAATCAGCTTCGATCAGGAAATTCTGGCTGCAGAAGATATCCTGCTACTGTGCTCCGATGGCCTCTGGTCTGCTGTGCCTGAATCCCTGCTGGTGAGCATCCAGGGCCCGGGTGAACTGGAGCAAAGCCTCAGCCAGCTTGCCGGGGAAGCGGAGTCGGCCAGCTATCCGAACAGTGACAATATCAGCGGCGTCGTACTGCGCTGGCTTGCGGCAGACAGGTCATTCAGCGCAACCGGTCAGGATGGAACCGCGCCCGACATGCCCGTAGCCGAATCAACGGAAAACAAGGATGAGCTGGAACAGGCCATCGAGGATATCCATCGCGCCATGCTGGAATACGCCTCGGAAATGAAGAAATAGCCAGACACCACCCAAAGTTCCCGGGCTTCGCTATAATGCCGCCAGTTTTTGATTCCGAGGATCTTCCATGCGCCCCAGCAAACGCCAGCCGGACGAAATGCGTCCGGTCTCCATCCGTCGCAACTACACCATGCACGCCGAAGGCTCGGTATTGATCGAGTTCGGCAACACCAAAGTCCTGTGCAATGCCAGCATCGAAGATCGCGTGCCAGGCTTCCTGCGTGGCAAGGGGCAGGGTTGGGTGACCGCGGAGTACGGCATGCTGCCACGCTCGACCACGCAACGCATGGGCCGGGAAGCGGCACGTGGCAAGCAGGGCGGTCGCACCATGGAAATCCAGCGCCTGATCGGCCGTTCACTACGCGCCGTAATGGACATGGAAAAACTCGGCGAACGCACTGTCACCATCGACTGCGATGTGATTCAGGCCGACGGCGGCACCCGTACCGCAAGTATCACTGGCGGCTTTGTCGCGCTGGCAGATGCCATCGGGAAACTGGTCGAGGATGGCACGCTGACTGAAAATCCGCTGTGCGGTTCGGTGGCCTCGGTATCCGTGGGTATATATAAAGGTACACCTGTACTCGACCTGGACTATCCGGAAGACTCCAATGCGGAAACGGACATGAACGTGGTCATGACCGATGCAGGTGCCTTCATTGAAGTGCAGGGTACCGCCGAGGGCCATCCCTTCACGGAAGATGAGATGAACCAGATGCTGGCTCTGGCAAAAAAGGGTATTGGCGAACTGACCCGGATCCAGCAGACTGCCCTGAAAGGCTGACAAACTCTGTCCACCCAACCAACAATACTGTCATTGCGATGCCTTGACCCGTAAGGGTAAGGTATCCGTAATGAAGCCCGTGGGGATTCTATGGGCGCAGCGCGGCAATCTTTTTGAGTCTCGCACCATGCTGAGAGAGATTGCCGCGCTGCGCTCGCAATGACGGGGGACACTGAACCATGAACCACAAAATCATTCTCGCCAGCAGCAACACCGGCAAGGTGCGCGAATTCAACGAACTGCTGGAAGGCAGTAATCTCGAAGTGGTGCCGCAGTCGGTATATGGCGTACCGGACATCGAGGAAACCGGCCTGACCTTCGTGGAAAACGCCATCCTCAAAGCACGTAATGCCGCGCAACACACGGGCCTGCCAGCCATAGCTGATGACTCGGGGCTGGAAGTCGACGCGCTGGATGGGGCACCCGGTATCTACTCCGCGCGCTATGCCGGTGAAGGCGCCAGCGACGAAGATAACTTGCTGAAACTGCTTGATGCCCTGAAAAACACACCCGATAACGAACGTGGCGCGCGCTTCCAGTGCCTGATGGTCTACATGCGTCACGCTGCCGACCCGACCCCGCGCATTGTGCAAGGCACCTGGGAAGGCACCATCCTGCACACCCCGCGCGGCGATAACGGTTTTGGCTACGACCCGGTATTTTACATCCCGGAACAGAGCTGCAGCTCGGCGGAGCTGGCGCCGGAAGTAAAGAACCGGCTCAGCCATCGCGGCCAGGCATTGCAACAATTAATTACCCTGTTGCGCGCCACCTGACGCACCCGGTAACTTATTATGACGGATCTGTTCCGGTTCACTGCAACACCCCCACTATCGCTGTACATCCATTTCCCCTGGTGCGTCCGCAAGTGCCCCTACTGCGACTTCAACTCACACGCAGTAAAAGATGACCTGCCGGAAGACGCCTACATTGATGCCCTGCTTCTGGACCTGGAACAGGAACTGCCCCGGGTGTGGGGCCGCACCGTACAAACCGTTTTTATGGGCGGCGGGACGCCCAGCCTGTTCTCACCTGCTGCCATGGACCGGCTACTGGCCGGCGTACGCGCGCGTCTGCCAGTGAAGCCGGACGCTGAAATTACGCTGGAGGCCAACCCTGGCACAGTTGAACAATCACGTTTTGAGGGCTATCGCGAGGCAGGCATCAATCGTCTGTCTATTGGCGTGCAAAGCCTCAACCCGGATCACCTCAAGGTACTGGGACGAATCCACACCGCAGATGAAGCGCGCCACGTCGCCGAAGCAGCACGTCGTGCCGGTTTCGACAACATCAACCTCGACCTGATGTTCGGACTACCGGAACAGGGCATCCAGCAGGCACTGGATGACCTCGATGCGCTGATTGCCTTACAACCCGATCACATATCCTGGTACCAGCTGACACTGGAACCCAACACACTTTTCTATACACAACGACCAACGCTACCCGATGATGACGCCCGTTGGGCCATGCAGGAACAGGGGCAGACCAGACTTGCGGGAGCGGGTTACGCGCAGTACGAAGTTTCCGCCTACGCCCGCCCCGGACATCAATGTCGCCACAACCTGAACTACTGGAAGTTCGGTGACTACCTTGGTATTGGCGCCGGCGCCCATGGGAAAATCAGTGACGCAGCACGCAGCGCCATCATCCGCCGCTGGAAGAAACGCCATCCGAAAGACTACCTTGCCGCCGCGCGCAGCGGCGGCTTTGTCGATGGCGAACGCGAGCTTGAATCCAGCGAAGCCATTTTCGAATTTGCCCTCAACCGCCTGCGGCTGAAACAACCCTTCACCCTCGATGAATTCGAGGCCGCCACCGGGCTGCCAGCTTCCAGCCTGCAAGCCCTGATTACCCGTGCCTGTGAAGACGGGTTACTGGACTTCGACGGCAAACAGGTGAAACATACCCGGACAGGGTGGCGATTCCTCGACAACCTTGTCGAGCTGTTCCTGCCCAGGGAGGTTGATCATGCTGGAGAGTGAGCGCATTGAATGCCCGTATTGCGGTGAAGCCTTCGACATTGAAATAGATTGCAGCGCAGGTGGCCAGCAATATACCGAAGACTGTGCGGTCTGCTGTCAGCCCATTCTCGTGACCACTAACTGCGATAGTGACGGCGTTCTGCTCGGCGTAACCGCCACTCGGGAAAATGACTGACTACACACCGATAGACTGTGGACTGCACAGCGAGTACGAGCTGGCCATTATGCACGGTGACATGTTGCGTCTGGAATGGCATGACGAATCATGCCAGCCACACATCGAACCGGTAAAACCGCTCGACCTGCAAGCACACAACAGCGAAGAGTTTCTACTGGTAGAGACCCGTGAGGGTGAAAAGCTGCAGATAAGGCTGGATCGTATCGTGCATAAAGAGACCATCTGATCCTGTCATGCAGGCGCTTTGATCAGCTTTATCTCACCTCGATGGCTATAAAAAAACACCAGCGTTGCAAAGATTGAACCCGAGCCATCGGCCAGAATATCTTTCTGGGCATCCCATATGTCGCCCTGCGACCCCAGCACGGCTATCCCGGCACTCGAATCTGCGGAAACGGCGTACAGCCATTCAAATATCTCGTAGCTGCCTGCCACAGTAAAGATAGCGAATACCGGGAACATTGCCAGGATTGCCGGAGACCGTACCAACCGTTTCTTTAAAAGTATTTCTGCAACCGGATAAGCGTAGAAACCTACACTGAAATGGGCAAACCGGTCATAGTTATTTCGCTCGAAACCGAAGAAGTCAGTCACCAGACCAAAGGGGACCCGCTCGAAGGTATAGTGACCGCCAACCGTGTGCAGCACCACAAGGACAGACATAAACAGGTAACTTGCGGGTGAAAACCTGTGGTAGCGGTGTATCCAGACAATCGCACTGACCAGGAGTATTACCGGAAGATTCTCTGCTAACATCCTTCCCATGCCAGACTCCATTCACGACATCGAGACCCTCGTCCGCTCACGCGTACCGATCATATTGATCGAAACTGCCGAGGAACGCCGCACGGTAGACCTGTTCCGCCAGCTTGCCATCCGGCTTGGCCAGCCTGTGATGCGCTGGTCAGTCGCCAGTGGTCTGCAGCGTATCGACCTGGACCTGGAACCACAAACACACGCACGCGAGCCGGCACAGGCGCTTGCCCAGATCCGCGCCACCGGTACGCAGGGTATCTACCTGATGCTCGACTTTCATCCTTATCTTGAAGATCCTGCTCATATACGCCTGATCCGGGAAATCGCACTGGGGTATGGCAAATCCAGCCATACACTGGTGTTTATCAGCCATCGCTGTGAACTGCCGGAAGAACTGCACCCCCTGAGCGCACGTTTCTCACTCTCGTTGCCGGACGATACACAGATCAAACGCTGGGTGCACGAGGAGGCCAGCAGCTGGGCCAAAGCCCACCCGGGCAAAAAGGTGAAAACCGATGAAACAACGCTGGCGCAATTAATCAACCACCTGGTCGGCCTGACGGAACCCGACGTGCGCCGCCTGATCCGCAAGTCTGTTTATGATGACGGCGCCATCACCGATGCCGACCTGCCACAGGTCAGCCAGGCCAAATACCGACTGCTGGACCAGGGTGGCGCCCTCAGCTTTGAACTGGACACGGCGGCCTTCTCCGATGTTGGCGGGCTGACAGCGCTGAAACGCTGGCTGGAACAACGACGCCGCGCCTTCCTGGAACCCGACCCGGCACTCGACTCGCCGCGCGGTATTCTGCTGGTGGGTGTGCAGGGCGGCGGCAAAAGCCTGGCTGCCAAGGCGGTTGCCGGACTCTGGGGGCTGCCACTGCTGCGGCTTGATTTCGGCACGCTGTATAACAAGTTCTTTGGCGAAACCGAACGCAATCTGCGCAAGTCTCTCGATACAGCTGCGGCCATGTCGCCCTGCGTGCTGTGGGTCGATGAAATTGAAAAGGCCATCGCCAGCGGCGACTATGACAGCGGTACTTCGAAGCGTGTTCTGGGTACGCTTTTGACCTGGCTCGCGGAACGTGATGCCCCGGTATTCCTTGTTGCGACAGCCAATCGCATCGACCAGTTGCCCCCGGAACTGATCCGCAAGGGGCGCATGGACGAGATTTTCTTTGTCGATTTGCCGGATGCTGATGTACGCCGACAGATTTTCGAAATCCACCTGGACAAGCGTGGCCTGTCAGCGAGCGACTTCGATCTCAATGTATTGGCCGATCACAGTGAAGGGTTTTCCGGCGCTGAAATCGAACAGGCGGTCGTCGCCGGTCTTTACCTTGCACGAGAACAACAGGCCAGCCTGGATACCCGGCATCTGCTTACGGAGCTGGAACAGACACGCCCGCTCTCCATTGTGATGTCAGAGCCTCTGGAAGCCTTGCGCCGCTGGGCCCGTGATCGTACGGTTTCAGCCAACTGAGTGAGCACACTCCGGAAAGCATCAGTCCACGGCCTGCTTTCTGAAATGATCTGTTATCAGCAAGTGTCCACGCAAGTATTTCTCCGCATCTCCGGCACTGGCCGGCCTGGCCATCAGGTAACCCTGCGCCTGGTCGCAACCGTTCTCTCTCAGGAACGCCAGTTGCTGCTCGGTTTCCACACCTTCACCGATCACGACCATACCCAGGCTTTTCGCCATCACGATAATGGCCCTGGCAATAGCAGCGTCATCAGGATCCGTCGCAATATCCCGCACGAAACTGCGGTCGATCTTGAGCACATCGAGCGGGTATTTTTTCAGGTAGGCCAATGATGAATATCCGGTCCCGAAGTCATCCACCGCAATACTGACACCCATCCCTTTCAACGCTTCAAGCGCGTCCAGCGTTACCTTCGGGTCTTTCATCACCATGCCCTCGGTAAGCTCTACTTCAAGCAGGCGGGAAGGCAGGCCGGTTGAAGCCAGCACATCCGCGACAACGTGGGCAAGATTACCGGCATAGAACTGCCGGGCTGAAAGGTTGACGGCCATCCGAACCTCGCCGGCTCCCTGCTGACTCCAGGCCCGGGCCTGGGCACAGGCCGTATGCATAACCCAACGGCTGAGTCCGTCAATAAGTCCTGCCTCCTCGGCAACCGGAATAAAATCCGAAGGGGATATGAAGCCACGCTGCGGATGATTCCAGCGCACCAGGGCTTCCATTCCGGTTGCCTTGCCCGTACGCAAGTCGACCTGCGGCTGGTAATACACTTCCAGTCCATCCTCATCCAGCGCCTTGCGCAGATCTGCCTCCAGCGTGAAGCGGGCAAGTGCACGGTCATTGATGCTGTTTGAATAAAAACGAATGCAGTTACGCCCCTCTTCCTTGGCCTTGTACATCGCCGCATCCGCGTTCTTTAACAGGGTTCCGGCGTCACTGCCGTCCGCAGGATAGGTGGCAATACCGATACTTGGTGTAACAAACAAGTCTCGGCCCTCAACACTAATCGGTACGAACAAAGCCTCCAGGATACGTCGTGCAACCGGCTCCGAATCCCGCGCATCCTGAATACCCCCAAGGAGCATCGTAAACTCGTCACCGCCAAGCCGCGCCACACTCGTCATACTGTCTTCATGTCCGGGGCGTGCTACCGCATCTGCCGAACGCACGCAGTCTGTCAGTCGCCTGCCCACCTCCACCAGTACGGCATCACCGGTACTGTGGCCCAGCGTATCATTGATTACCTTGAATCTGTCCAGATCAAGGAACAATATGGCGAGCACTCCATCGGTACGATCACACTGCCGAATTTCATGTTCCAGGTGTTCGTAGAACAGGCGTCGGTTCGGAAGGTCAGTCAGATTGTCATAGAATGCAAGTTGCTGGATCTGGTCTGCATAGAGTTTCTGGTCGGTGATATCACGCACCAGACTGGTCACTTCATTTTCACCACTCGCGACCATCCTGGCCTCGAAGTAGCACATGGTTCCGTCGATCTCCAGCTGGTATTCAAAGCGCTGTGCACTACCTGAACTGAGTACACGCCGAAGGTGCTGCAATGCAGGCTCGGCAATTTCGTGCGGCAGAACATCTTCCATCATCTTGCCGATAAACCGCTCGGGCGGCATGAGTAACATATCTCCCTGCCCACCCTGGAAATCGATATAGCGCCCCGCACCGTCCTGTCTGAAAATCATGTCGGGTATGGCGCGCAGCAGGGCGTTACTCCTTGCCTCGGATGTTTTCAGGCCTGTAAAAGCCTGCGAGGAACGCAGAATATACCGCATTCGATGCCCGAAAATGGTCCAGTTGATCGGTTTGCTGACAAAGTCCGTAGCCCCGACCTTGTAAGCGTGATTTACGGAATTGACGTCTTCGATGCCGGTAACCACGACCACCGGGGTATGCTCGAACCCTGACCTTTGACGTAACTGCTGACAGACGGCATAACCGTCCATGTCAGGCATGGCAACATCCAACAAAATAATATCCGGCTGCAGGTGTGTCAGCATCTCCAGTGCCTGCTTTCCACCGCTGGCTTCCTCAACCCTGAAACCGTGCTGCTCCAGTGACTGCCGAAGCAGCAGGCGCATGGTTAAATCATTGTCGATGAGCATCGCCAATGGTGAAGTGGAAGGGACAGTATGCCTGTCATTCATACAGTCACTTCCCTGATTTTGAGTCGCAGCAAACTGGCGCCCACGACATCCTCTTCCCAGGCAGGAAACTTTATTGCGTTGTCGACAAGGTTACTGAACCTCAAGGAGATGCAGGGCTTCAACTTCAGTCTCTCTTTGAATGTGTCTACATCTATCGGTAATCTGCTGTTTTACTGTAGTTTTTTGGGCAGAGAAAATATGAGGAAATGCATCAGAACAAGCCAGAAAAGCTGGACATATGGCTACAATTTTCTGTGCCTCGGCGACAGTTAGTGCCATTTATCCGTCGCACACCGGATAAGGATCGGTAAGATATTGAAAAAGCGGGTCGAAAATTTGACGAATTGCTGATTTTCGGCAGCCATTTTGTAAGAAAATGTCCTTAAATGAGCCGAAAATCACCCTGCGCACTCACGCCGGGTCAATAGTTTTTTATGATTTACAATATGTTATATAGAAATACTGCTGAATTGGGGAAGCCAGCAACTGTTGTGATACCCTCGTAGTCCAAAATAACAACAAGTACAAATGCAACAGTCCGTCGGAGGTCAGAGATGCAAGAATTACAATCAAAACAGACTGAATCCCGCAAGCCGCTCATCGACTTCGATGACTGGGCAGAGCTCGCACAGACTGATCCTGCGGCCTTTGAGCTCCGCCGCGAACAGGCGATAGAGGAACTGATTGCACGCATGCCGGAGCACAAGCAACAGCGCATGCGCTGCCTGCAGTGGAAAATCGACCAGGTACGTGACCGCGCCGGTTCTCCCATGGCTGCCTGTATCAAATTGAGTGAAATGATGTGGGACTCCCTGACCGGCCCCGGTGGTCTGAAGGAAGCGCTGGACCGCATGAGCATCGAAAATACCGACCCGCTGCCAAATGCGGATATTCTGAGGTTCGAAACCCGCCAGCCACAGGCCTGAGCCGGCGGGACTTGTCTGCCGCCCGGGATTACCGTATTATTCGCGGCCTTTCGGCAGGCGCCCCGCAATTGATCGGGATACGCCGCCAGGTTTCTGAGGCAGAGTTAAATGAAAGCAGACATCCACCCGGCATACGACGATATCAAGGTCACCTGTAGCTGCGGCAACAGCTTCGAGACCCGCTCCACGGTGGGCAAGGATCTGAACATCGAAGTCTGCTCCAAGTGCCACCCGTTCTACACAGGCAAACAGAAAATGGTCGATACTGGCGGCCGTGTGGATCGCTTCCGCCGCAAGTACGGCATGAAGAAATCCTGAGGTTCCGCGTGCGGAACTGGTTAAAAGAGGCGCCCGCGGGCGCCTTTTTTGTGCTCGCCGGCATTATCGGGACCTCTTCCGCGCTGGCGCGGGATTGCAGCCCACCTGCCAATGCCGAAACCGTACATGTCCGTTTTGTCCACGATGGCGACACGCTGGTGCTGGACAATGACCGCAAGATCCGCATCATTGGCATCAATACACCCGAACTGGAACGTGATGGCAAAGCGCCTGAAGCGCTGGCTATCCGTGCACGCAACCGCTTGCGCCAGTTGGTATTTGCCAGCGATAACCAGGTTCTGCTGCAGTATGGCGCAGATCGCAAAGACCGCTACGGGCGTCACCTGGCTAATCTATGGGATACCCGCAAACAGAGCCTTGCCGAGCAATTACTGCGTGAAGGGCTGGGCTGGAGTATCGCCATACCCCCCAATATCCGTTACCTGGACTGTTACACCGTAGCAGAGAATGTGGCGCACAAGGCTGGCCGTGGCGTCTGGGGGCACCCCGCCTGGAAAATACACCGTGCAAAAACACTGACCTTGCGTGACACAGGGTTCCGGCAAGTACGCGGACAAGTCACGCGCGTTAACCGTCGCGGAGGGGCCACCTGGATCACGCTGGATAACCGCCTGACACTGAAACTGGCTGACGAAGACCAGCCATGGTTCCCGCACGGACCCGGGCCGGAATGGGTGGGGCGCTCACTGGAAGTCCGTGGCTGGCTGTACCGGGTTCGCGGCAAATTGCGCGTTAACGTGCATCACCCGGCAATGTTAACCTTATCCTCGCAACCCACCAAAAGCGATCAGTAGGCGCGGGGGCGACCGCGAACGGGTTCCGCGCCATATCTGTTCGCGGACAAGCCCGCGCCTGCTGGCCAGATGAACCGGAGCTATGAAACAAATTTTCCATTTCCGCTATCCACTGACGTTTTGTTTTCTGCTAATCACGCTGCTGGCCGGCCCACAGGGCTGCGCGACCAACCCGGTTACCGGCAAGCAGGACTTTGTTCTGATGTCGGAGGCCGATGAGATCAACCTTGGCCGCAAATATCACCAGCAGGTCACAAAAGAAATGCCGGTTTACCCGGACCGGAAACTGGCCGCCTATATTGAACAGGTCGGTCAACGAATGGCGCGCGTCGGTGACCGCCCGCAGTTGCGCTTCCAGTTTACCTTGCTGGACAGCAAAGAAGTCAACGCCTTTGCCCTGCCCGGCGGCTACATTTATATCACCCGCGGCTTGCTGGCCTATCTTAATTCAGAAGCCGAACTTGCCGCCGTGCTGGGGCATGAAATCGGTCATGTCACGGCACGCCATTCTGTTCGCCAGCAAAGTGCTGCCACGGTCACCGGCCTGGCCGGCGCCATTTTGCAGGCCACCACTGGTGTGCAGGGCAGTAGCGACCTGTTTAACGTGGCCGGCAAGGCTGTGCTCAGCGGTTATGGGCGGGAGCACGAGCTGGAAGCGGACCGGCTCGGCGCACGCTACCTGGCGCGCGCCGGCTACGACCCACAGGCCATGATCGAAGTCATCGGGGTACTCAAGAACCAGGAACTGTTCGAAAAACAGCGCGCCCGGGAAGAAGGACGCGAACCTCGCAGCTACCACGGTGTTTTCGCCAGCCATCCCAAAAACGACAAGCGCCTGCAAGAGGTTGTTGGCGAAGCGGCTCACCTGAAGGTCAGTGGCAAGCCCCGCGTTGCGCGTGAGGGTTTTCTGGACTACATGGATGGACTGGCATTCGGCGACAGTGAAGACAACGGCGTCGTGCTTAAAGGGCGCTTTCTGCACAAACCGCTGGATTTTGGTCTGAACTTTCCAGAGGACTGGAAAATCGAGAACCTGCCGGATCGGCTGATCACACTGGCTCCGCAGCAGAAAGCCTATATGGAAATCCGTGTTGAACCGCTGAAAGACACCCTGACGCCATTCCGCTACCTGCAACAGAAAGGCTTTAAAACCCTCCGCAATGGCCGCGAACTCACCATTGCAGGACAACGGGCCTACACGGCAACGACTGAGCTGAATACCAAATTCGGGCAGCGTATAACGCGGCTGACGGTACTCTACGCTGACAAACACGCCTACCTGTTCATCGGCCTGAGCCATGAGAAAACAGACCAGCCACGCTTTGACCCGTTATTCCAGAAAATTGCACGCAGCTTCCACAGATTATCTGCAAAGGAAAAGCAGCTGGCCAGCGGACTGCATATCAAGCTGATCACTGCCAGTCCTGGAATACGTTTCTCCACACTCGCGCGACAATCGCCAATTCCAAAGTACGCGGAGGCACAGCTGAGACTGTTGAATAACCTCTTTCCCGACGGAGAACCCGTGGCGGGACAACGATTGAAAATCGTCCGTTAATCACCCGTTGCGGCACAAGCTTGTTATCATGCAGCGCCATGACCCGTTGCAGATTTGTCGTAAACCGGAAATCCCGGAGACCCCTTCATGTTTGATGACCTGAAAAAAGAATCGCTCGACTATCATGAATTCCCGACACCCGGGAAAATCGCCACCCATGTAACCAAACCTTGTACCACCCAGCAGGAACTGTCGATGGCCTACACGCCCGGCGTGGCAGAACCGGTTCGTGCGATAGAAAAGAATCCTGACGATGCCTTCCGCTTTACCAGCAAGGGCAACCTTGTCGCGGTTATCACCGATGGAACCGCTGTCCTCGGGCTGGGCAATGTCGGCGCACTGGCCGGTAAACCGGTGATGGAAGGCAAGGCCGTATTGTTCAAGCGCTTTGCTGATGTCGATGTCTACGACATTGAGGTCGAGGCGGAAAAAACCGAAGACTTCATCAATACTGTGGCGCGTATTGCCAGTGGCTTTGGTGGCATCAATCTCGAAGATATTGCCGCCCCGCGCTGCTTTGAAATCGAACAGGCACTGATCGAAAAACTTGATATCCCGGTCTTCCACGACGACCAGCATGGCACTGCCATTATTATTTGCGCCGGCCTGCTCAACGCCCTGGAAATCAAGGGCAAGGCACTCAAGGATGCGCGCATCGTATGCCTGGGTGCAGGTGCAGCCGGCATTGCGTCCATGCGTTTGCTGAAAGCACTGGGCGCCCGTGCAGACAATATTTTCATGGTTGATCGCAAAGGTATTCTCAGCACTTCGCGTAGTAACCTGAACCGCTACAAGCAGGAGTTTGCCGTGGACACGGAACGGAAAACACTGGCCGATGCCATGCGCGGCGCCGACGTATTCATCGGCGTATCCGGTCCCGGCCTGGTGACAGAAGCCATGCTCGCCAGTATGGCTGATAAACCGATTGTGTTTGCCCTGTCCAACCCCGACCCGGAGATCAGCCCGGTACTCGCGCACAAGGTACGTGACGACATCATTATGGCCACCGGGCGCAGCGACTACCCCAACCAGGTCAATAACGTTCTGGGGTTTCCGTTTATTTTCCGTGGCGCACTGGATGTCCGTGCACGCGCCATCAATGACGCCATGCAAATCGCAGCCGTCGAAGGCCTGCGCGCCCTGACACACGAACCGGTACCGGCAGAAATTCTTGAAGCCTATCGCAAGGACCACATGGAGTTTGGCCCGGACTATATTATCCCCAAGCCTTTCGATCCGCGCCTGATGGATTTTGTGCCGCCGGCCGTGGCCCAGGCCGCGATTGACTCAGGCGTGGCGCGCTGCGGATTCCCCAAACACTACAAGCCGGCACCGCACCTGTAGCAACGGCTGAAAGCTAGGGCGCCAGCGGCCTGACCAGCGATGCAGACTTACTCGCGCGTTCACGTGCTTCTCCGACCGAATCACCCCGGGCAAGTGCCACTCCCATGCGCCGCCGCTGAAAGGCCTCTGGTTTGCCGAACAGGCGCAGCTCGGTGCCTGGCACTGCCAGCGCCTGATCAAGGCCGGTGAACACAATACCCTTCTCATCCATGCCACCATAAATGACGGCGCTTGCCCCGGCATTTCGCAACGACGCATCGACCGGCAAGCCCAGAATCGCGCGTGCGTGCAACTCGAATTCATTCTGCCATTGCGTAATCATGGTAACCATGCCGGTATCGTGTGGTCGCGGGCTGACTTCGCTGAACAAGACATCGTCAGCGGAAATAAACAACTCCACGCCAAACAGGCCCAGGCCCCCCAGGCTGTCTGTTACCGCGCTGGCTATTTCCCTGGCACGTTCAAGTGCAACGTCACTCATCGCTTGCGGTTGCCAGCTCTCGACATAATCGCCCTGCTTCTGGATATGGCCGACCGGCGCGCAAAAGGTTGTTTCAACCTCACCGGATGCACCGACCGACCGTATCGTTAACAGGGTAATTTCATAGTCAAAATGCACCAGCGCTTCAACAATCACCCGTCCACGATCGACACGCCCGCCGGACTTTGCGTAGTCCCAGGCATGAGCCAGCGCTTGTCTGTCTTTCACCAGCGACTGCCCTTTGCCGGAGGAGGACATGACCGGCTTGATAATACAGGGGTAGCCGATACCCCCATCAATGGCGGCCGTCAGTTCATCGAGACTTTCTGCAAAAGCATAGTCCGAGGTCGGCAACCCAAGCTCCTCGGCAGCCAGTCGACGTATACCTTCACGGTTCATAGTCAGCTGCACAGCACGTGCTGTGGGAATAATTCGTGCAACACTGTCACGTTCGATATCAGCCAGTATGTCAGTGGCGATAGCTTCAATTTCCGGCACAATAATGTGTGGCTGTTCTTTTTCAATCAGTGCGCGCAGTGCTGCGCCGTCTGTCATATCGATGACATGTGCCCGATGGGCCACCTGGTGTCCCGGCGCATTGGCATAGCGATCCACTGCGATTACTTCAACGCCAAGTCGCTGCAGGGCAATAATTACCTCCTTGCCAAGTTCGCCACTGCCAAGCAACATCACCCGTGTTGCCGTTTCCGATAAGGGGGTACCAATTTTTATCATGTGCGTTACTTCGCCTCGTTAAGCAAAAACTCGACATCCGTGAGTGAAGCACGGCGCATCGGTTTTCCATCGACCGGGCTGCGCGGCGCTTCCCGTCTCCCTTCACTCGGGAACACCGTCAGTTCGACCGGGTGCTCTCCGGCCCGAAAACCGAATACCGGAAATTCCTGCGTTTCATCTCCGCCCAGCCTGAAACGCTTCAGTTTGCTGTCGTAGGGAATATTCTGCTCCATCAGAAACATGGCAACCTGTTCCGCTGTATCGGCAAACAGGTGCAGGTTGATATCCGAATGCGGCCCGGCCGTGCCACTCAGCACCGAACCGACCAGCCGCGGGCTGAAGTCTTCCAGAAAGCGCATCGCCTGGGTTGCACTGGTGCGCAGCTCCGCAAGGTGCTCTGCCTGTTCACTTGCATGGAACAGGCGATGGTACGATGCCAGTGCCTCCTCCACTTCGGCGTTACGCGGCATGTTACGCGTATCCGGCGCACCGAGATGGCGCGCCGCCTTGCGCTTGGCCACGTAGAAATCGGTAATGCCCTGTTCTGCCATCAGACGCGCGGCTTCCTGCGCAATACGTGCCCGCATTTGCATGCTTTTGCCTGAAGATGCTGCTCGCGCCATACTCAGAAGAGCGGCTCAGCCGAAGTTCCTGACGACTCACCCGACCCACCGGCTCCTGCCGGCTGGCTATACTGGCGAGGCGCATACTCGGGACGGAAGATTTCGAAGATCCCGCCGCTCTGTCCGGGCGGCATGCGCAGGCCGGTCTTGGGGTCGATACGCACTGTAATCAGGCCAGGCGGCGGCTGCAGCACCGATTCAGGTACACCCTTCAGAGCTTCACCCATATACGACATCCACATCGGTAACGCGGCACGGCTGCCGGTCTCTCCATTACCCAGCTGTTGTACCCGGTCATACCCCACCCACACCGTTGTTACCAGTTGTGTATTAAAGCCGCAGAACCAGGCATCACGCTGGTCGTTGGTGGTCCCGGTCTTACCGGCAAGGTCATTGCGACCCAGCGCCATGGCCCGGCGCCCGGTTCCACGACGAACTACATCCTGCATCATCGAACTCATCAGGTAGACGTTTGCCGCATCGACTACCCGCTCCGCGTAAACCGGTTCGGGCTCTTCGACGGCCTGTGAAAGCCCGTCCTCGGCAACTTCGGCTGCAGTGCCGGTATCTTCTACAGCCGGATTGTCATTCGGTGTTTCCTCTGCAGCGTCCTGCGCCAGAGTGTCGGCTTCTCCGTCGTCCTCATCAGGTTTGCAATCATCGCAGGTAAGCACCGGACGGGCACGGAACAACGTCTCGTTGTTTACATCACGTACTTCCTCGATAAAAAATGGCTCGACGTAAAACCCGCCATTGGCCCAGACACTGTAGGCTCGCGCCATTTCCATAGGGGTCGCGTTACCACTGCCGAGCGCGAGAGAAAGATCCCTGGGAATCTGATCCGGCCGGAAACCGAAACGTTGTACATAACGTGCCGCATAGCGCGGACCGATGGCACGCAACAGGCGAATGGAGACCAGGTTGCGTGAACGTGTTAATGCCTCGCGCATGCGCGTCGGGCCATAAAACTTGCCACTGTAGTTTTCTGGCCGCCAGGTAGTTTCCAGCGACGAGTCATCAAATACCACCGGGGCATCGTTAAACAGGCTCGCCACGGTGTAGCCCTTGTTGAGTGCGGCTGAATAGATGAAGGGCTTGAAACTGGAGCCGGGTTGTCGTTGTGCCTGTACCGCCCGGTTGAACTTGCTGAGATAGAAATCAAAACCACCCACCATGGCCTGCAAGGCGCCATCCCCGGGCCTGACCGACACCAGCGCACCCGATACATTGGGTAACTGCGCCAGCCGCCAGCGGCCTTCCTCAAGCGGCTGGACATAGACAATATCACCGCGCCCGAGGACTTCGCTGGCCTTTTCGAGTTTGGGGCCACGCTGGTTTACGGTAATATAGCGGCGGGCCCAGACCAGACCCTCCTCGCCAATCTCGATCGGGCTGCCATCCCGCAGGACAAGCTGTGCGGACATACCTTCGACCTTGAGAACCAGGGCCGGCTTTAGTGGCCCGTAGGGACGTATGTCCTTCAATTCAACGGCAAGCTGCTTATCGTCAAAGTCATCCGGCAGCTCTATATGGCGCACAATACCGCGATAACCATGTCGCTGATCGTAGTCCAGCAGAGCCTTGCGCACACTGGCGTTGGCCGCACGCTGCCGCCCTGCATCCAGGGTAGTATGGACATTGTATCCGGCGCTGTAGGCCTCATCGCCATAACGTTCAAGCATGTAGCTGCGCACCATCTCGGCCACCCAGGGGGCCTCCAGCTCCACCGCCGCCTTGTGCAGGCTGGCATTGTCCAGGGCGTCCAGCGCATCGCGGTAGGTGTTCGTGTCGAGGAAACCCAGCGAATACATACGTCCGAGCACATAGTTCCGCCGCTCAAGCGCACGCTTCGGATTACTGATCGGGTTATTCGCCGAGGGAGCCTTCGGCAGACCGGCAATCATGGCAATCTGCGGGATCGTAAGCTGATCGATATCAACACCGTAATACACATGTGCCGCCGCACCGATGCCGTAGGCACGATGACCAAAATAAATCTTGTTCAGGTAAAGTTCGAGAATCTCCTGTTTGCTCAGGTAGCGCTCGATTTTCAACGCCAGAAAAATTTCAGTCAGCTTGCGCAGGTAAGTCTTCTCGCTGCTCAGGAAAAAATTACGTGCCACCTGCATGGTGATGGTACTACCACCCTGACGCTTTTCACCGGTACTGATTAATTTGACCACTGCACGCACCAGCCCCTGATAGTCGACACCGGGGTGCTGGAAGAAGCGATCATCCTCGGTTGCCAGGATGGCATCAATAACGGCCTGGGGAAGTTGTTCATAGCGTACAGGCTCTCGATGTTGCTCGCCGAACTCTGCAACCAGCTCCCCCGTATGAGCATAAACCCGCAGCGGCACCTGTAACTGGACATCCTTGAGGCGTTCAATGGGCGGCAACTGGGGTGATATATAAAAGAATGCAGCAACAATGACGATAAGTACTGCTGTCGAGAGTGCGAACACTGAGGCAAGCAAAAAACGCAAGAATCGGGTATGAAGTGTCATATATTTGGCGGAGATGTGATGGGGTTCAAAATTAAAATCAAAAGGATTCCTAAACTTCAGTATAAAGCGTCCGATACTCTGAATCGAACCCAAGAGGATAAAGAGCACTTGATTGACAATGATTTGGTGTTGCTCTCTAATCCATAACCGTATCAATACACTGCAATTGCAGTGAATTTAAAGGGAAATAACGGTGCAGATCGCGCAACTGTTTACACGGAAAAAACCGCCGGTGGTGGGGCTGGATATCAGCTCATCCGCGGTCAAATTACTCGAACTCAGCCGAAACGGGAACCGCTACCGCGTAGAAAGCTATGCGGTCGAACCCTTACCGCCCAATTCTGTCGTCGAAAAGAACATCACCGACGTGGAAGCCGTGGGTGAGGCCGTTCGGCGAGCGATGAAGCGCGCGGGCGCCCATACCCGCAACGCCGCAGTCGCAGTTGCCGGCTCTTCGGTGATCACCAAGGTGATTCCGATGCCGAACAACCTGTCGGATGACGAACTCCACAGTCAGATAGAGATGGAAGCGGACCAGTATGTTCCCTATCCACTGGAAGAGGTCAGCCTGGATTTTGAGGTCCTTGGCCAGTCTGACAACAACCCGGATACGGTTGACGTACTGCTCGCCGCCTGCCGGACGGAAACCGTCGATATGCGGACTGCTGCCGTGGAAAACGGCGGGCTGGATATCAAGGTCGTCGATGTCGAGGCTTACGCCACGGAAAATGCCTTCCAGCTGTTACTTGACCAGGTACCTGACCACGGTGCCGACAAGACGGTCGCAGTAATCGATGTAGGCTCGACGATGACAACGCTCAATGTTGTCCACGACAGCAAACTCATCTATACCCGTGACCAGGTCTTCGGTGGCAAACAGCTCACCGAGGAAATCATGCGTCGCTACGGGCTGTCCTACGAAGAGGCCGGGATGGCCAAACGCCAGGGCGGACTGCCTGAGAATTACGAGCCAGAGGTGCTGGAACCTTTCAAGGAAGCCATGTGCCAGCAGGTCAGTCGCTCACTGCAGTTTTTCTTCGGGTCCAGCCAGTACAACAGCGTAGAGCAGATTATCCTCGCAGGCGGCAGTGCCTCGGTTCCTGGCGTCACCGACCTGTTACAGGAACGTCTCGGCGTGGAAACACTGGTCGCCAACCCGTTCGCCTCCATGTCGCTGTCTTCGCGCGTGAAACCACAGTCACTGAGCAATGATGCACCGGCACTGTTGATCGCCTGTGGACTGGCACTGAGGAGTTTCGACTAATGGCTCATATCAATTTACTCCCCTGGCGCGAAGAACTTCGCAAAGAGAAACAGCAGCAATTTGCAGTCATCGGCGTTGGCAGTGCTGTCGTCGGTGGACTCCTGGTGCTGTTGACGCACATGCAGATGAACGGTCTTATCGATCAACAGAACAATCGCAACAAGTTTCTTGAGACTGAAATCGCCTCTCTTGATAAAAAAATCGCCAGGATCAAGGACCTTGAGAAAACCAAGACAGCCCTGCTCGCACGCATGGACATCATCCAGCAACTGCAGCACAGTCGTCCCCAGAGCGTTCATTTGATGGATGAACTGGTCTTCACGCTGCCAGACGGTGTTTTCCTGAATACAATTACACAGAAAGGCGCCTCACTGACAATGAGTGGCGTAGCACAGTCCAATGCCCGTGTATCCGCCTATATGCGCAACATCGATAATTCACAATGGATAGGGAAGCCACGCCTGGATGTTATTGAAACCAAGGAAGACGAGAAACGTCGGACCGCAACCTTTGTGTTGCGTGCCAATCAGATTGCTCCGTCTGAGGAAACCACGGAGGGAAATAGCTGATGGATCTTTCAGAACTCAATGAACTTGACCTGAGCAACATCGCCAACTGGCCGTTGCCGGCAAGGGTTTTCGTTATCGCCGTGATCTTCACCGGCGTTCTGGCTGCAGGTTACTGGCTCGATATCAAGGATCAGCGTGCCCAGCTCGAAAAATCCGAGCGCACGGAAGTCGAACTGCGGACAACGTTTGAAAACCGTGCACGGAAAGCCGCCAACCTTGAAGCCTACGAACAGCAACTGGCAGAAATGCGTGAATCATTCGGTGCCATGCTGCGACAGCTCCCGAATAAAACCGAGGTTGCGGAACTGCTGGTGGATATCTCCCAGACCGGTCTCGCAGCAGGCCTGGAATTCGAACTGTTCAAACCACAGGCCGAGGTACCGAAGGAATTCTATGCAGAACTTCCCATCAGTATCCGCGTCAAGGGCGACTACCACGAATTCGGAGAATTCGTTAGCGGTATAGCTGCGCTTCCGCGTATCGTTACGGTCCACGATGTGAACATCAGTGATAATAAGGAAGGCAAACTTACCATGGACATCCTTGCGAAAACCTATCGTTATATGGATGAAGAAGAGGAAGAAGGGGGCGCCCAATGATGCATCATTCACCGGGGAAACTGAATTCACTCGTGCGGTTCGCTGCAGCTGGTCTGTTGGCCGGCAGTATTGCAGGCTGTGCCGGCAACAATACCGAAGATCTGCGTAGCTACGTTGACTCGGTAAAATCCAGGCAAACTGCCCGTGTAGAGCCATTACCTGAGTTCTCACCTTTTGAGACGCATCTCTACCAGGCTATGGATGCCCGTGATCCATTCACGCCACCTTCGTATTCAACGCCAAAATCCCAGGTTGCACATGCTTCGAACGGCGGCATTTCCCCCGACTTCAACCGACCTCGCGAGCCACTCGAGTCTGAGCCACTGGATGGCCTGCGCATGGTTGGAACACTTGGACGTGATGGTATGTCATGGGCACTGGTACGTATGAGCGACAGCACCATACACCGGGTCAAACCGGGGAATTATCTTGGCCAGAATCATGGCAAGATTGTCAGTATCACTGAATCCGAAGTTGAAGTAACCGAGATCGTGCCTGATGGCCTCGGGGGATGGATAGAACGCCAGGCATCACTGGCACTCAGCGAGTAATTGGAGATAAAAACGATGAATGCAATTCACACAATGTGGAAGGATGCCGCGAGAATCGCAACGTGGTCAGCTGCCCGTACACTAAACAGGTTTCTTGCCCTGGGCATGTTGTTGTTTGCCACCAGCTTGCAGACTGCAGGTGCAGCCGCGCCACAGCTGAACAGCCTGAAAGACATTAACTTTGCAGGACTACCCGGCAATCAGGTACAGATCACTTTTGAACTGAGTCAGCCTGTTTCAAACCCGGCGAGCTTTACTATAGACAACCCGGCACGTATTGCTTTCGATCTGCCCGCTACAAAAAGCGAACTTGCCAAACGTTCACAATCCATCGGCATAGGTCCCGCCAAGAGCATCACGGCGGTCGAGGTCAAGGGTCGTACCCGCGTTGTACTCAATCTGTTTGAGATGGTGCCCTACGAAACCCGCACCGATGGGAACAAGATTATTGTTGTTCTCGGGACTGCCGGCCAGCGTGTCAGCGCGCCTGCTGCCACTGCTCCCGCTGACAGCACCACTGCGAGCATCTCACCAACGATCACCAGCGTAGACTTCCGACGTGGTGAGCAGGGTGAAGGCCGCGTTATAGTCACCCTGTCCGATCCTTCCATCCCGGTAGACATGCGACAGGAAGCCGGCAAGATTGTTCTGGACTTCAGCGGCGCCACGCTGCCAGAAGAACTGGAGCGCCGTCTGGATGTCACTGACTTTGCCACACCGGTGAAACTGGTTGATACCGAGAACAAGAGAAACGGTGTTCGCATGGAAATTACACCGATTGGCGAATATGAGCATCTTGCCTACCAGAGCGACAACCAGTTCACGGTAGAAGTTCGCGAAACTACCAAGGAAGAAAAGGAGCTGGCCAAGAAAGAGCAGTTTGGTTACACCGGCGAACGCCTGTCCCTGAACTTCCAGGATATCGAAGTCCGCTCCGTGCTCCAGTTACTGTCTGACTTCACCGGCCAGAATATCGTGGTCAGTGATTCCGTCACCGGCAACCTGAGTCTGCGCATGCAGAATGTACCCTGGGACCAGGCTCTGGATATCGTGCTGAAAACCAAGGGCCTTGCCAAGCGTGAAAACGGCAATGTCATCCTGATCGCTCCGAGTGAGGAAATCGCCGCACGCGAAAAACTTGAACTCGAATCGATGAAACAGATCGAGGAACTGGCACCACTGTATTCTGACCTCATCCAGGTCAACTACGCCAAGGCCACTGATCTTGCCGAACTGCTGAGCAGCGAAGACAGCTCACAGATGTCGGAACGCGGCAAGGTATCTGTTGATGAACGCACCAATACGCTGCTCATCCAGGATACCGCTGATAAACTGGAACAGATCCGTCGCCTGGTATCCCGCCTGGATATACCGGTACGCCAGGTACTGATCGAGTCGCGTATTGTTCTGGCCAACAATGACTTCACCCGCGAACTGGGCGTCAAGTTCGGCCTCAGCCACAACAGTACGGCGCGTGACAACGAAACCCAGTTCGTACTGGGCGGCAAGCAGAACGGCGATGTGAATTACGCCGATACCATCACCGCCTATGAAGTCCCGGGCGGCAGCAGTAACGAAGGTCTGCTGGTCAATCTTCCTGCCACCAACCCGTCCGGCGCACTGGGTATCGCACTGGGCAAACTGGGCAGCAACCTGCTGGCACTGGAACTGAGTGCCATGCAACTGGAAGATCGCGGTGAAATCATCTCAAGCCCGCGCGTCATTACTTCCAATCAGCAGGAAGCCGTTATCCAGCAGGGTGTTGAAATCCCTTACCAGCGGGCATCATCCAGTGGCGCCACGGCTGTCACCTTCAAGGAAGCTGTTCTGGAACTGCGGGTCACACCCCAGATCACACCGGATGATCGCATTATCATGGATCTCAAGGTCAGCAAGGACAGCGTCGGCCAGATCTTCTCCGGTGTACCCAGCATCGATACACGAAATGTCGAAACACGGGTACTGGTTGATAATGGTGAAACCCTGGTACTGGGCGGCATCTACGAGCAGGCGCGCGGCAAGGAAACGGAACGTGTTCCCTTCTTTGGTGAGCTGCCGGGTGTAGGCTGGTTGTTCCGAACCGATCGAAAAACCAACGAAAAGAGCGAAATGCTCATCTTCGTAACACCCAAACTTATCAAGCAGGGCATCAGTATCCAGTAGCCCGACTTGTACACAGCCTGAATTTCTGGCATATCTGCCCGGCATGAAAATGTCGGGCAGTTTTTTTTTGGTCGGCCCCATGGGGGCCGGCAAATCCACCATTGGCCGAAAACTGGCGCGTACTCTGAACCTTCAGTTCATTGACAGCGACCGGGAAATCGAGGCCAGAACCGGTGTCGATATTCCATTAATCTTTGAATTGGAAGGAGAATCCGGTTTTCGCAAGCGCGAACAAGAGGCCATTGATGAGCTATCGGCCAAACCGGGGATCGTACTCGCCACCGGTGGCGGGGCTGTACTGGATGCGCAAAACCGCAAGCATCTGGCCAGCCGCGGCAATGTCATATACCTGCAGACTTCCGTCGACCAGCAGCTGCAGCGCACTGCACATGATCGAAACCGCCCACTGCTGCAAACCGACAATCCTCGTGAGAAACTGGAGCAGCTGCTCGCCGAGCGTGACCCGCTTTACCGGGAAATCGCAGACTTTGTTATCGAGACCGACGGTTGCAAGGTACGTGACGTGGTACAGAAAATCACTCACTTTGTTGAGGAAAACCGGTCACCCCCTTATCCTTGAGCAATGATCAAACAAACCCTGCAACTTGAACTTGGCGAACGCAGCTACCCGATCCATATCGGGCCAGGCCTGCTGTCCCTCACTGCGCTCTATGAACCGGCCATTCGCGGGCGCCAGGTGATGGTCGTCAGCAACAACACGGTAGCCCCGCTTTATATGGATACTGTCTGCGAAGCACTGCAGGATTACCGGCTCGAGCGACTTATCCTGCCGGATGGCGAGCAATACAAAACGCTCGAAGTACTGAATACCATTTTTGATGCGCTACTGGAGAAACGCTTTAACCGTTCCTGTTGCCTGGTAGCGCTTGGCGGAGGTGTGGTCGGCGACATGGTTGGCTTTGCCGCCGCCTGCTATCAGCGGGGTGTAGATTTTATCCAGATCCCGACCACCCTGCTGGCCCAGGTAGATTCCTCGGTCGGCGGCAAGACCGGTGTCAACCATCCGCTCGGCAAGAACATGATCGGCGCCTTCCATCAGCCCCGGCTGGTGCTTGCAGATACCGATACACTCAGCACGCTGGATGACCGCCAGCTCTCGGCCGGCATTGCAGAAGTCATTAAATACGGACTGATTGAGGACCGTGAGTTTTTTGAGTGGCTTGAAGCCAACATAACTCGCCTGCTGGAGCGCGATACCGAGGCGCTGGTTTACGCTATCGAGCGTTCCTGCCGCTGCAAGGCGGAGATTGTCGCCGCTGATGAGCGGGAAAGTGGCAAACGTGCCCTGCTTAATCTTGGCCACACCTTCGGGCATGCCATTGAAACCGGCATGGGATACGGTAACTGGCTGCATGGCGAGGCGGTGGCCGCCGGCATGGCCATGGCTGCAGACCTGTCTGCGCGCCATGGCTGGATAGACAACACTGATGTGAGTCGCATCAGGGCCCTGCTCAAGAAAGCAGGCCTGCCGACCGATCCACCCGGGGATATTTCCAGCGACCGCTTCCTTGAACTCATGGCAGTTGATAAAAAAGCCATGGATGACGGTCTGCGGCTGGTATTGCTCGACGCCATCGGAGCAGCGAAGATTACAGCTGATTACGACCATGGGCACCTCGATGAAACACTCAGCCGGAAACTGCCGATGACAGGTTCATGAACAGTCTGCCAGATGAATTCGGGCACGAAACCGGGCTGGCGCCCTATGCAGCAAGGGATGCTATATCTGCCGGACGCCGCCATGACGAACCACCACCGAATTACCGCAGCGAGTACCAGCGAGACCGTGACCGTATAATTCACGCCGCTGCATTCCGCCGACTGGAATACAAAACCCAGGTATTCGTGAATCACGAAGGTGACCTGTTTCGTACGCGCCTGACACATTCCATCGAAGTAGCGCAAATTGCACGATCCATAGCACGCGCACTGCGGCTGAACGAGGACCTGACAGAAGCCATCGCGCTGGCGCACGATCTTGGACACACACCCTTCGGGCATGCCGGCCAGGATGCGCTCAACGGTTGCATGAAAGAATACGGCGGCTTCGAACACAACCTGCAATCACTGCGTGTCGTTGACGAGCTGGAAGAAAAATACGCCGACTTTCCCGGCCTTAACCTGACCTTTGAAACACGTGAAGGCATCCTCAAACACTGTTCACCGAAAAATGCCGCAGAACTGGGCGATGTCGGAGAACGTTTTCTGCACAAACAGCAACCCGGCCTTGAAGCCCAGCTCACAAATCTTGCCGACGAAATCGCCTATAACAGTCACGATGTCGACGACGGGCTACGCGCCGGCCTGATCGAGGTTGGACAACTCAATGAAGTGCCATTATTCGCCGAGCAATACAGCGAAGTCACACAACGCTACCCTGCACTTTCACAACGGCGCGTCATTCACGAAGTCGTCAGGCGCTTGATAAATTGCCAGGTTGTAGACCTGGTCGAAACCAGCCAGGTGCAACTGGCCGAAGCATGCCCTGCGGACCTCGATGCTGTCCGCAGACAACCTCAGGCACTCATCACCTTCAGCGACGCCATGCGTGAACGCAACCTGGAACTGAAACGTTTTCTGCGCAACCAACTGTACAGGCACTATCGCGTACACCGGATGAGCGCCAAGGCCAGGCGTGTTATTCGCGACCTGTTCATTGCTTTTAACGAGGATCCGCAGCTGTTACCGGATGAAGCACAGGAACATGTTACCGCCCTTCGGGTCGAACATGGAGAAAGCGGGCAGGCGCGGGGCGTTGCAGACTATATTGCCGGTATGACCGACCGCTATGCCATTGGCGAACACCACCGGGTATACAATCCGGGAGAACTGACTTGAGCACAGTGTGCCTGGCAGAGACAAAACATGCGCATTTATATGCAGATCCCGCCCGGCGACGCCGGCCCACCAAGGTTCTATCACCTGCACCTGCAGGAAGACCTGATCGATGGCTGGACACTTGTGCGTGAATGGGGATACCAGGGTGCTGGCGGACGTATGATCAGGGATCACTATACTGATCGCGAACAGGCGGAAGAAGCCATGATGTCAATACGGGACGCCCAGCTGAAAAAAGGTTACCAGGTTGTGTTTATGCAGGCACAGACATGAACGAAACATCAGTCGCTGGACAACCCGACTACCTGCAAGCCTGGTCATTGCGACGCCATCCATTCGGGGAACAAATCGATCCGGAGTTTTTCTACGCCGGCAGCACGTTATCGCAGCGGCTTGACCTGCTTACCCATCTGGTCCAGTTCAGTGAGTCGATTGTTGTTGTAAACGGCCCTCCCGGCAGTGGCAAGACCACGCTACTCGATCAATTTCTGAGGCACGCCAATCCGCAATGGATTATCTGCGCTATCGACGCTGGCCAGGGCGACCCGCTGTCCGAAAGCCTCGCTCAGACAATGGGTGTTTCGCCGGGTGAAGATGCGCAAACACTGCTCGCACGCTGGGCAGCACAAAGCGAAGCTTCTCAACAACTGATTATTGTGATCGACAATACCGAACAGCTCGACGAAGCTGCCTGCCGGCGTATTTGCGAACTGGCCGACCTGCCGGATGGTGACCGCCTGCATATCGTACTGTTCGGGACAGCTGAGGCCACCCGGAATATTCGCGCCATGCTGGAGCAGCTGGGCAGCGAACACACCTGCCAGGTCCTGGATATCCCCAGGCTGACAGAAGAAGAAACGGCAGCCTATCTCATGTATCGAATGGCTGTTGCAGGCTACAGTGGCGAAAGTCCATTTACACCAACTGAAGTGCGCGCTATCTGTAAATCTGCAGGTGGCAGACCCGGACATATCAACCGGCTGGCGAATGAATCCCTTGTCGACCACCACATGCGCGCCAGGATCAAGAAGCGCGCCCCCATACAGCGCGGACGAAAAAAAAACAGCGCGCCGGTCTGGGTCGGGGCCTCGCTTGCCATTGCGCTACTTGCCGGCTACCTTGGCTGGCAACGCCTCACCCCGACCGAACCACCTGTCCGGGACTCGGGAACGGCTGAACAGGAGCTGCCGCTCATTCTTCCTGCTGAAACTATCGATAGCGGGCGCCTTGTACAGGACCTGAAACCTTCCGCTGGAGAGGCGCCTGCCAACACGGACAAAACCACTTCCAGCCAACCCGTCACAACAGTAACAACGGCCGAACCAGTAAATACACCCTCGGCTATACCATCCGTGACAAATACCGAAGCAAACCGCCCGCTACCCGCCAGGGATGTCGGACCTGAACCGGCAGAACCGGCCTCTGCCAATGCTGCATCAGCTACAGCTGAAACAGGCACAACACGCCCGGTCAGCCCAGGCCCGCCTGATACATCCCAACCAACCCGGCCTGCCCGACCAGAAATACCTCCCGCCCTGCAAGCCAGGGCAGCAAAACCTGAAACACAACAATCTGCTGTGAAAACCGCACAACCACACCGCGAAAACTGGCTACTGCAGCAATCCCCTGATGCCTTCACTCTTCAGTTACTGGGGTCGCGCGATCCTTCCTCCATTCTGGACTACATCAAAAGCAATTCTCTGGAACCTGACACTGCGGCTTTTTACCGGGGTCGATACCGTAATGCCGACTGGTATGTGCTGCTTTATGGCCTCTATCCCGACAAGGCTGCCGCGCTGGCCGCGCGCAGTGCATTGCCGGACAAGGTACAAAATGCCAAACCCTGGCCACGCACCCTGAAATCTGTCCAGGACAGCATCAATGCAGCGCAATAAATCGCCATAACTCCGGGCAAGGCAAATTCCGCAGAGAAACCGGGGTTTAACCCCGAAAAACGCTGGCGTCAGAGGCCTATCTCCATTATTCTTTCCGGCCCAAATTTTTACGTTCGGGTTGTACCACCCCCCCAGATTCGGGCGTGGGTGGTTTTGTGTGCGCATATGCACAAGCTACTGAATAATAAGCTAGTTAACCAGAGGTCGGGTATGAGTCACGGGGCTTTTCCGGAAAAGCAGGGTCTGTATGACCGCGAAAACGAGCACGACGCCTGCGGCGTTGGTTTTGTTGCCCATATCAAGGGCGAGCAAACCCATGCCATTGTCAGGCAAGGCTTGCAGATCCTTGAAAATCTGACTCACCGTGGCGCAGTTGGCGCCGACCCACTGGCCGGTGACGGCGCCGGTATCCTCATACAGATGCCGGATGCTTTCCTGCGCGAGGAATGTGCCACACTCGGTTTTGAGCTCCCCGCACCGGGGACCTATGCCGTGGGCATGGTGTTCCTGCCACAGCCAGCCCGGACCCGCACGGAATGTGAAGCATTAATCGAGCGGATTGCCCGCGAAGAAGGCCAGGAAGTGCTCGGCTGGCGCGATGTTCCGGTGGATAACAGCGGCCTTGGACAGAGCGTCAAGGACGTGGAACCCGTGGTTCGCCAGGTTTTTATCAACGGCGGCGGTGACTGCCCGACCCAGGATGATTTCGAGCGCAAACTGTTCATTACCCGCAAGGTAATCGAGAACACCGTGCGTGACTCCGACTGGGAAGGTCGTGAGAACTTTTATATCCCGTCTTTCTCCAGCCGTACCCTGCTGTACAAGGGCATGCTGCTGGCCAACCAGGTCGACACTTATTTCAGGGACTTGCGTGACGAGCGTATGGTGTCCGCGCTGGCACTGGTGCACCAGCGTTTCTCAACCAATACCTTCCCGTCGTGGGACCTGGCTCACCCGTTCCGTATGATCGCCCACAACGGCGAGATCAATACCCTGCGCGGCAATGTCAACTGGATGCGTGCACGCCGGCACTCCATGGCATCAGAACTGTTTGGTGCCGACCTGGAAAAAGTCTGGCCGCTGATTCCGGAAGGCCAGAGTGACTCGGCCTGTTTTGACAACGCGCTGGAACTGCTGGTTGCCGGAGGGTATTCCATGGCACACGCCATGATGATGCTGATCCCGGAAGCCTGGGCCGGTAACCCGTTGATGGACGACCAGCGTAAAGCCTTCTATGAATACCACGCCGCGCTGATGGAGCCGTGGGACGGCCCGGCCGCTGTGGCCTTCACCGATGGCCGTCAGATCGGCGCTACCCTGGATCGTAACGGCCTGCGCCCGGCGCGCTACCTGATTACCGATGACGACCTGGTGGTAATGGCCTCGGAAATGGGCGTACTGAACATCCCCGATGAAAAGATCGTCAAGAAGTGGCGCCTGCAGCCGGGCAAGATGTTCCTCATCGATATGCAGCAGGGCCGCATCATCGATGATGCTGAACTCAAGGAATCACTGTCCTCCAGTCATCCCTACAAGACGTGGCTGGACAAGACACAGATTCACCTCAAGAACCTGCCTGCCCAGGTTAATGATGTTGAAGGAAACCCGGATACGCTGCTCGACCGTCAGCAAGCATTTGGTTTCACCCAGGAAGACCTCAAGATCCTGATGAAGCCCATGGCGGCTACCGGTCAGGAAGGCATCGGTTCGATGGGTGCCGACAACCCGGTTGCCGTGCTGTCGAGCAAGGCCAAGCCACTGGCAAACTATTTCCAGCAGAATTTCGCCCAGGTCACCAACCCGCCGATCGATCCGATCCGCGAGGAACTGGTCATGTCGCTGGTCTCACTGATCGGCCCGCGCCCGAACCTGCTGAGTCTGCACTCGGGCGGCGAGCACATGCGCCTGGAAGTGACGCAACCGATCCTCACCGACAAGGATCTGCAGCGTATACGCGATATCGAAGTGGCCACTGACGGTGCATTTAAAACCTGCACACTCGACATATGTTACCCCGCCGATCTCGGCCCGGCCGGTATGGAAAATGCCGTGGACTCACTGTGCCAGCAGGCTGAGCAGGCTGTACGTGATGGCTATAACATTCTTATCCTGTCCGACCGGTCTGTCGATGAACAGCGCATCCCGATCCCCGCGCTGCTCGCCACATCGGCCGTACACCATCACCTGGTGCGTGAGGGCCTGCGCACGGAATCAGGCCTGGTCGTTGAAACCGGTGCGGCCCGCGAAGTCCACCAGTTCGCAACGCTGGCCGGTTATGGCGCCGAGGCTATCAACCCGTACCTGGCTTTCGAGACCCTGGCTTCCATGAAGGATGACCTTCCGGAAGACCTCGATCAGAAAGAGATCAACAAGCGCTACATCAAGGCCGTTGGCAAGGGCCTGCTGAAAGTCTTCTCCAAGATGGGAATTTCCACCTATCAGTCCTATTGCGGCGCGCAGATCTTCGATGCCGTGGGCCTGAAGCAGTCGTTTGTCGATAAATACTTCACCGGCACCGCCAGCATGATCGAAGGCGTCGGTATCGAAGAGATTGCAGAGGAATCTGTACGCTGCCACAGGGACGCCTACGGCAACAACCCTGTTTTCGAAGATGACCTGGACGTCGGCGGCGACTACGCCTGGCGCGTGCGTGGCGAAGACCATGTGTGGACACCACAGACCATCGCCAAACTGCAGCACGCCACACGTGCCAATGACGCCAAAACCTTCTCCGAATTTTCGACACTGGTCGATGAACAGAACGAACACCTGAAAACCCTGCGCGGCCTGTTCGAGTTCAGGTTTGCCAAAGATCCGGTGCCGCTCGATGAAGTCGAATCGGCGAAGGACATCGTCAAGCGTTTCGCAACCGGCGCCATGTCCTTCGGCTCCATTTCCTGGGAAGCGCATACCACGTTGGCCGTTGCCATGAACCGTATCGGCGGTAAATCCAATACCGGTGAAGGTGGTGAGGAACGTTCACGCTTCAAACCGATGGAAAATGGCGACTCCATGCGTTCCGCCATCAAGCAGGTGGCATCAGGCCGCTTCGGCGTTACCACTGAATACCTGGTCAACGCCGACGACATCCAGATCAAGATGGCGCAGGGCGCCAAGCCCGGCGAAGGCGGTCAGCTGCCCGGCCACAAGGTCAATGACTGGATTGCCAAAGTGCGCCATTCCACGCCGGGTGTCGGCCTGATTTCACCGCCGCCGCACCACGATATCTATTCCATCGAAGATCTGGCGCAACTGATCCATGATCTGAAGAACGTCAATCCGAAAGCGCGCATCAGCGTTAAACTGGTGTCGGAAGTCGGTGTAGGCACAGTTGCTGCGGGCGTTTCCAAGGCGCACGCGGACCATGTGACCATCGCCGGTTACGATGGCGGCACCGGCGCTTCACCGCTGACATCCATCCGTCACGCCGGCAGCCCATGGGAACTGGGGCTTGCTGAAACTCACCAGACCCTGGTATTGAACAAGCTACGCGGACGTATCGCTGTACAGGTCGACGGCGGTATGCGCACCGGTCGCGACGTTGTTATCGGCGCACTGCTGGGTGCCGACGAGTTCGGTTTCGCCACTGCACCGCTGATCGTGGAAGGCTGCATTATGATGCGCAAATGCCACCTCAACACCTGCCCGGTCGGTGTTGCCACCCAGGACGAAACACTGCGCAAGCGCTTTGTTGGTCAACCGGAACACGTGGTGAACTACTTCTTCTTCGTCGCCGAGGAAATTCGCCAGCTGATGGCGAAGCTTGGCTTCCGCACCATGAACGAAATGATCGGTCGTGCAGACAAGCTGGACATGCGCAAATGCATTAGCCACTGGAAAGCGCACGGTCTCGACTATTCACGCATACTGCACATGCCCAATGTCCCGGATACCGCTGTTTACAACTGCGAAACCCAGGACCATGGTCTCGACAAGGCGATCGACAACGCGCTTATCGAGCAGGCCGGACCAGCACTGGAACGTGGTGAACCTGTCAGGATTGAAACGCCTGTCTGCAATGTTAACCGCACCGTCGGTACCATGCTGTCCGGCCGCGTCGCTGAACGCTATGGCAATGAAGGCCTGCCCGACGACACCATTCACATCAAACTGGACGGTGTGGCCGGACAAAGTTTCGGCGCCTGGGTGATGCAGGGTGTAACACTGGAACTGGAAGGCGAAGGTAATGACTACGTCGGCAAAGGTCTGTCAGGTGGACGGCTGGTAATCTACCCGCCCGCCAACTGCCCGATCGTGCCGGAAGAAAACATTATCGTCGGCAACACTACGCTTTACGGCGCAATATCGGGTGAATGCTACTTCCGCGGCGTTGGCGGTGAACGCTTCGCCGTACGCAACTCCGGTGCAAGTGCTGTTGTTGAAGGTGTGGGAGACCATGGTTGCGAGTATATGACCGGCGGCGTGGTGGTCGTGCTGGGTGAAACCGGACGTAACTTTGCAGCTGGCATGAGTGGCGGTATCGCCTATGTGCTGGATGAACAAGGCAACTTTGAATCGCGCTGCAACCTCGCCATGGTGGAACTGGAACCGGTACCGGAAGAAGACGAGGCACTGGAAGAACTGGAACACCAGGGCGGCGATCTGGAAACCCACGGCAAGGTCGATATCAGCACTGACATGACACGCTATGACGCATTGCGACTGCATCGGCTGATCGAGAAACACCACCGCTATACCAACAGCAGTGTTGCGAAAGACATACTCGACAACTGGAACGCGATGTTGCCGAAATTCGTCAAGGTCATGCCGGTCGACTACCGCCGCGCACTGCAAGAAATGAAACAGGCACAGGCCGACGAACTGGCCGCTGCAAGCTAAAACCTCGGGACTGAACTGACACTATGGGCAAACCAACCGGATTCCTGGAGTACCCGCGCAAAGACCGCGGCTACAAACCTGTTGAAGAACGCATCAAGTATTTTGGTGAATTCATCATTCCCCTGGATGAGCAGACGCTCAGCACCCAGGGCGCGCGTTGCATGGACTGCGGCATCCCCTTCTGCCACGAAGGATGCCCGGTCAACAACCTCATTCCGGACTGGAATGACCTGGTGTACAAGGGCAAGTGGGAAAAGGCCAGCAAGGTGCTGCACTCGACCAACAACTTCCCGGACTTCACCGGCCGTATCTGCCCGGCGCCCTGCCAGGAATCCTGCACACTCAACCTGATCGACGATCCGGTTACCATCAAAACCATCGAGTGCGCCATCGTCGACAAGGCCTGGGACAATGGTTGGCTTGAACCGAAGATCGCCGAAAACAAAACCGGCAAGAAAGTTGCCGTCATTGGTGGCGGGCCTGCGGGCATGGCCTGCGCCCAGCAACTGGTTCGTGTCGGGCACAATGTCACCCTGTTCGAAAAAAATGATCGGTTCGGTGGCCTGCTGCGCTACGGCATCCCTGACTTCAAAATGGAAAAGCACCACATCGACAAGCGTATGAAGCAGATGGAAGCCGAGGGCATCCATTTCAAACCCAACACACATGTCGGCGTTGATATCAGTGCACAGAATCTGTTCGGTGAATTTGATGCGATCGCCCTCACCGGCGGTTCCGAGCAGCCGCGTGACCTGCCGGTACCCGGGCGTGATCTGGAAGGCGTGTATTTCGCCATGGAGTTCCTGCCACAGCAGAACCGCCGTGTGGCCGGTGATAAAATTCCTGAAAATGAATCCATCATGGCCACCGGTAAAAAAGTTGTTGTCATCGGTGGCGGTGACACAGGTTCCGACTGTATCGGAACCTCCATCCGCCAGGGTTGTGAATCCGTCACACAAATCGAAATCCTGCCCAAACCACCGGAAAAGGAAGACAAGCTACTCACGTGGCCGGAATGGCCCAACAAGCTACGCACCTCTACCTCGCAGGAGGAAGGCGTCACACGCGAATGGAGCGTTGCGACAAAAGCATTTATCGGCGAAAACGGCAAACTGAAAAAACTGCACTGCATTCGCCTCGAGTGGAACAAGGATGACCAGGGCCGCTGGCAGATGAGCGAAATCGAAGGCAGCGACTTTGAGATCGAGGCCGACATGGCATTGCTGGCGATGGGTTTTGTGCACCCGATCCAGGAAGGTTTGTTGAATGACCTTGGCGTTGAGTACGATCCGCGCGGCAATGTGAAGGGCGACACGGAAGGTGAAACGGCCTACCAGACGTCCATTAAAAAGGTATTTGCGGCCGGTGATATGCGCCGCGGGCAGTCTCTTGTTGTGTGGGCGATTCGTGAGGGGCGGCAGTGTGCGCGGGCGGTGGATGAATTCCTGATGGGGGCTTCCGAACTTCCTCGTTAACGTCAGGCTGGTGGGCAAGCATGGCGGATTAATCAGTGGTTCCCTATAACTCTGACACCGGGCGAAAATAACACCCCAAAAAACAGGATGACACCTCACACCCTAACCGGTTTAATACACCCCATGACTGAACTGAAAAACGACCGTTTCATCCGCGCCCTGCTGCGCCAGCCCGTTGACGTTACCCCCGTGTGGATGATGCGCCAGGCCGGCCGCTATCTGCCCGAGTATCGCGAAACACGCAAGAAAGCCGGCAGTTTCATGGATCTTTGCACCAATCCCGAGCTGGCCTGCGAAGTCACCCTGCAACCGCTCGAACGTTTCCCGCTTGACGCTGCCATCCTGTTTTCCGACATCCTTACCATTCCGGATGCCATGGGACTGGGTCTGTACTTCGAGGAGGGCGAGGGTCCGCGCTTCAAAAACCCGCTACGCGATGAAAAACAGATTGCCGCGCTCGGGGTACCCGATCCGGAACAGGAACTGCGTTATGTCATGGATGCGGTTCGTACCATTCGTCGCGAACTGAACGGGCGTGTGCCGCTTATCGGCTTCTCCGGCAGCCCATGGACCCTGGCGACCTACATGGTCGAGGGAGGCTCCAGCAAGGACTTCCGTACCATCAAGGCGATGCTGTATGAGCGCCCGGAACTGCTCGATCAATTGCTGGAAACTGTCGCGCAATCCGTTGCCCTTTATCTTGATGCACAGATCAAGGCCGGCGCGCAGACCGTCATGATTTTCGATACCTGGGGCGGCGCACTGACGCCTTCCGACTACTGCCGTTTCTCGCTGAAACCGATGGAACGCATTATCCAAAGTCTGCAAAAAAATATGGGCGACGAGAAAGTCCCGGTTATCCTGTTTACCAAGAACGGTGGTCAGTGGCTGGAAGCCATGACCGATACCGGCGCCGATGCGCTGGGACTGGACTGGACAACGGACCTCGCGGATGCACGTCGTCGTGTCGGCGCACAGGTTGCATTACAGGGTAATCTCGATCCCTCTGTGCTCTATGCCTCGCCGAAAACCATTCGCGAACAGGTCGGCAAGGTGCTGGCGAGTTTCGGAAAGGGCAACGGGCACGTGTTCAACCTGGGTCACGGCATACACCCCGGAATCAACCCGGAACATGCGGGCGCGATGATCGAAGCAGTTCATGACCTGAGCCGCGCCTACCACGACCAGTGAAGTTGTGATTAACCCGTCATCCCGGCGCAGGCCGGGATCCATGATGCTGGATGCTATGGATTCCGGCCTGCGCCGGAATGACGACGGGTGAAATTCTAGCGCACTTCGCTCAACAAACGACTGATCATCCCCTGCGCCTGTGACAGGTAGCTGCCACCAAACAGGTTGTAGTGATTAAGGATGTGATAGAGGTTGTAGAGTGTCTTGCGCGTCGCGTAGCCCGGATCCAGCGGCCAGTCATTATTGTAGGCGGCATAAAAATCTGCCCCGAATCCCCCGAACAGTTCTGTCATGGCAATGTCGGTTTCACGGTCGCCGTAATAGACCGCGGGATCGAAAATGGTCGGCTCGCCTTCCTGCGTAAAGGCATAATTTCCCGACCAGAGGTCGCCGTGCAGTAACGAGGCCTCCGGCTCGCGCCCGTCCATCAAGGCCGGTAACCACTCGATCAATTCACCACCACCGGCCTCCAGTTCACGGCCGGCGCCGGCTTCAACAGCCAGGCTGATCTGGAAACCAAGACGATGCTCCGCCCAGAACGTTATCCAGCGATTCTCCTGCGCATTACTCTGCGGGGTGGAGCCTATGGTATTGTCGCGATGCCAGCCGAAGCGGTCAGCGGTACAACGATGCAGGGCAGCGAGTCCTTCGCCCAGCCGCGTCGCCGATCCCGTGCCACCCAGCGGCAGGTACTCCATGGCCAGGTACGACTGCCCCTCAGCCGTGCCCCACACCAGTGGCTCGGGAATCCGCAAGGGACAAGACTGACGTAGCGCCTGCAGGCCTTCCACCTCCGCTTCGAACATATCCAGCTTTGCGGCGCGGTTGAGCTTGACGAAAAAAGACCGGTTTTCATCTTCGAGGCGCCAGGCCTCATTGATTGAACCGCCACCCACGGCAACCGGGCGGCTCGCCTTTAGGGGTCTGCCGATGCGGGATTCCAGTTGCCTGGCGATGTGTTTCCAGATAGCCATTTTCAGATAACAGGCAGCCTCTGATCAGTGCGTCATTGCGATGCCTTGACCCGCACAAGGGTAAGGTACCCGTAATGAAGCCCGGAGGGATTCTATGGGAGCAGCGCGGCAATCTCTCCAGTCTTGCACCAGGTCAAACAGATTGCCGCGCTGCGCTCACAATGACTACTTGCCTCAGCCGAGCAGTTTCAGGCGCTCGTGCATCAGGCTGGTGCGCGGGAAGTGCGCCATAAGGAACTCCATCTGATCGGCCAGAATGCGTTTGCCTTGCAGGTAGATATATTCGGCATGGGTAGGTGTAAAGGGCACTGCCAGTAACTCCATGCCGGCCTGCTCCGGGCTGCGCCCGGCCTTGTGGTTATTGCAGCGGCGACAGGCCGTTACCACGTTGGTCCAGGTATCGGCCCCGTTCTGGCTGATGGGCGTCACATGATCGCGCGACAGGTCGCTGACACGGAAGCGCTCACCGCAATACATGCAAAGGTGTGCGTCACGGCGAAACAGCGCGGGGTTATTCAATGGCGGGACATAGCGGCCCCGGTTGCGCGTCAACACACGGTTGCTGCCGTAAGTAGCGATAATGGAATTGACCCGGATGATGCTCCTGCGCCCGGTGCGGGCACAGATGCCACCGTGAACCGTGTACAGGTGGGTGCCGCAGCTGTAGGCCACCTGCTCCAGGTAGTAGAGACGCACGGCATCCTGGTAATTGACCCATTCCAGCGGCATGCCGGAGGCATCGGTTCTCAGGACTTGCTGATGTAAATCGTACACACAAACCTCCCGAATCCGGTTTCCTGTATCTTACCCCAGAAATCCCGCATCGTGTAAGCGGTTGAGTCGCACAATTCGCTACAGTGTCACCTTTTCCAGACGTTACATCGTCGCCGCGAATCCGCTATCATTCCGCCCCTTATGCAGCTTTACCGCATTATTCGGCGCAAAACAGCCAAACAGAACAAAACCGGCCGGTTGAATTGACTGGCCCGAGCTGGAGAAATTGAAGATGTCGATACGCCTTGGCGTGCCCAAAGAAATCGAGGCCGGTGAGCGGCGTGTGGCGCTGGTTCCGGCGATTGCCGACCGCTTCGTCAAGTTGGGCGTCGAAATTATCATGCAACGTGGCGCCGGCGTCAGCAGTCACTACCCGGACGACGCCTACCAGAATGTCACGCTGGTCGATGACGCCGCCGCGGTGTACCAGCAAGCTGACCTGGTGCTGAAGGTACAGCCTCCCAACGCGTCTGAAATCGAGCAAATGAAAGACGGCGCCGTGGTGGTCGGTATGATGCAGCCACACCGCTACCCGGAGCGCGTTGCCAAACTGCGCGACCACAGGATTCTTGCTTTTGCTATGGAGCTGGTACCGCGTATCTCGCGCGCCCAGAGCATGGACGTCCTGTCATCGCAGGCGGCAGTCGCCGGTTACAAGGCCGCCCTGCTGGCTGCCAACCACGCCAGTGGCTTCTTCCCCATGCTGACTACCGCCGCCGGCACCATCCGCCCGGCCAAGGTGCTGGTGATCGGTGCTGGCGTCGCCGGCTTGCAGGCTATTGCTACCGTCAAGCGCCTCGGCGCCATGGTAGAGGGTTATGACGTACGCAGTGCAACCCGCGAGCAGGTCGAGTCTCTGGGAGCAAAATTCGTCGACACCGGTGTATCCGCCGAAGGTGAAGGCGGTTACGCCCGTGAGCTGACTGACGAGGAAAAAGCCAAACAGCAGGAAGTGCTGGAAACACACATCATCGCGGCGGATGCCGTGATCACGACGGCTGCTATCCCCGGCCGGCCATCACCAAAAATTATCCGCAAGACTATTGTCGAGCAAATGAAACCCGGTGCTGTCGTCATCGATCTGGCTGCCGAAGGTGGAGGCAACTGCGAAGTCACCGAGCCAGGCAAACTCATAGAACACAAGGGTGTAGTGATCTACGGTCCGTTAAACGTACCGAGCGAACTACCCATCCACGCATCGGAAATGTACTCTCGCAACCTGCTGAACTTCCTTACCCCGATGATCGTGGAGGGTGAATTCAGGCCCGATTTCGACGATGAAGTCATAGCCGACAGCACACTGACCCGCGAGGGTGAAATCAAACACGCCCCCAGCCGCGAGCTGGTGGAAGGACCTGCATCATGATCGAAGGCTTTACTGCACTGTATATTTTCATGCTGGCCGGCTTTACCGGTTACGAGGTCATTGCCCGCGTACCGGTCATCCTCCACACGCCGTTGATGTCGGGCTCCAACTTTGTACACGGCATCGTACTGGTAGGTGCCATGGTCGCCATGGGCCACGCGGATACGGGTATAGAGAAACTCATCGGCTTCATTGGCGTCATGCTGGCCGCCGGCAATGCAGTTGGCGGCTATGTGGTTACCGAGCGCATGCTGGAAATGTTCAAGAGCAGCAAGGAGGCCAAATAAATGGGCTTCCTGATCGACGTCAGTTATTTCCTCGCCGCAGCACTGTTCATTCTCGGCCTCAAGCGCATGAGTTCGCCGGCCACTGCGCGTGGCGGTATTGTGTGGGCGGGTGTCGGTATGCTGGTCGCTACCATCATTACGTTTGCTACACCGGGCATGCATAACTATGGCTGGATAACGCTGGCAATCGCCATCGGTGGCGGTCTGGCCTGGTACAGCGGCAAAAAGGTCGCCATGACCGATATGCCTCAGATGATCGCCATTTATAACGGTATGGGCGGTGGCGCCGCTGCCGCCATTGCGGCAGTCGAGTTGTTACGTGGCACCTTCCCCTCTGCCACCTTCCAGGTGCTTGCCGTTGTTGGTGCCATGATAGGCTCGGTGGCCTTCTCCGGTTCCATGATTGCCTTTGCCAAGCTGCAGGGCCTGATAAAGCGCTCGATGAATTTCTCTAACCAGCAACTCATCAACCTGCTGGTATTCGGTGCCATGCTGGTGATGGGCATTATGCTGATGGGCGCCGATCAGCCCGGCACCGGCAGTATTATGATTTTCTTTGCCCTTGCACTGGCGTTCGGCATCATGATGACCCTTCCCATTGGCGGAGCCGACATGCCGGTGGTCATCTCCCTGTACAATGCGCTGACCGGTCTGGCCGTGGCATTTGAGGGATTTGTACTCGGTAACGCGGCAATGATCATTGCCGGCACCGTGGTCGGCTCGGCTGGCACGCTGCTCACCCAGTTGATGGCGAAAGCCATGAATCGCCCCATCTCCAACGTGTTGTTCTCGGGATTTGGCACGGGTAGCAGCGGCGAAGCCGCTGTAGAAGGTGAAGAAGGCATTATGAAAGAAATCGATGCTTCCGACGCCGCCGTTATGATGGCCTATGCCAACAAAGTCATTATCGTTCCAGGCTATGGTATGGCCGTTGCACAGGCGCAGCATAAAATATGGGAACTTACCCGGCTGCTGATGGAACGTGGCGTCACCGTCAAGTTTGCCATCCACCCGGTCGCTGGCCGCATGCCCGGTCATATGAACGTGCTACTGGCCGAGGCCGGCGTGCCCTACGACCTGATCTACGACCTGGAAGAAATCAATAATGAATTTGCCCAGGCCGACGTTGCCCTGGTGATCGGCGCCAATGATGTGGTCAACCCGGTCGCCCGCAGCAACCCGGACAGCCCGATCTACGGCATGCCTATTCTCGACGCCGACAAAGCCAAAAACGTCATTGTTATCAAGCGTGGTCGCGGCAAGGGCTTCTCGGGTATCGAGAACGGACTGTTCTACCTCGACAACACGCGCATGCTGTATGGCGACGGCCAGGAAGTCGCGGGTAAACTGATCTCTGAAGTGAAACAGCTTTAACTGATCTCTGACTTATTCATATTTCGTCACTACGGCGCAGGCCGGAATAACGATTCAACCTGGGCGATGACTTGATCAGCGTTTCTTTTTTCTCAGCGCTGTAATCTGTTACGAAACTTCTGCTTTTGCGCTGGCGTCATGTTCTGCCAGCGATCACGCTGTTTCTGACGAAACGCCTTGCGCTCATCGGCTGACATGGCTTGCCATTTTCTGCGCAAGGCCTCGCGCCGTTCTGGTGGTAGTTGCTGGAACCACTGCCGACGCTTGCGCAAACGCTCCTGTTGTTCCGGTGACAACTGTTTGAAACGCTCATGGCGTTCACGCAGCAGCTTGCGCTGCTCCGGTGTCATCGCCTGCCAGCGTTTGAAGCGCTCCCTGACTTCGGCCTTTTGCTCCGGCCCCATGTGCTGCCAGCGTTCTGCGCCCTTGCGCAACTTCTCCTGGCGTTGTGGTGGCAGAGTGTCCCAACGCTCCCTGAAAGATTTGAGTACTTTCTGTTCAGTGGCGCTCAGTGATCTCCAGGCAATGGCGTCCTCTGCCCTGACATTAAACGATAGCAAACTACCGGCCAGCAACAGACACACCATGGCAATCCCGAATAAACCCTGACCCGTTCGTCCTCCGTCATACCGGCGAATGCCGGTATACAGGGAAATCACTGCACTGGATTCCGGCATTCGCCGGTATGACGGACTGTTCGGTATTCGCTTAGTGTGTTTCATCGCTCTGCTCCACATTCAACTTCGGCTCCGGTACAGCAGGCGCATCGACCGGAGTTTCGTATTCAAGGGGATCCTGCCAGTCGCCTTTTTCATCTTCCCATTCGCCAAGAAATTCCAGAAAAGCCTGTGACAGATCCTCACCCTGTGCGTCATCTGCGGCCGGGGCAGCCGCTGCCATCAGACACAGGGCAAGCCCCCAACTGCTGATTGTCCAGCTACGGCAGACAGCCAGTAACCCGTTAAGCCTGAACAATCTCATCGACTCAACTGCTTGCCTGCGTAGTATCCAGCCAGTCGTAGAAATCCAGCTCCTCGATCAATTCCAGGTCTTCCGACTGTGCGACCAGTTCCAGCGCCTCCGGGTCATCACCCGGTAAACTGACATCCTGGTTGAGCAGTAGCGCAACGGTCAGCAAGGATGCCGCAATGGCAGACAACGCGGCTACCGGCAGCCAGTGCGTGTGACGCGACTTGCTGTCCAATGCGTTACGGCGTGCAGCCGCAAGCCGCGCAGCGGTGACCTCATCGAGTGCCTCGGCGTGCTGGTCCAGCGTGTTGCGGACCTGGTCGACAAAAGGCTTGTCGTCGATATTCATGGCCAATGATCCTCCAGTTGTTCACGCAGCCGGTGTATGGCGCGGGAATAATGCGTCTTTACACTTCCTTCACTACAGCCCATGGCAAAGGCTGTCGCGGAAACATCCATACCTTCCCAGGCCCGTAACAGGAACGCCTGCTGCTGGCGCAGCGGAAGATCCTGCAAGGCAGCCTGCAAATGCGCCATGGCATCCTCACCAGCCAGCTGTCGTTCGATGCCCGGCTGCCTGTCCGGCAAATTCTGAATCGCATCACTGCGCTCATCATCGTCATGTCCATGCAATCCGCCCAGCCAGACGCGGAAACGATTGCGTACCCGGTTACGGCGATACCAGTCGCGGATGCGGCTTTGCAGGATACGATAGAATAGCGGTGGCCAGTCAGCGGATTCACGGTCGCCGTAGGACTTCACCAAGCCCAGCATGGCGTCCTGCACCAGGTCGAGTGCGTCCTCCCGGCTTCCCGTAGCGATCTCGGCCATGCGAAATGCACGCTTTTCGATCGCCACGAGAAATTCATCGATAGATTGTCCGGCATCCAGTGGTCTGCCCCCTTGCCCGGCGGATAACGTCCTATTCTACGCAGTTAGCGCTACAACATCTCCCCGCCAGCGTGATCTCAATGGCGCCTGGAAGCACGATCCAGGCGATGATTAATCCGCTCACCCTTACGATCCAGGTGATGATCGATACGATCACCCTTGCGATCCAGCCGGTGGTCGATACGGTCACCCTTGCGATCGAGACGATGAGCCAGGCCATTCTTTCCATTGGCAGCGGCGCGATCAGCGGCACGATCCAGGCGCCTGTCAATACGATCACCTTTGTGGTCCAGCCGGCGCTCGACCCGGTCACCCTTGACGTCCAGGCGGTGTTCGATCCGGTCGCCCTTACGATCCAGATACGCGTTATCCGCATGAGCGAGGCCGTTACCCAGTAGTGCAGCGCTTGTAACCAACAGTGTCATAATGGTTTTTTTCATTATCTTGCCCTCTTCTGTAATGGAATGAATTGCCTTGTACACCCCCTTCAACGCACAATGTCGCGGACGGTTGACCGGACAGGTGAAAAAATATTGATCATGGCGGATAAGCCACAGATTCTTGAAGTGGCGGTGCCTTCGCCGTTGTTCCGGCGCTTTGATTACCGCGCCCCGGATGACGCCCCGGTCAAGCCAGGCATGCGTGTGATCGTGCCCTTCGGAAGCCGCAAGGTAGTGGGCGTGGTGCTGGCGCTGCGCGATCATAGCGATGTCCCGCCAGCGCGCCTGAAAACCGCCGATGCCTTGCCCGACCGCGCCCCGGTGCTGGATGCCGAACTGATGCAGTTGCTGAAATGGGCCGCACACTACTACCACCACCCGATTGGCGAAGCGCTGGCGACCGCGTTACCGGTCTTGCTGCGTAAACCTGAACCACCGCCCGTGCCCGACAGGCAGCGTTGGCGGCTTACTGAAGCGGGCTGTAAACAATTACCTGATAGGCTGAAACGCGCCGTGCGCCAGGCACAGGTACTGGTCGAACTGGCAAGTCATCCACAAGGACTGCCACGCGCCGCATTGCCGGCAGCGCGCTCTGTACTGACAGCAATGGAAGAGAAAGGCTGGATCGAAAGGTTTGAAACCAGTGACGCACCCGGCCCGACACCCCATGCACTGAACACCGAACCACATCCACTTAATACAGCACAGCGACAGGCGGTTGAAAGCATTTCCGCCAGCGCAGGCCAATACAATGCCTTTCTGCTTGAAGGTGTCACCGGCAGTGGTAAAACCGAAGTGTATCTGCAGGCCATCACACCGCTACTGGAAGCCGGCCAGCAAATTCTGGTGCTGGTACCGGAGATCGGCCTCACACCGCAACTGGTGGAGCGCTTCAGCACACGCTTTGCCGCCGACATCGCCGTACTGCACTCGGGGCTGAACGATCGCGAACGCCTGGACGCATGGCGTGCTGCGGCCAGTGGTCAGGCCGGTATTATCATCGGCACACGCTCGGCAATTTTTACCCCGCTGGCACGGCCCGGTCTTATCGTTGTCGATGAGGAACACGATGCCTCACTCAAGCAACAGGACGGTTTCCGCTACTCGGCACGTGACCTGGCCGTATGGCGCGCGCGCCAGCTGGACATTCCCGTGGTGCTGGGTACGGCCACCCCTTCGCTGGAAAGCCTGTTCAATGTTCAGCAGAAACGCTATCGTAAACTACACCTGCCGGAACGTGCCGGCAGCGCCGCCACGCCACCACTTAAAATCCTCGACCTGCGCGGACAGCCTATGCGCAGCCTGCTCAGCACCTCATTGCTGGAGGCCATACGCGAACACCTGAAAAATCACGGACAGGTTCTGCTGTTCCTGAACCGCCGTGGCTATGCACCGGTGCTGTTATGCCACAACTGTGGCTGGATTGCGGAATGCCGGCGTTGTGATGCACGCATGACACTACATCACCGCAGTGGCGAGCTACGCTGTCATCACTGCGGCAGCCAGCGACGCGCCGAAACCGACTGCCCGACCTGTGGCAATGATGACTTGCTGGCTGTCGGCGAAGGTACCGAGCGTATCGAACAGGCCTTGCAGGCGTATTTCCCGGATGAAACCGTGCTGCGTATCGACCGTGATACCACGCGGCGCAAGGGTTCGCTGGAAGCCGCACTCGCCGACGCGCAGTCCGGCAGGGCACGCATCCTGCTCGGTACCCAGATGCTGGCCAAGGGCCATCACTTCCCCAACGTCACGCTGGCCGCGATTCTGGATGCCGACCAGGGCCTGTTCAGTGCTGATTTCCGTGCCAGTGAGCGCATGGCACAGTTGATCGTGCAGGTGGCAGGCCGTGCCGGCCGCGCCGACAAACCCGGTGAAGTAGTGATCCAGACCCACTTCCCGGAACATCCTTTGCTCCACCAACTGATTGCCGGAGGTTACCCGGCATTTGCAGAAGCCGCACTGAAGGAACGCCAGCAGGCGCTGCTGCCCCCGTTTGCCAGCCTCGCACTGCTGCGCGCCGAGGCGACACGCGCTGATTTCCCGCGTGATTTCCTGCAACAGGCGCGCGAACTCGCCGAACCCCTGTGCGCTGAAAATGTACAACTGTGGGGACCGGTAGCCGCACCCATGGAGCGGCGTGCCGGCCGCTACCGCGCGCAGTTAATGCTGCAGGCCGACAACCGCGCCGACCTGCAACGATTGCTAAAACACTGGGTGCCATTGCTGGAAAGAGAGAAACTGGCACGCAAGGTGCGCTGGTCCATCGATGTCGACCCGGTAGATATGTACTAGCCTGCATTTCTCACCATCGTTCACCGGGATGACGGGCAAGCCTCAGAATGCGAAGTTCATACCCACGCTGTAGAAATCGATATCTTCCTCTACCATTGTATATTCCAGCTCAAACGACAGCTGCTGGTTGGCACGCCAGCCGCCCCCGAGACCTCCCGAGACCCCGCTGTCACTCCCATCTGCAGAAGCACCCACAACACTGGCAGAAGCGTCTTCGTGGAGAAATCCGAGCCGTAACTTGCCATACAGGGCATCACCAATACGCAGCACACCGTAAATCGCCTGTGTATCCACGTCCCAGTTTCCACTGCTGCCAAAAGCCTGCACATCGCCATCTGAAATCGTCGTCGTGAGCTCAGCCTCGACCGCCCAGGTGATACCGGTATCGGGTGCCCCGAAGGTATACCCACCCTGCACACCCAGATTGGTGGCCTCATCAAAACCCCTGATATCGGGGTCCATCCAGCCTGCTTTTGCACCAGCGTAAAATCCCTCCGCCATCGCCTGGCTGCTGATAAGGCACAGCGCCGGGAGCAGCCCGGCCAGTTTAATGATTCGCATGTAAATCCTCCGGGTACTTGTTCACTATAGCGTTACAGCTTTCCTGGAGCCGTAAAATCATTGTCGAGGCTAGCACATGCGCCCCCGATCCGTGAACAGCGGGCCTGACTGTGCCCTTATCCGGAATTTCACGTACCTGACGGTTGAACTCCACCCGCCTTCGGGGATAATGGGCGCCTTTCCTGACCGTCCGGAACTCATGAAACAACAGCTTGCCCCGTTATTGTCCACCGCCGTCGCGACACTCAAGTCCGATGGTATTTTGCCTGCCGACCAACCAGTCGATATCCAGCTCGAACGCACTCGCGATCGCAAACATGGTGACTTCGCCAGCAACCTGGCGATGGTGCTGTGCAAGGCTGCACGCAGCAAACCGCGGGACCTGGCGGAAAAACTGGTGGCTGCATTACCGGAATCCGATGTCGTAACCCGGGTGGAAATTGCCGGGCCGGGGTTTATCAATTTCTACCTGGCACCGGCGGCTTACCACACCATGCTGCAACAGGTCCTCGCCGAGAGCGAAAAATTCGGGCGCAGTGATGTGGGGGCAGGCCGGTCGGTACAGGTTGAATTCGTGTCGGCCAATCCGACCGGGCCGCTGCATGTGGGCCACGGGCGCGGTGCCGCCTATGGCGCCACCGTCGCAGACCTGCTTGAGGCTGTCGGCCACAAGGTGCACCGCGAGTACTATGTCAATGATGCCGGCCGCCAAATGGATATACTTGCCGCCAGTGTTTACCTGCGTTACCTGGACCTGTGCGGCGAAAGCATTACGTTCCCCAGTAACGGCTACAAGGGTGACTACGTATGGGACATCGGTGCCAGCCTGCACCGCAAACACGGTGATGCGCTGCGTCACAGTTCAGACGAAGTGTTCCGCGACATCGCCCCTGACGAGCCGGCAGGTGGCGACAAGGAAGCACATATCGATGACCTTATTACACGCATCAAGTCCCTGTTGGGCGAAAAGAATTATCGCGAAACGTTCGATATTGGCCTCGACTCTATCCTGGAAAACATCCGTCATGACCTGGAGGATTTCGGTGTACGTTACGACGAATGGTTTTCGGAGCGTGCTCTGACCGAAAGCGGCGCCGTAGAGCGTGCGCTGGAACGCCTGAAAGACTCTGGTTATGTCTATGAAAAAGGTGGCGCACTGTGGTTCCGCTCCACCGACTTCGGTGATGAGAAGGACCGTGTCGTGGTGCGTGACAATGGCCAGACCACCTACTTCGCCTCTGACATCGCTTACCACATGAACAAACTGGAACGTGGCTATGACCGCGTTATCGATGTCTGGGGTGCTGATCATCACGGTTACGTGCCACGCGTCAAGGCCGCACTGACTGCACTTGGTGATGATGCCAGCAAGCTCGACGTTTTGCTGGTGCAGTTCGCTATCCTGTACCGCGGTGGCGAGAAAATGCAAATGTCCACGCGCTCCGGTGAATTCGTAACCCTGCGGGAACTGCGCAACGAGGTAGGCAACGATGCCGCACGATTCTTCTACGTGATGCGAAAATGCGAACAACACATGGACTTTGATCTTGACCTTGCAAAGTCGCAGTCCAACGAGAATCCCATCTACTATATCCAGTATGCACACGCACGTGTCGCAAGTGTGTTTCGCCAACTGACGGAGAAAGGATTCGCGTGGGACGCTGACAACGGCGCAAAGCACCTCGACCGGCTAACCGAATCACACGAAGACCAGTTGATTGTGGCGCTGTCGCGCTACCCTGAAGTGGTAGAAGCCGCCGGCCTTAACCACGAGCCGCACATGCTTGCCCATTACCTGCGCGAACTGTCCAACGAGTTCCACACCTATTACAACGCACACCAGTTCCTGGTCGACGATGCCGACCTGCGCGACGCACGACTGAACCTGATCCAGGCGACACGACAGGTTATTGCCAACGGCCTCGGCCTGCTGGGTGTGTCCGCACCCGACAGCATGTAGGCTTCCTGTAAGCGATGGCACGCACCCGCAGGAGAACACCCGTCCAGCGTCGACGCCGCAGCAAGGGCGCGCCCGCCTGGCTGTGGGCGCTGCTCGGCCTGTTCGGTGGATTGTCGATCGCCTATGTCACCTGGCTGGTTATGCAACCGGCTGGTACTGACACCACAAGCAAAACCCGCAAAGCGCTGGATAAGCCCGTGCAACACGATACACGCGACGTACGCAAGACCCCCGGGAAACCCATACCGCCACCACCCAGGCCACGCTTTGATTTCTATAACCTGTTACCGGAGATGGAAGTTGTTGTACCGGAACAGGAAATTCGTGGCACGCCAACGCGCGAAGGTGTCAAGCGCGTGGAGCAACCCGGCACCTACCTGTTACAGGCCGGTTCATTCCCCAGTCACGAACGCGCCGATCGCCTGCGCGCCAAACTTGCCTTGCTGGGACTGGAAACACGCATACAAACTGTCAGTGTTGATGGCAACCGCACCTGGCACCGGGTGCGAGTCGGGCCTTATAAAAATCTGGCCGACCTGAATGAAGCGCGGACATTGCTGAAAAAGAACGGTATCGATGCGATTCTGATTCGCCTGACAAAATGATACCTGTTTGATTCAGGGCCACTAGACCTGGCAACCCTTCATCATTTCCAGTGCATCACGAATCGAGCGTGAAAAACCGATCGCGCCTTTCTTCCTGCGCACACCGGCGCGGCGCAATTTAAGGATCATGCGTGGCTGTAGTGCATTGATAATCAAACATCGCTCCTGACTCTCGAAGTCTTTTACGATGGACTCCATGGCTACAATTGCGCTCATGTCCAGCATCGACACCTTGCTCATATCCAGGATCACAACGCGTACTTCCGGAGCAATCAGGGATATTTCACTCAGTGCTTTCTGCGCTGAACCAAAAAACAACGGGCCGTTGATTTCGTAGATGGCCACATCACGCGGTAACGGTTCGTCGTGATGTATTGCCGCTTCCTCGTGATCCAGTGCATCGACACGGGTCAGCTGGATACTGCGCCGTATAAAGAGCATTGCTGCCAGACCCATACCAACGCCAACAGCAATCACCATGTCGAAAAATACCGTTAACAGGAAGCAGGTCAAAAGCGTAATCACATCATCGCGCGGCGCAATCTTTACGATGCGAAAAAAATGTTTTGCCTCGCTCATGTTCCAGGCCACCATCAGCAACAACGCCGCAATGGATGCCATTGGTATATAGGCCAGGTACTTCGCCAGAAAAACGATTGACGCCAGAATAAACAACGCGTGTACCACGGATGCCAGCGGTGAACTTCCACCGGCACGCACGCTTGCGGCCGTCCTGGCAATAGCAGCCGTTGCGGGGATGCCGCCGAACAGCGGCACAATCATGTTGCCAATCCCCTGCCCGATCAATTCATCATTCGGGTTATGCTTTTGGCCGGACATGCCATCGGCGGCCACGGCACACAACAGGGATTCAATAGCGCCCAGCACGGCAATTGTCAGCGCAGCGCCAACCAGGCTGTGAACAATGTCGAATGAAAGACCAATCGGGTTGCCGTCAGCGCCTGGCTGGTCCCACGGCCATTCGAATCCAGGCAACACCGGCGGTATACCTCCGTGGAGCACACCATCAATCGTGTAATGAAATCGTGAACCAATGGTCGCTACGGAAAAATCACTGCTGAGACCTGCGACTACCGCTACCAGAACCGATGCCACAAACAGTGCGACCAGGTGCCCGGGAATACGGGATTTCAGACGTGGCCATACAATCAGTATTGCCAATGTAAAAATACCGACGATGGATTCTTCCCAGCTCAGCGTAGGTAAAGCGTGGAACAGTGTCACCACTTTGTCAGTATAGTGCTCGCCAAGAGATTCAATATTCAGCCCCAGAAAATCCTTGATCTGTATCGTTCCGATTACGACCCCGATCCCGGCGGTAAAACCGATGGTCACCGGGTAAGGCACCACCTCGATCAATGCGCCAAAACGCGACAGCCCCATGAGTATGAGTATGAAGCCGGCCATAAACCCGCTCATTAGCAGACCGCCAAGCCCGTAATGCTGGACAATGGGCAGCAGCACGACAACGAATGCTGCTGTTGGGCCCGGTATGTTGACGCGCGACCCGCCGGTCAGCGCAATGACAATCCCCGATATCACCGCCGTATACAACCCATACTGTGGCGCTACACCACTGGCAATCGCCAGTGCCATTGAAAGAGGCAGGGCAATCACGCCAACCGTCAGTCCGGCCAGAATATTGGCCTGTACACTCTCCAGGGAACGGTCGGTTTTCAGGGACACTCTGAGCGCGGAAAACATATGAGACTGGCCTGTTTATGATTCGTAATAACAGTGAAAAAGACAATACACCGTCACGGCTGCAGGTAGCTATAACCGCTCAGACCGGCTTCCATTTCACCGTTATATTGTGCGGCTTCAGCCTCGTCCAGTCCAGAAGCGCTAATCAGTGCACGATACGCCTCGAGCAACTGTGACGGGTCAAAATGCACGTAGCTCAGCAACTCGTCTACCCGGTCACCTTTTTCTGCATGGCTCAGCCTGTGCGAACCATCTTCCTGTATTTCGATATCCACCGCATCGGTATCACCGAACAGGTTGTGCATGTCACCCAGTATTTCCTGGTAGGCGCCAACCATGAAGATACCCAGCAGGTACTCCTCACCAGGCTTGACGGCATGGACCGGAAGACTGTGCTCGATGCCTTCGCTGTCGACGTAGTAATCAATACGACCATCCGAGTCGCAAGTCAGGTCTTCCAGTGTAGTCCGGCGCGTTGGTATTTCGTTGAGCCGGTGCAGCGGGACAATGGGAAAGATCTGGTCCAGCGCCCACACATCAGGCAATGACTGGAAAATGGACATATTGCAGAAGTACTTGTCCGCCAGCATTTCGTTCAGCGGGTCGAGCACTTCGCGATGTTCGCGGCGATCAGGCTGCAACCTGTACCGCAGGTGCTGGAGGATGGCGTAATAATACTGTTCACCCTGCGCGCGCTGACTCAGGCTCAGAAGCCCCCTGTTATAGGACTCCAGAATATCCTCCAGTGCCCGGCCGGCCTCATGCCAGGTTTCCAGTACGGCATTATGTTCCAGTCCGTCGTAGAGGTCTGCCATTGCTTTCAGCACATCCGGAACAACGCCCTGTAATGCCGAAGGCGGCTCTTCACCAGGCGCCTGCTCTGTGTCAATGACATTGGTAATCATAAAGGCATGGTGCGCAGTGATCGCGCGACCCGATTCGGTCATCAACGCCGGTCGCGGCAGGTCGTTTTCTTCACAGACCATCGAGACACCTTGCACGATCGCCTCGGCATACTGGTCCAGCGTATAATTCATGGAACAGAAACTGCGCGATGCCGTCCCTTCGTAGTCCACGCCCAGTCCACCGCCAACGTCCAGTGTATTGACCGTAGCACCAAGCGCGCACAGATCCGCAAAAACACGTGCTGCCTCTGCTACACCGGTACGAATATCCGCGATATTCGCCAGCTGGGAACCCAGATGAAAGTGCATCATCTGCAGTTGACCCAGCAGGTCGGTACTGCGCAAACGCTCGACCATCTCCAGTACCTGCGAAGTCCGCAGTCCAAATTTGGATTTTGCGCCACCCGTATTCTGCCAGTTTCCGACACCAATAGAGGCCATGCGCACACGAACACCCAGCAAGGGCTGCACCTTCAATTCCGCAGCCTGTTCGATGACCAGATCAAGCTCTGAAAGTTTCTCTACTACCAGGTATATGCGCAGGCCAAGCCGATGCCCCATCAGGGCCAGCCGTATATACTCACGATCCTTGTAACCGTTACAGACAACTACACTGCCGGGCTTTGACAACCCCAGCACCGCCATCAACTCGGGCTTGCTGCCCGCTTCCAGACCCACTTCAGCGGACTCGGTGTTGAGAATATGATGCACCACGCTGAACTGCTGGTTTACCTTGACGGGATACACTGCCGTGTATTCTGCCGAATAATCATGATGGTGCATGGCGCGCCTGAATGCCGCGCACAGGCTGGCTACCCGGTGGTGCAGCAGGTCTGTGCAACGGACCAGCACCGGCAGTCGCAGGCCCGCCGCACGAATTTCCTGCGACAATGCGTACAGATCAACCCTGGCTTCCTGGCACTGGTACGGGACAGACGCAAACAGGTGCCCCTGTTCATTAACGTCAAAATAACCATTACTCCACCCCGGCAGGTTGTAGCGCCGGCGCGCCGCTTCAATCGTTTGCTCGCTCATGGCGCACAGAGTAGCAGAATCTGCTATCTTTTCCGCCCATGAATCTGCCTGACAATACACAATGGTTTACTGAAATCTGCGAAGCACATGGCTCCGCCCTTTCGTTCCGTATTCGCCGGAAGCTGCACGAAGAAAAAACGGCCTTCCAGCACATCGAAATCTTTGAAACGACAGACTTTGGCAACCTGATGGTGATCGATGGCTTTATCATGCTCACCAGCCGTGACAATTTTCTCTACCACGAAATGATGTCGCACCCGGCACTGTTCACCCACCCGTCGCCGAAGCGTGTTGTCATTATCGGAGGTGGTGATTGCGGGACACTACGGGAAGTATTGAAGCATAAAGGTGTCGAGCACGCGCTGCAGGTGGAAATCGATGAACGAGTGACTCGCCTGTCAGAGCAATACTTCCCGGAATTATGCGAGTCCAACCGCGACCCGCGCGCCGAGTTCCTGTTCGACGACGGCATCCAGTGGATGAAGGCGGCCAAACCTGGCAGCGTCGATGTCGTGATTGTCGACAGCACAGACCCCGTTGGCCCGGCCAAAGGGTTGTTCAGCGAAGATTTCTACCACAGCTGCCACCGCGCACTGGGGAATACAGGGCTGATCGTACAGCAAAGCGAGTCACCCCTGCTGCATTACAACAGCATCATCCAGCCCATGCATCGAGCCATGCAATCTGCCGGATTCAGCCACACCCACACCCTGCCTTTTCCTCAGCCCTGCTACCCGTCTGGCTGGTGGTCAGCGACCCTTGGCTGCAATCGGGCACTGAACCGGTTCAGGGAAGCGGATGCAGAAAATCCGGGCTTCAGGACGCAGTACTACACGCGCGCCATGCACCAGAGCGCACTGGCAATGCCGGCCTTTTTCCGGGCAGGTAATACTTGATGGACTTGTCCAGCACCGTCAAAAATAGACGGATGGCGAATTGATAAAGCAGAAAACCATTATTGATTCGCTAAACACATGACCGGTTACGGCACAGGCCGGTTTGTACGGCGCTTTATTAAAAAGGAACTGACTATAATGCGGTATCGCGCAATACTTCTGACACTATTGGTGACCTGCCTGGTTTCCTGCCTATCCACCCCTCCGCCGCTAAAGGCACTTCCCGCCCAACCCGGTACGCTCACACTCGATGACTTCTCAATCTCCGCGCCAGACGAGGAAGGGTGGTACCTGGCACATGAAGACCCCAATGAAATCCAGTTGGTAAGGAAAGGTACAAGCGGCGATGAAACGTATGCCATCCAGGCATGGTCGATTCGACTTCCACAGTTCTTTAATGACGAAGCCTTTGTGTCATTTATCATGGACAGAATTACACATAACACAGACGAGACGCGCTTCATCGCAAAGAAGCATCAGGCGCTTATTGTAAACACCAGGCATGGCACATGCGTGAAATTCATGAGCGTTCATGAAACCTTATCAGCCAGAAAACGTTCCGGAAATCCAGGGCCGATACTTCTTGAAGTCGTAGGGATTACTTGCCGGAACCCGTACCAGCCCACTGATGGTGCCCACCTTGTATATTCCAACAGACACCGCCCCGGGAACAAGGACTTTATGCTGGCCTCCAGGGCGCAATCCCTGTTCGACAGTCTTGATTTTATACACTAGACTGCATGCAGCTGAACAATTCGAAGTAGCCAGGCTTTACCGGATTAAATCGATGAATACGTCTTGCAAAAAAGCTGCCCTGGCAGCCGGATTATTTGCCCTTATAGTATTCAGCGCAGCAAACGCCGACGAGGTAAACATCATTGCCGCCGATTTCACCGGTAGTGGCGATAATCGCTGGACAATTGACGTGACCCTGAAACACCATGACACCGGCTGGGATCACTACGCGGATAACTGGCGCGTCGTCGACCCCAAGGGCAACGTGCTGGGTAATCGTGTTCTTTATCACCCCCACATAACGGAGCAGCCTTTTACGCGCAGCCTGTCTGATGTGAAGATTCCCGAAGGGATAACCACGGTCTATATTGAGGCGCACGACAAGCTGCATGGCTGGACGCATAACCGACTGCCTGTGGATATAAGCAAGGCCCGCGAAGGGCATTTACGGGTTGAGGCAGAACGGGACATTATTCGGTGAGCTCATCCGGAACTGGCCTGGTGCTCATCACGTGGACAGCTTCATTCCTGTATTACGAATTGCAGCGTTACTGGGATTCGGCATAGGATTTGCTCAGACCGGCTTACTCAGACGGTCAAGGCGCACTCGCCGCGCCGGCATTTTTCCTGCAGAGGAAACAGACCGCAATTTGAGGTATTTCCCCGGCGCCGGTTATTCGATAGCCGGAACGCCCGCTTACCTAACCGCTTGAAAAGAAAACCATAGAGGCGTAGTTTCGAGAGAAACAACAGGAATCCCCCGTGTGGGGTGGTGCGTGTTATACGGAAAACGCACGTGTTATAACACGGCATTTTTCCAGATATACAATGTTATGCGTAGAAAACCTCAACAGAACATATTGCGGGCAGAAGATGCAGCTAATCTATACCTGCTTGTATTGATTCCGTGGGAATTGGGGCTGAAGAAAAAAACGAAGGGATTCGATTTCGAGGCCAGTGCATTTAAGGCGTTCAGGGAAACATCTAATCTCGATTGCACTGCATTTGAATCGAGCAATGAACTAAAAAAACAAATGAAGCACGGTCTTAGATCCGGTGTTCTTCCAAGTAACATGATTCTTTTCCTTAAGGGAAAGAATAAAGCGCAAGGCCTAATACGCGCTGTACGTAACGCTGCCGCACATGGAGGAGTAAAAGAGTCAAAGATTGGTAGTAGATGGTACATATGTTTTGATGGCAATTACCGAGGGAAGCAGAACTTATATGGCCGTATACAAAGAACGATCTTTGAGGAGTTTCTACATGCGCTTATGTCCACCGCAGAACACGCATAACAAGTCAGCCCAGTCCGACGCCTGCTTCGCAGGCGCGGCTGGCTTCAGACGTTAGGTGCCTTGAGGCTTACCACATGTTGAGAATTGTCATAGCCATTACCTCTATCCTTGTATCTGGCTGTCTTCCTCAAAGTGGCGGGCCATCTCCTAAGGCGGTACTAGTTGTATCCTCGGAGCGCTACCAACCAGATCAAGTTCTCAAATCTCTAGATTCTATCGGTGATTCTTTAGATAAGAAAATCGATAAGAAAGAGGAAGTGATTGAGATCGGAGAAACTAAATACCGAAAGTACGATTACTATGAGATCGCATATTGGTACCCTAATAATGGATCAAAATACTATGGAGTATCGCTCGTAAAATGGATGCGGGGAGATGAAGAAACGGATAACCGGTACTTCATTGATGTATATTCTGAAGGAGAAAAGTGCGAATTGTGTAACACAGTGAAATCTGCGCTAGACCAATTCAAAATCGAATATTACTCAGCGTGTGAAAAATCCAACACGAGAACAGAATACGAGAAAATTAGATGCGGCACCTAACAAATCACTCCAACCGACCGCCAGAGGCGGCGGCTGAGTTCAACCGTTGCACAAATAGAAGGAAGGGAGAGTCCACGCGCAGAAGATAAACACTGTGCACCATTTAACTCACCGACAGGAGGTGCTCGCATGGAAGCGACACTACAGAGCGTGTTTAAACTGGGCTACAACCGTTACAAGGAGCACCATGGTGTGAGCCGCGACCAACACCAGGCAGCGAATGCGATCATGACCTGTTGCTGCCCCGAGCTTGGCTATGAAGAGTGGGTATGTCGACACGACGGTTACCTTGAACAGCAGGCCCATTCCTGCCGCCATCGGAGTTGTCCGCGGTGTCAAGGCTCAACGACACAAGCGTGGATGGATAAAACCCAGGCACGCCTGTTGCCGTGTGACCATTACCATGTGGTGTTTACACTGCCCCACGAACTCAACGAGATCTGGCAATACAACCGTGAATGGAGTGTGGATCACCTGTTCAGGGCTTCAGCGGAGACACTGCGTCAGCTGTTAAAAGACGACCGTTATTTAGGCGCCGACGTCGGACTTCTCGCCTCACTGCACACCTGGGGGCGTACCGGATCCTTTCATCCCCATGTACATCTTCTCGTGACGGGTGGAGGTTTACACGCCGGGCAGTGGCGGCCGCTGGAGGCTGATTTTTTGCTGCCTGTGGGTGTTCTGAAGGCGAAGTTCCGGGGCAAGTGGCTAAGCTGGCTGAATGCCGCCTATGCGCAAGGTGAGCTGGTGCTACCGAGCCACTGGAGTGACGGTGACTGGCGCCGTGTATTGCGCCGGATTGCCCGCAAGCAATGGAATGTCCGTATTCAGGGCCCTTACCGCCACGGCAGTGGCGTGGTGAACTATCTCTCCCGCTATCTTCATGGCGGGCCGATCAAGGATCACCGTCTTATCGAGGCGGATGCATCCCGAGTGAGTTTCCGTTATCGTGATCATCATGACGGCAAGGAAAAGCTTATGATGCTGAAGACGGACGAGTTTATCCATCGCGTGCTCTGGCATGTTCCGGTGAAGGGGCAACATAACGTGCGCTACTATGGACTGTACGTTCCTGGCGCACGTGCCAAACGTGACCTTATCCGTGAACAGCTGAATGAGCAGACTGGTGAAACCGTCAAGCCTGCAGAGAAACGGGAAAGGCTCTGCCCGGACTGTGGTGCGGTGTTATTCCCTTACCGCAGCACACGCCGCGAAATTTCCTATATAAGGAATAGGCGCTCGCATGAGGGTTCCGGTAGCATTGTGCAACAACGCGTTGAAGCCGACCGCATCGGGCTTGGGTGCTCCCCGCCAGGGGTCGGCGTAGTTTTTTTGCCCCGCACGCGGCGGCTTAACTAGACGTTAGGCGTAATCAAGAGGTATAAATGAAGTCGTTCAAAGTCACATACAACAATAAGACCCCCGTTGTTATACATCCCGAGGGGCTTAATCATATGCAGGTTACAGTTGGTGGTTATTGCCAGAATGGTGACGCTGCTGAATTATCTGCATGGGGTTATCTGTCTGATGATAATGCTTATACTCAATATACATGGCTTAAAGAGGCTGTAGAAGTAAGCGATCTTATTACGATTGAGTGTATTGATTCTGAATTAGGTGATGAGCCAGTTGGCGTTGAAGAAATGGGACCGGTTGTTCCTACTTGTTCTTTCTGTCAAAAGACGAAAGAGGAAGTTGAATGTTTGATCGAAGCCAAATACAAACTTGCACATATTTGCAATGAATGTGTAGATGTATGCGTAGGCGTCGCCAAGAAATACAAGGCGGAGAGGTAATGACGCCTAACCATTGCCTCAAACCGACCGCCTACGTCGCTGGCGCGACTCCGGCGTCGGTTTAGGCAAGCCGTTATGTTGCTATTGAGATAACTGTTACAAATATTTATGGCTAAAATATTTCGGTATGCGCTGTATTTTGTGGCCACCCTTATACTGTTGTCAGTCATGGCATATTGGTTGGAAGATGGGAGGGTTGAAGAGCTCGATTTTGTTCCAACTTACGATAAGCAGGATGAGCTAGAAGGGCTATTCAAAAAAGCAACTGAAGGTTCCGGTCTAACACCTGAAGAATGGGAAAGGCTTAATTGGTTAACCGAAGATAAAAAATACCAAGTGAACAAACAAGTGCGTGAATGGGTAGAAAGTGAAAAGTCAAAATAGGTTATCGCATGAACTGTAGTGTAGTATCGCAACATAACCAGCACACCCAGTTCGTCGCTTCGCGACTCGGACCGCGTTAACACGCGGCCGCTGGTGCGCAACGTTATGCACAAAATGAAATGGAGATCTAAATGGTCAAAAAGACAGGTTCAGGCTCAAAAGGAAGAACAACAACCAAAACTGTGCGTAAATCCATTAGCAAAAAGGTTACGGGTGGAAAGGTTCGTAGTTCTAACACAGGAAGTACAGGCCCAAAAGGACCTGTAAAAAAGGGCAAATAGAACTATGGATCTCAAAGAAGTTAGAAAGGCGTACTACGGATATTCCGGAAAAGCCAGCGATGTTGCTAGGCAAGCATCATTCGCGGGAATTGCGATAATTTGGATATTCAAATCACAAGAAGGTGCAAGATTCGCAATACCCGAAGAATTAATACAGCCAATGGTACTCTTTATCGCTGCACTAGCTGCTGATTTGTTGCATTATATTTTCGGTTCCATAATTTGGGGGGTATACAACAAGGTGTTGGAAAAACAGCATGGAGTGAATTTCGAGGGTAAGTTTGAAGCACCATCAAAAATTAATTGGCCTACCTTGGTCTTTTTTTCCTTGAAGCTTGGTCTTTCATTCAGCGGTTTCGTTTTGCTCTTTCAATACGGATACTACGAGCTAGGCATCAATGGTTAATAATGCATAACAATAAGTTCAACCTGACATGTTTTACAACGCGCCTTTTTGTGGTTCGCTTCGCTCAGTATTCCACAAAAAACCACGTTGTAAAACATGCAGGTTAACTAAACGTTAGGTATTTAAGAGGATGTTCGTAATGCATAGTCATCACGATCAAGAAGTACGAGATGCTCAAGCACAAAACAACGTTGCTGCAATACTCGGCGCAATTATTGTAGTTAGCGGACTTTTCACAAGTATTGTAGGAAATTCGCTTATCGGTATATTAATAGCCATCTTTGGCGTGCTTGTCTATATGGCAATGAGCATAAATTCTGGGCTCGCCCAGATATCGCTAAACCAATGTGTAATTATTGATCTGCAAAACGAACTAATTCGAACTATCAGAAACAATGACGACTAATCACGTAAACGCATCGTGGGTTATACCTAACACGCGCACCCAGTCGCCCCTGTCGGGGCTCGGACGGCGCTTACGCGCCGCCGCTGGTGCACAACGTTAGGCGCTAATTGGATGGATTATGAATGGGTTTGCAATGTTTGCAGAGCATTGAATGATTCTGAGGCTCATTCATGCCGTAAATGCAATGCGCCGGCCGAATTAAACCAGTTTGAGATTGCTGAGCTGAGAAAAATGCTTGCTGAAGGAGAGGTGATTCAGCCCTTAACTCGAAGTTCTAGTCCTAGCTTGAACCGCTACTACTGGTTTGTGGAAGTGTCAGACGGGAAAAATTCTGTTGCTAGAACTATTGGCAATACCGTGTGGTGGTTAGGGCTTGGAATGCTAGCAGCCATGCTTCTTGCAAAGGTCTTATTGCCAGAGAACTTGGACATTGAGTGGATTGCGATCCCTCTGATATTTCTCGGCATCCTGGAGATACGACATTTTAGCCTAGGAAAAGAAACTTTTCTGGGCTATGTCGTAACTCCAGCAACAGAAGAGAACGCGGTTTGGCGCTGGCTCGGTTTGGTCCTCGATATATGGATTATTAGTATTGGGGTTTCGATGGTGTCCTTTGGTGGCGCCTAACAAGGCGCCCCAGCCGACGGCCAGCTTCGCTGGCTGCGGCTGGGCTTAATCGTTATACGACAAAGGAGTAGAGATTCTTTATGGCCTCGAAATATTTCACACAGTACTGGACTAACGATCAATGGAAGTTGGAAACCGACCATGCAAATCGCGGCTATACAGCGCTAGATCATACGGCTGGTAACCAGTTCAGGAAAGCTGGCGTTGGAATAGGTGATGTCATATTTGTTGTAACGGTAAAAAAAGGTCAGCTCTTCCTTGGGGGCAAGATTGTTGTCACAAAGCTATGTAGTCAATCAGAAGCGGAGAATCTGTTCAAAACAGATTTTGGGCTATATCAAGCAAATGAGCATTTGATTGGGTCAAAAAACCCGGACAGATTTCGGCCGACACTTAAAGTGCCGGTGAAGATTGTTGAGGCCTTGTATTTCGAAAGTTCAGATGGGCCGAAACCCCTGAAATTTAAGTCGCAAGGAGTGCTAGACCAGCAAACTCTGCGTGGAGTCCGTAGGCTAACTCCTCGATCTGCGGAAGAGCTCAGCAAGCTGTTGTGACGTATAACCACAGCACCCAGTGCGCCCCTTCGGGGCTCGGACCTCGCTTACGCTCGGCCGCTGGTGCTGGCCGATATGGTTCGTAGTGTCAAGTAGCACAAATGCAGCCACCGCCTCTCACCAAGACGTGATTAGATTTTATAAGACAACGCATGAGAGGAGGCACTGCCAGTAATCGCGACGGTTGATCTTGCTGATATCCGCGGATTGATTACCGCATTACTTGTATACGTCGTGGAGCTGCCTCAGTCTAGGTACGAGCGTTTTTTTCAGTCTCTTAACGTCGTCGAGGATTCTCCGGAAACGTGACAGTGCCACCGCCGATGAGTTGTCCAGTTGTCAGGTTTGTAAAATAGACATTACCTCGCAGTTTGATAAGTTGACGGTTCGCTAGTGAACCTGCTTTAGGTGTACGTGGTGTGCGATGTCCCAAATGAAGGCTGCCAGTTCACGGGCGATGGCGGTTACGACGACGTTTTTGTTTTTGCCACGCCCGACAAGCTTGCGGTAACGGGCACAGAGGCGTACTTGCGCCTTCCAGGCGATCTCACGGATCCTGATTGGCAGGTTTTCCTGGCGCAGCTGGATTTCACGACTGACCTTGGCCTGGTATCGATACGCCCAGGCAGCCTCGATGAGAATACGTCTGGCATGCCGGTTGCCGCTTTTGGTAATGGGTCCAAGCCGAATGCGTTCACCGGAGGAGTATTGCGACGGCACCAGTCCCAGAAAACACATCAGCTGGCGAGGATTATCGAATCGGGTCAGATCGCCGAGTTCAGCGATGAAGGTGACTGCATTGATAAAGCGCACCCCACGCAGGGCTTGAAGTGCGCTGACCAGCGGCGCGAAGTGCCAGTTTTTGACGTGTTCTTTGAGCATACGCTCCAGGCGTTCGATACGATGCGTGCGTTCGGTAATGGTGTTGACGTATTCCTGGAAGACGATTTGCTGCGCCGGTGTGGGCATGATGACTTCGGTGAGCCAGCGCAGATGAGCCTCGTTCCAGTCAGCCCGGCCTTCATATCGGATCGCATGACGTAGCAGAAAGGACTTGAGGCGTTGGCGGGCGGCTTTTTGATCGAGCATGGCGTCCTCACGTGCACGGGATAGATCACGGATCGCCTCGTCATCGACATCGGGCACGTAGACCGGTGCCAGATCCCCGGCTCGATAGAGTTGAGCCAGGCGCAGGGCGTCACGACGGTCGGTTTTGACCCGGTCACCGGGTTTTTTGGGAATGAGGGAGGGCGCAACCACCGCGCACTGGTGCTGCTTGCGTGTGAGGTGTCGGTAGAGGCCGAAGCCGCAAGGACCGGCCTCGTAGACGAACTTCAGAGTAGAGGCCTCACGCTTGAGTTTGGCCACGAGTTTATCGATGGCATCGATGCGGTTGTATATCTGCCCGTAGTGGCGGACCTTGCCATTGAGACGATTCGTGGCGATAGCTACATCGATGGTTTCCTTATGAACATCCATTCCGACGAAGAGTGTGCTAGATTTGGGCATGTCGACCTCCGATCTCGTTTGTGATGTCTAGGGACTCACAATTATGGCTCTGGCTTTGCTAATCCGCGAATATGGGACGGAGGTCGGCGCTACCGACGAGAACCATTATGTCTATGTTGCAGTCATACAAAGGTTCAGTACCTGAGGATTCTCAATGGAAACGGTTGCGATAATTATTCTAATTGTTGTTGGGTTCATTATATTCGCAGTAGTGCGAGGCGTTAAGCCCGAATCAAAAACAGATGACCAACTTTGGTCTCTCTACCTGCGTTCTATGAAATCTGGGGATATCGGAGCCGCAGATCGCGAAAAAATCGAGGCCGAATTGAGAAAGAGGGGGGTATTGGACGATGAGGGTTCTAAAGCACGCCCACGTTCTGCTGAAACGCATCCTAACCAACTAAAAGCCGCAAAACTTCGCGAGGCTGCTCGTAAAGCTTACGACGAAGGGTGGAAGATGGGGCAAAGCAAATGGACAGGAGATGAAAAGAAATGTCATCAGCATGCATTGACCACAGTATTGCTTCGGCGCATTCAAGCAGAATCAGGTGCGCCTGAAATATCAACGGAACTCATAAATACCTTAAACATAGAAACAATCCCATTTAACGCGTTAACACCAGATGCTGGTAAAGACGCAATTTGTGAGTATGTCGTCTGGAGAGAATACCCCGATCTAGCGAATGTGAATGTTGTTCAAAATGCCGTTAATGTAATAAGAGAAAAGGGCTTCGTTGAAGATCTGCTTGATGGTGGAAAGAAGAAGTCTCTTAAATGGCTTCAATGGTCAAAATTACTTTGATCTATTCTGGCATCATTACAAAATCTGGGAACATGGTGATATTGCAACATAACCATTGCCTCAAACCGACCGCCTACGTCGCTGGCGCGACTCCGGCGTCGGTTTAGGCAAGCCGTTATGCGCCATGAAGGAGCAGTATGAGTCCGACAGTATTTAGGGAAAGAGGCTATCGATTTTTCTTCTTCTCACGAGAAGAAACGCGTATGCACGTCCACGTTTACTGTGGCGATGGAGAGGTAAAGTATTGGTTAGAACCGGAAATTGAGCTAGCGAGAAACCACCATCTTTCTCGGGTACAATTGAGGCAAATCGAGCAGTTGATTGAGGAACATTATGATGAGCTCACAGACGCTTGGCGAGAACATTTCCCAACCTGAAATCACCAACGTTTCTAGTCATGGTGTGTGGATTCTTTGTGGCAACAAAGAACTCTTCATGTCATACGAAGATTTCCCTTGGTTTAAGGATGTGCCAGTTGGGAAAATACTTAATGTCGAAGAAGTGTCACCCGGCCATTTATATTGGCCAGATCTGGATGTCGATATTGGCATTGAGACGATAGAGCACCCAGAACGCTTCCCACTAAAAGCAAAATAGCGCATAACCAGTCATTCGAGCCGACGCTAAAAATCAGCGCGGCTCAATTCTAAGGGCTTGCTGTGTCGCCAAGTTGTACGCGCCGACCATTACTGAAGCTTTTAAAATTATTGAATCAATGAATGAAACATAACGATGCTATCGAGTATGCATACGGATGAATCACACCGCTCCAGGGATCTGCCCCGATCAGTCAGTCTTGCTCAGACGGTCAAGTCGCAGGCGCAGACGGTCATCAAACAACCGCCGTACACCAAAGTGCATTGCTGCCATAGTGCCAAACCCTGCCCCGCCTGAAATCAGAAACATGATCATGATCTGGTATTTAACGGCTTCCACCGGTGCTGCGCCGGCGAGTATCTGACCGGTCATCATACCCGGCAGGCTGACGATGCCTGCCGCGGCCATGGCGTTGATTATGGGTATCAGTCCTGTGCGAAACACCTGCTGCCGAATATCGGCAATCGCTTCCTGGTGGCTGTAGCCCAGCATCAAGCGCGCCTCGATCACGTCACGCTGGTCACTGGCAGAGCTGGTCAGGCGGTCCAGTGCCAGGGCGATGCCGTTCATGGTGTTGCCAAGCAACATCCCCAACAAGGGTATCGCGTACTGCGGCTCGTACCAGGGCTGGTTACCAATCACGATAATGAGCGCAAACAATGCCACAGAGAAAGACGAAATGAACATCGACAGCGCGCCGATGCCATACCCCCACCAACCGGTAAAACGCCGGTGTTGCCGTGCCATGACTTCGCGGCCGGCCACGGCGAGCATGAACAGGGAAAGCAATGCGACCCACACGATATGACTGTTGGCAAACAGCACTTTCAGCACTAGCCCGATCAGTGTGAGCTGGATAGCCGTACGTATGGCGGCAATTGTCAGTTGTCCGGCAATCTCCGGGTAGATACGCAGGGAACTCAGTGCCAGCGCCACCACCAGCAGTGCTGCCAGTGACAGGTCGAAGAGGCCCAGTGTAATCATTCTGCGACAGCCGCCGGTTTGAGATGGCTGTTTTCGAGCAGCAGCCGCTGCCGGGCGATGCGCCGTATCTGGTCAGCGGCGTGCGTGACCCAGAGGCAGGCGGCTTTAGCCTGAGAGATGTATTCACCGATCAGGGTTTCAACACGCTGCGTACTTTGTGCATCCAGGTTGGCAGTTGGTTCATCCAGTAACAACACCCGTGGCTGATTCTCCAGCAGGCGAAGCACAGCAAGTCGCTGGCGCTCGCCACTGGACAGACGCTCGACTTTCCAGTCCTTCACCTGATCATCAAAACCCAGCCGCCCGAACGGCACACTGGCGGGATCGCGAAAGTGTTCACCTACGGTCTGCGCCCACCAACGACTCTCCGCCGGCAGGTAGGCCACCTTGCGCCGCCAGCTTTGCGGATCGATGCTTTCACGCACCACATTATCGAGCATGACTTTACCGGTATTCAGGTCGAGGTCTGCAATGGCGCGCAACAGGCGTGTTTTACCGGAGCCGCTCGCGCCGGACAGGCACACGGGTTCTGCATCCTTGAGCGTCAGTGAGATGTCCTGCAACACGGCGCAGGTAAGATGTTCGACAATAAGCAATGAACTGCCTCGATTCCGGTATATCACTCATTGTACCCTCCAGACCGGCAACCATAAACGATGCAAAAAAAAACGGGCGCCGAAGCGCCCGTTTCGTAACGACAGTCTTGTGAGGCGGTAGCTATTCCACCCCGAAGACCCTAGATACCGGAACCACGATTACCGGTAAATTCGGGGTAAGCTTCCATGCCACATTCGGCAAGGTCGACACCCTCGAACTCTTCTTCTTCGCTGACGCGGAGTCCCATAATCATCTTGATAACCATCCAGGTAACGAAGCTGACACCGAATACCCAGACGAAGATGGTAATGAGCCCCATGAACTGACCACCGAAAGTAGCATCGCCGTTCGTCAACGGTACAGCCATCAGTCCCCACATGCCAACCACGCCGTGTACAGAAATAGCGCCTACCGGATCGTCGATCTTCAGTTTATCCAGGAAGATAATCGACAACACGACCAGCACGCCACCGACACCGCCGATCAACGTCGCCGACAATGCCGTTGGTGTAGAAGGCTCTGCAGTAATGGCAACCAGGCCAGCCAGTGCGCCGTTGAGCGCCATGGTCAAATCAGCCTTGCCGAACAACATACGTGCAACAACCAGCGCAACGATCACGCCACCCGCAGCTGCCGCATTGGTGTTCAGGAACACCATGGCCACCGAGTTTGCACTGGCAACGTCGCCCAGCTTCAGCACGGAGCCGCCGTTAAAGCCAAACCAGCCCATCCACAGAATGAACGTGCCCAGTGTCGCCAGTGGCAGGTTGGCACCCGGAATCGGGTGTACTTCACCGTTAGGCCCGTATTTACCCTTACGTGCGCCGAGCAGCAGGACACCGGCAAGCGCAGCAGACGCACCTGCAAGGTGCACAATACCGGAGCCGGCAAAGTCAGAGAAGCCATAATCGTCACCGAGACTGAACAGGCCGAAGACAGATTTTCCGCCCCAGGTCCATGCACCTTCCATCGGGTAGATGTAGGCCGTCATGACAATCGCGAATACCGCGAATGCCCACAGCTTCATACGTTCGGCAACAGCGCCGGACACAATCGACATCGCAGTAGCAACGAACACTACCTGGAAGAAGAAATCGGATGCAGCGGAATATACAGAATCGCCGCCAAAACCATTCTCCTTCGAGGACACCAGCACAGCAGCAACCATGGCATCGCTATCGGCCGCACCACCCGTAGCGATGTCCTTCAGGAAAATACCACCGTCATACATGATGTCATAGCCAACTACCATATATGCCGTACAGGCTATGGCGAACAGCATAACGTTCTTGGTCAGAATCTCAGTTGTGTTCTTGGCACGTACCAGACCGGCTTCCAGCATGGCAAAGCCCGCTGCCATCCACATAACCAGCGCACCCATCACCAGAAAATAGAAGGTATCGAGGGCGTATTGCAGTTGAAAAATTTGATCTTCCATCTGTTTATCCTCCCGTAGGCTACAGCGCTTCCGGACCGGTTTCACCGGTTCGGATTCGCACTGCCTGCTCTAACGGATATACAAAGATTTTTCCGTCACCGATTTTGCCAGTGTTGGCCGCTTTTGAAATTGCTTCGATTACCTGCTCGGTCAAATCGTCGTTGATGGCAACTTCGAGTTTGACCTTGGGCAGGAAATCCACCACATATTCCGCGCCGCGGTACAACTCAGTGTGTCCTTTCTGGCGTCCAAATCCTTTTACTTCAGTGACCGTGATGCCCGTTACACCAATCTCGGACAACGACTCACGCACGTCGTCGAGCTTGAAGGGCTTGATGATTGCAGATACCAGCTTCATCAGAAGGTCTCCCAGGTTAGTTGCCCGCCCCGAAGGGCGGACTGATTTAAATCATCCGAAACGTAACGCCGTCTCAGAAATCTTTTGTCCAGCCAACGGTGAACAGTGCGGCGCCATTGGTTACACCATTGTCACTGTCGCCATCGGTCTGGTCGTAGGCAAGACTGAAAGCGCCGAGTTCGCCGACATCCTTGCTGGCGGTCAGGTTCCAGTGGGTATAAGACAGTTCATCAGCCGGGGCCAGCTGGGATGATCCGTCATCGTCAAAGTCGTAATAACCGATCAGTGCACTGAAGCTGATGCCATCCACTTCCATGGGGAGGTCTGCGCCCAGTGCAAAATAGAAGTCGCCTTCGCCATAGGCGGAGTCGACATCACTGTCTCGCTTTTCCCAGGGGGTGTAGGAGATCTGTGCGGAAAGCATGCCCATGCTAAGGCCAAGGCTCAGCTCAAGGTAATCGAGGTCATTCGAGTCGTTCGGGTAGGCAAAATACAGCGCGTTGACATCGTAACCGATAGAACCCACCTCACCTGCAAAGCCGGTATACAGGTCGAGTTCGGTACCACCAGCGGCAACGTCAGACATCCAGGTACCCGCATAGAAACCGGCACCGGAGTCGTAATCGAGGCCACCGGAAACTGCGGCACCATCACTCAGCTCAACACCACGGAAAATGTATTTGCTGTGGGCGCCAATATTTGCGCTCAGTTCTGCCTGTGCGACACCGGCAGAAGCGAGCAGTGCAGCTGCAACGAGAGTTTTTGAAAATTTCATGTGAGGACTCCTATATCCATCAAATATTTTTAACTGACTTAACGTGTAACAATCTTTCGCTCGCCACTACAGGGGTTAAACGGCTTTGAGCGTACGCCATGCAATTGCAGTTCCTGTGCCAGACTTTAATATTCTTATATTTCAATCAGTTAGTATATTTTCTGTAGTAGAGGCCCATTTTTGGTGCACCAAAGCTGCGCCCCGTTTCTGTGCATGCCACGGCAGCGCACCTAAACAGTGCATTTTCGCCGTACATCTGGACGCAACAGCCATCCCTGGTTTAAGGTGAGTGCATGCTGGATCCAAAACTCCTCGATGACCTGACCCGGCGCCTCTCCGGCGCTATACCGCCTGCCGCAAAGGCAATGCAGGCTGATATGGAAAAAAACCTGCGCGCAGCCGTGCAATCAGCGCTGTCCAGGCTTGACCTGGTCACGCGCGAGGAATTTGACGTGCAAACCAAAGTACTCGCACGTTCGCGTGCCAAGATCGAACAACTGGAGAAACAGGTGGGTGAACTCGAGGCCCGGCTGCTGAAGGACAAAGCGGATACACAGGGAACTACTGGCTGAATCGTCATGCCGGCACAGGCCGGCATCCAGTTGCACTGACGTCTATGGATTCCGGCCTGCGCCGGCATGACGTAAAGAAAAATGGCACGGATGCCATTTAAACCAACCAGGGATGGAGTCATGTCACTAGCCATTGTGTTCAGTCGCGCCCAGCTGGGTGTAGATGCCCCACTGGTTACCGTAGAAGTTCATCTGTCCAACGGTCTGCCGGCGCTATCGATCGTCGGTCTGCCGGAAGCCGCCGTGCGTGAAAGCCGTGAGCGGGTGCGTAGTGCACTGCTGCACAGTGGTTTTGAGTTTCCCGCACGCCGCCTCACTGTAAACCTTGCTCCGGCAGACTTGCCCAAGCAGGGCGGACGCTATGACCTTGCAATTGCGATTGGTATCCTGGCCGCGTCCGGACAGATACCCGATGAAGCACTTTCTGAATATGAATTTGTAGCCGAGCTTGCGCTGGGCGGTGGTCTGCGGCCTGTACATGGCGTGTTGCCTGGTGCCCTGGCCTGCCGTAAGGCACAGCGTCGTCTTATCTGCGCACGCGACAATGCGGCGGAAGCTGCACTGGCCGACCCCGCCAACAGCCTGGTTGCTGATCAGCTGCTTGATATCTGTCAACACCTGCGCAAACTGGAACCTCTGGATCGTCCACAAGACCCGCTACTCACACATGCCCTCCCCACTGAACTACCCGATCTGATTGATGTACGTGGCCAGGCGCATGCACGACGTGCGCTGGAAATCACCGCTGCAGGTGCGCATAATCTGTTGTTGATCGGCCCACCCGGCACAGGCAAAACCCTGCTCGCCAGCCGCCTGCCCGGCTTGCTCCCGCCGCTCAGTGAAACCGAAGCGCTGGAAGCCGCAGCCGTTCAGTCTGTATGCGGAAAGCCACTTGATATCCAGCGATGGAGAACACGACCGTTTCGCGCACCCCATCACAATGCGACAGCTGCAGCGCTGGTCGGTGGTGGCTCTATCCCCCGACCCGGCGAGATCTCACTGGCACATAACGGTGTACTGTTTCTTGACGAGCTGCCTGAATTCCAGCGCCATGCACTGGATATGCTGCGTGAGCCCATGGAGACCGGCAGCGTGACGGTTTCGCGTGCCAGCGCGCGAGCGGAATTCCCCGCCCGCTTCCAGTTTGTCGCCGCCATGAATCCCTGCCCGTGCGGGTATCTCGGTGATGAAGAACACGACTGCCAGTGTTCCCTGCTACAGATACAACGTTACCGCGCAAGGGTTTCCGGACCGCTTCTGGATCGTATCGACCTGCACGTTGACATGCCACGCCTGCCATGGCGGCAGCTGGAGCAGGAAATTGGTGAAAACAGCGCCACAGTCAGACAGCGCGTTATACAAGCGAGAGAAAGACAGCAGGTACGCGGCCGACTCAATGCCCACCTGACGCTGGTCGATCTCGAAGAAGTGTGCCAGCTGGGTCGTGCAGAAAAACAACTGATCGACAAGGTCGCAACCCGCTTCCGCCTTTCGCCGCGGGCAATTCACCGGATACAACGGGTAGCGCGCTCTATCGCCGACCTCGATGACAGTATGAAGGTTACTCACATACATCTGCAGGAAGCCTGCAGCTACCGCTGCAATGAAGGCAAGCCTTCCCGCACAGTTAGCATGGCATCCGGGTGCCAGAGCTGAACGGACGGCGTGACCCGGTATCTCAGACACGAATATCCGGATATTTCAAGCTGACGATTTTTCTGAAGACTCGCTACAATGCCGGTATGTATTTTCCTCCTGCCTGTATTACCCTGCGTGCCTGACCTCAATCCCCAGCAAAGAGCCGCAATGCGTGAAACCGAAGCACCGCTGCTGGTACTGGCCGGCGCGGGAAGCGGCAAGACGCGCGTCATCACGCACAAGATCGCTCACCTGATCGGGCAATGTGGTGTGCCGGCAAAGCATATCATTGCCGTCACCTTCACCAACAAGGCTGCACGTGAAATGCGTGAGCGCGTTAACCAGTTGCTGAGCAAAGACGCAGGCAAGGGTTTAATCGTTTCCACTTTCCATACCCTCGGCATGCGCATCCTGCGTCGTGAAGCCATACGACTCGACTACAAGCCGAACTTTTCCATTTTCGACAGCCAGGACAGCCTGCACCTTATCGACGAACTGATGCGCAAAAGCCCTGCAGCTTTCGATAACGACACCCTGCGCAACCGCATCTCCGACTGGAAAAACGAATTGCTGTTGCCGGCGCAGGCACTAAAGCTGGCAAGTGATCAATTTGAGCAGTCAGCCGCACTCTTGTATGCCGAATACCAGCGCAGCCTGAAGGCCTATAACGCGTTCGATTTCGATGACCTTATCATGCAGCCTGTGCTGGCGCTGCAGGAACACGATGCAACACGCGAATACTGGCAGGGGCGCGTGCGTCACCTGCTAATGGACGAATACCAGGACACCAACACCGCGCAGTACAAACTGGTTCAGCTACTGGTCGGAAAGACCACAGCCTTTACTGCAGTGGGTGATGATGATCAGTCTATCTATGCATGGCGCGGCGCCAACCCGGAAAACCTGCAACGCCTGAAAGACGACTTCCCGCGCCTGAAGGTCGTCAAGCTGGAACAGAACTACCGTTCTGCCGGTTGCATCCTGAAATGCGCCAATACCTTGATTGCAAAAAATCCGCACGTATTCGAAAAACAGTTATGGAGTACGCTGGGCTACGGTACACCATTAAAGATCCTGGCCTGTCGCGATGCCGACCATGAAGCGGAACGCGTCGTTTCGGAAATCCTGCACCATCAGTTCACGCACAGTGCGCGACACAGTGATTACGCCATCCTGTATCGCGGCAATCACCAGTCACGTAATTTTGAAAAAGTCCTTCGTGAACACAGCATCAGCTACCACCTCAGTGGCGGCACTTCATTTTTTGAATATCGGGAAGTAAAAGATCTGATTGCCTACTTGCGACTACTGGTTAACGATGCCGATGACCGTGCTTTCCTGCGCGTAGTCAATACACCACGCCGTGAGCTGGGTGCTGCAACGCTTGAAAAGCTCGCTGGTTTTGCCACACAACATAACATGAGTCTGCTGGAAGCCTGCTTTGAGGATGCGCTCGCCGAGGTGCTGAACAAACGCGCGCTGGGTCGGCTACAGGAATTTGCACACTGGATCGTCGGGTTGGGCGACGAGGCGGAACGCGGTGAAGCCATGTCGGTGATCCACCGCCTGATGCGTGATACCGACTACAACAACTGGCTGTTCGACAGCGCCAAGGATCCCGGCGAAGGCGAGCGCCGCTTGCAGCATGTTAATGAACTGGTCGGTTGGCTGGAACACATGGGCGAAAAAAGTGAAACCGAAATGACACTCGCCGACCGCGTGAATCGCATTGCCCTGCTCGACCGGCTGGACCGTGACGACGAGGGAAATGAAAACTGCGTACGCCTGATGACACTGCACGCCGCAAAGGGACTGGAGTTCCCGCACGTCTTCATGGTCGGCATGGAAGAAAATCTGTTGCCGCACAGAAGCGCAATCGAAGCGGACGACTTCGACGAGGAGCGCAGACTGGCCTACGTCGGCATCACGCGCGCACAGAAAACCCTGACATTGACCTATGCAACCAAACGCCGTCGTGCCGGCGAATGGGAAAGCCGTGAGCCCAGCCGCTTTCTGCACGAGTTGCCGGAGGACGATGTGCAGTGGGATAAACCGGGCAGCCGCAAAAACCCGGAAGAGCAGAAGGAACGCGGGCAAGCGCACCTGGCGCAATTGCGAGGCATGTTGTCCTGACCTGTAACTCTCGCCCACAAAAAAGGCCGCTTGCGCGGCCTTTTTTTAACAAAACGCTCCCGCAAAACCTACAAGCCGGTTTCCTTCAGCATGTACTCGATAGCGCCTTTAAGCTCATCATCAGAGCAGGCTGCACAGGTACCCTTCGGCGGCATGGCATTGATACCACTGATGGCCGACTTGAGCAGGCCATCGACGCCCTTTGATGCACGCGGGCTCCAGGCCGCCTTGTCACCCACCTTGGGCGCACCGGCAACACCGGTACTGTGACAGGCCATACAAGCGCCACTGTAGACATCTTTGCCCGAACGTGGGCCCGCCGCTACCACCGGTGCTGCCGCTGCGGCAGGCACATCACCCACATTCACCTCACCGACCGGCTTGATATTCTCATATATCTTGGCCTGCATGCGCTCATTTGGGCCTGCCTCATCCTTGTCGCTGGTAACAATATCAGCCACGAAATAGAAGCCAATCGCCACAATAACCAGCACCGAAAGTACGCCAGCGAAGCTCTTTACCAGAGCCTTGTCATGTTCACTCACTTGATTCTCCTGAAATTCAGTTGGTTAAGATCGTATTTGTGCATAAGCGCGAGGTGTAAAACACCTCACAAGCTTGAAATCCGGGCGGCAAGTATAGCGGCAACAGCCTGTTCTGGAAACAATAACCCCTCATGCCAGTAAAGTATTCCGTCTGCTCGCCGCTAACGAATTCGAGGGAACGCTAACAGCGGGCGGATGGCCCGGAGGTTATCGCCATGAATATCGACACACAGTTTCCTCAACCCCTCGCCCCGGCATTAAGCCAGCGTCCGCTCGACAAACCGGTTGAGCAGACTACCACGCGTCCTGTTGAAAACCCCAGACCCTCAGATGGTATAACCGACAAGCCCCAGCGCGAAGCAGCCAAATCACGTAACGAAGACCCGAAAACCTCTGCGAATGATAACAGTCGCGCTCCACGCAACGATGCAGAACTTAACCAGGACGAAAAAGCCGAAGTGGAAAAACTGCGCGCGCGCGACCGCGAGGTTCGTGCCCACGAAGCTGCACATAAGACCGCTGCTGGCAGCTATGCACGTGGGTCTGCGCAGTTCAGCTTTGAAAGTGGCCCTGATGGACGGCGTTATGCCGTAGGCGGTGAAGTCAGCATCGATACATCAAAAACCAGCGGCGACCCCGAGGCGACCATCCGCAAGGCACAGACTATTCGCCGCGCTGCCAACGCACCTGCCCAGCCATCCGGACAGGACCGCAGTGTGGCTGCCCAGGCAACACAAATGGAAACTGAGGCGCGGCGCGAACTGCTGGAAACAAAAAACAGCTCGCCGGAAGGTGGTCCTGCTGAATCCGCTTCAGAAGCTGGCCATTCCACACCGACATCTCCCGAAAACCGTATTCAGAATGCCGGTACCGAACCCGCTCCGGTTGGTGACCTGCTCGACGTTATCGTCTGAGGAAACAGTTGATGAAAATTGAAGGCGCTCTCTCCCAGGCTATCACCGGTATCCAGCGTGGTCTTTCCAGCGCACGCGACAATGCCGAAAAAATCGCCAATGCCGGCACTGGCAACCCTGCCGACCTGGTCGAACCCATGGTTGGCCTCAAACTCGATACACTCCAGGTACAGGCTTCAGCCGAAGTCCTCAAGGCTGTCGATAAAATGCTCGGCTCGCTGTTTGACGAAGAAGCCTGATTCACTCCCGTATTTCCTGTAGCGCCAGTCGCCCGGTTGGCGGTATCATTCGCCCTCACAACGACACGCGCCCGTAGCTCAGTTGGATAGAGTATCGGTTTCCGAAACCGAGGGTCACAGGTTCGAATCCTGTCGGGCGCGCCATTTAAAACAATACCTCACTGAAACTCGGCTTCCTCAATCTGCAGGTATGCAAGACTGACGTGCTTGCCAACCTGTTTCTCGAATCCCGACCATTCCGAGTAGGCGTCAAGGGCTTCGACCACTTTTCCCTTCATCGCATAATCACTCACACCATCGTCATAGTATTTCTTGACAGTGCTATACAACGTTTTCAGGTAGTACTGGAATTTCTCTGGAACACTGGCATCGCCCGTTGGTCCATGGCCCGGCACATAGATTTTTGCGCCGGTTTCCATAATGCGTTTACAGGCCTCGATGTTGCCCTGGATCGAACCTTCGTCGATACGCGGCACACGATTATTGAGTACATTGTCGCCAAGGAACGCAATGGAACGCTCGGGAATTTCAATCATCACATCTGATGTTGTGTGCGCCTTTCCGAAGTGATGAATCCTGAACGTCATTCCGCCGAATTTGAATTCATCACCATTTTTGACAGCCTTGTTCGGGCCAACAACACGGGTGCCCTTTGTTTTGCCTTCGGTCAATCGCTCCATCAGATCGACCCAGCTCTGTCCCGAGCCGGATTCTATCAGTGAGATCATTTTTGGATGACCGTAGATCGGCACATCCGGATAAACGTCACGGATCGCCTGGTTACCCAGCCAGTGATCACCGTGTATATGCGTATTAAACACGGCAATGATCGGCTCTTTTGTAACTTTTGCCATAACCCGCAGCAGCATTTCCCCGCTCTGGACACTCGCCCCCGGATCGATAACCACAACACCTTCATCCGTGACGGCAAAGGCTGGATTATTCATAAACCCCTGATTTTCCGGCCCTGGCGTACCTAACGGACCATGAATGACGTAGACATCCTCCGCCACCCTGTCGACCGGATAATCCTTTACAGCAGGACCCTTTTCCGCCAGCACGGATAATGGAATCAATAGTGCGGCCAGCAGGGCCAGGCTGGAAGTGAAACATTTCATGAAGAACCTCCTCGATCGGGTAGTATGGCGCAAGGGTGAGACGTTGTATGGCAGCAGTCTATTTCATCGACCGGCTACGCGTCGCTGACAACGCCGCAAATGCTTCTCTATAGCACGTGATACCGCAACAAATCCCATAGTACCTGTGACGAATGTGGCGGAACCATAACCCATACTGCAATCGAGGTGCACTCCGTGTATGCCTGGTTTCTCCTGGCCAACACTGCCGTCAGCTTTCGGATAAACCTGTTGCTGGGAGGAGAACACGCACTCGATGCCGAAATAGCGCCTGGTATTCCTTGAAAAGCCGTGTCTGGCCCGCAATTCTGCACGAACCTTGGCGGCCAGCGGGTCATTGAAAGTACGTGACAGGTCGCGAACCTGTACCTGCCCGGGATCTGTCAGTCCGCCGCCGGCGCCAGTGGTTATAACAGGCATTTTGTTACGCTTGCAGTGATAGATCAGTGCCGCCTTGAAACGAATGCTGTCGATAGCATCGAAAACGTAATCGAAAGGCCTGTCCGGTGGAAGATACTCGAACAGGTTCCGGTCTGTTATGTAGTCATCGATGACTGTAACCCGGCATTCCGGATTTATGTCATGAATACGCTTCTGCATTTCCTGCGTTTTCTTTTCACCGATCACACTTTCCAGCGCATGTACCTGTCGGTTGATATTGGTAGCGCAGATTTCGTCAAAATCAATCAAGGTAATGGCGCCCACGCCGGTACGTGCCAGCGCTTCAGCCGCCCAGGAGCCGACGCCGCCTATTCCAATGACACAAACATTCATGTCCGCAATCCATTGCGCTGCTTCACTGCCGTACAGGCGGACTATGCCGGCAAACCGCTGATCATCTTTACTCATGAAAGACCAAATACTTTGCGTGCATTGTATGTGGTCTGTTGTGCAAGGACATCCGGGGCTGTATCCCGTACCTCGGCAAGTGACTGCAGACAGTGCACCAGGTACTCCGGGCTATTGCGTTCACCCGGATGTTGCGCAACCACCATATCGGGCGCATCGGTTTCGAGCACAATCGCCTCCAGTGGAAGATTGGCGGCGAGGGCGCGGATCTTCCGTGACCGCTCCCAGGTCAGCGTGCCACCGAAGCCCAGCTTAAAGCCTATATCAATATAATGCCGTGCCTGTTGCTCACTCCCGTTGAATGCATGTACGGTTCCGCCAGGGACCGGTATCCTCCCAAGACAGGACAATACCTCGTCATGTGCCTTCCTTACATGCAATACCACGGGGAGTTGTGCTTCCCGGGCAATCGAAAGCTGGGCTTCGAACAAGGTGTGTTGTGCTTCACGGTCCAGTTCACGTTCAAAAAAATCCAGACCAATCTCACCGATCGCCACAGGACGATGTTTTTCAACAGCCTGTTTAAGTTGTGCCAGGTGCTCCGTGCGGTGCCTTGGCAAAAACACCGGGTGCAGGCCAAGTGCCGGGTAAAGCCCTGGCTCCGACTCACACAGTTCAAGCAAACCATCCCAACGGCTTGCCTCGATGCCCGGTACAAGGATATTACGCACGCCCAGCTCACGGGCGCGGCGCAGCACTTGCGCCCGATCAGCATCGAAGGCTTCTACATCCAGGTGGCAATGGGTATCAAACAGCTCCATACAGCGGGATTGTACTGGAGCAGACGCTAGCGTGCTTCTCCATCCCTGGAGAAGCACGCGCCAATTATATAGTCGACCAGCGACTCAACAGGCTCATTCAATCGTTCAGTGCCTTGCGTACAACCGAAGGTATTGGTATCGGGCAGCCTTTCTTGTGGTCGTACCAGACAATAGTTCCATGTCCGATAGCGTAAATCGTGGAATTCTCATTGGTATCTTGCAGGCAGTAAAAACTGTCCATACTACTGTTGCCCGGGTTGGCCCCATATAATTCAACCTCGATCAGGGCAGGAAATTTCAGCGGCCTGACAAATGTGCAGGACACGTTGGCCAGGACCAGGTCATGTGTTGTTTCAAGCGACACCAGCCAGTCAACGCGTGCCTGCTCGAAGTAGGTGAAATATTTGGCGTTGTTGAGGTGGCCAAACGCATCCATGTCACCCCAACGCATAACATACTGCGCACGATGCAACCGTTTTGCCGATCCAGGCAGACTCTGTACGTAGATAGCACGTTCCGCATTTCGATTCATAATATGAAATCAATTGTCCCGTTTATATTCAGCATAGCAAAGCGGCCTGGCGCCACGAATAAACTTCTGCTAACGACCTGCGCTTGCTGCACGTGTACCTGCCCACAACAGGGCCAGTTGTTGACGATAGTGGCTACCTATCCTGTGCATATCCTGTGACAGCAAGGTCATCGGAACACCCAGCAGCATTGTCAGCAAGGCTGATAACGTCAAAGGAAGGAGTGTATTTGGCGGTAACTCGCCATTTTTCATGGCGGCTTCAATGTGCGTGATCAACCAGCTGTCGATCCCTCTGACGGGCGTCTCCGCAATGCCCTCCAGCTCCGGAAAGGCCAGTTCCTTCTCAACCGGAGACAGGACGATATCAGGATCGAGACTTCCTCCCCGCGCAATCCATACCAGCAGCTCACGAAATACACCGGGTTTGTGTTCGCAAGTTTTCGCCACCTGGGAAAATACCTGCTCAATGACCACAAGTCCGCGCTGACTGGCGCCCACTGATTGCGCGTGCCAACCCAGTTCGAGCAGCCAAAGATGGGCAAGGTATGCCATCAGGTCCTGCTTGCGCCCGAAATAATTAAAAAAGGTCGCTTCTGACACTTCTGCTTCTGCACAAATGGCTTTGACACGAATTTCTCCGAATGGCTGATCGGCCAGCGCAGCGGAAAGGGCGTGCGCCAGTGAAAGGCGGGTACGGGCGGCTTTTCGGGTTCTTAGGTCGCTCATTGGTACAGTAAGCCCTATATTTTCAGCTGACATTAAAAACAGTCGCGGTGAAACACTTTGACGCTGCAACTGTTTTTGTATTATTCATAGTCTACTCTAAATCTAGAGTAAAATATTAATAATATAAATAACAAGTGGATACTATTTTATTTATTAACATTCTATACTAATACACGCAATGCAGGCGGGCGGTAAAATGCCTGGCGCGATACCCCCATACAAGGCGACAATTCCTTGACATTCTTATTTTTGGGAATATAGTCCCAGTATATGACGGAAAACCTTCAACAGACGCTGTCCCGCGCCATCCTGACACTGCTCAGGCCGCTGGTCAGAATCCTTATCCGCAACGGCATTGCCTACGGAAGCTTCGCCGAGCTCGCCAAAAAAATCTACGTCGATGTCGCCTTCGAGGATTTTGCGCCGGAGGGCAAGAAACAGACAATCTCGCGCGTATCCGCCCTGACCGGGTTAACGCGCAAGGAAACTCGCCGTCTGTACGAGCTTGACGACACGGATGCCCGCAGCAGCGAACAACGCTATAACCGCGCCGTACGCGTCATTTCCGGCTGGGTGAATGACCCGCGCTTCCAGGATAGTAAAGGTGAACCGGCTACCCTCCCGATTGAAAGCGACGGCCATTCCTTTGCCGAGCTGGTCAAGGAATACAGTGGAGACATGACCACCCAGACCATGCTCGCCGTACTCACCACGGCCGGCAGCGTGGAAAAAACAGATGACCATCTGGCGCTGGTGCGCCGCGCCTACCTGCCAGGCAATGACCCTGCTGAAAAGCTGACTATCCTCGGCAAGGACAGCGCCGAACTGATCGCCACCATCGATCACAACCTGACCGCAGACAAAGACCAGCTGCATTTTCAGCGGAAGGTTTCAAGTTACCGTGTTCAGCCTGAGGCTGTGGAATCTTTCAGAACCATGGCAGCAGAAAAATCCCAGCTGCTACTGGAAGAATTTGATGCCTGGCTCCTGGAGCACGAAGTCAGTGATGAAGCATCCGATGCCGGACACTATGTCAGTGTCGGTATCTATTATTACGAACCCGATTCGCACAGGGAGAAGCCACAATGAGCGCTTTTCAGAAAAAACTACCTATTATGTTAATTATTCTCGCAGGCCTGTTATCCGGCTGCGGGGGCGGCTCGGGTGGTGGCACCACGGCCGGTATTGGTGGCACAGGCCAGATTGCCAGCGGCACAATTACCGGGTTCGGCAGTATTTTTGTCAACGGAATTGAGTTCCTGGATATAGACACCGCAACCTGCACCATTGATGACAGTGACAATACCGGCAACTGCCAGGCCAACCTGCAACTCGGGATGGTGGTTGAAGTCACCGGAACGGTAAACGGGACTACCGGCAATGCTACACAGGTTATTTTCGACAGTGATGTCGAAGGGGCTGTAGCCGGGGTATCGATGCTTAACCCGGGTGATATCAAGCGTACCTTTACGGTACTGAATACAGCTGTACAGATCGACTCGGCATCAACCAAATTCTCCGGTGGTATTGCCTTCGATACACTGGCCAATGATGATGTCGTTGAGATCAGCGGTTTCTTTGATAACACCGGCGTACTGCAAGCCACTTATGTCGAAGGCAAGGGAAGCCTGACACTGGGCGTTACACAGGCTGAAATCAAAGGTATCGTGTCGGCAGCGCCCGCAGCCGGTGCCGGTATTGGTGACAGTTTTGTCATAAGCGGCGCCAGTAATATTACGGTAACCATTGCGGCCGGCGCCGACCTTGGCGACATGCCGGGCGGTATCGTATCCAACGGCACACTGGTCGAGGTTCGCGGAACGCTTACATCTCCCACAACCCTCAGTGCAAATCGTATCGAACCGGAAGATACTGCCATCGGCAGCGATGGTGACGATATCAGCATTGAAGGTCTGATCACTGATTTTGTCAGCCAGAGCAACTTCCGTGTCGATGGACAGCTTGTGGATGCCACTACAGCAACACTGAACCCGACTACCCTGCAACTTGGCAATGGCGCGAAGGTCGAGGTTGAAGGCACGATAAGTGGCACGACACTCATAGCCGATGATGTGGAGGCACGTGGCAATGACATCAAGGTCGAAGCCACGGTAGACGCGGTTGATGCCGGTGCCAGCACAGTTACAGTTCGTTTCTTTAACAACACCCTCGTCATCCAGGTTGATAGCCAGACACAATTGGAAGACAGGACCGGCGCCGTAAGCAATATGACACTGTCAGATATCAATGTCGCTGGCGGTGACTTCCTCGAAATCGGCGGGTTTGTCGGAACCGGCGGGAATGTCATTGCATCCGAACTGCGCCGGGATTCGTCGGCCAATGCAGGCGACGACATCCTCCAGGGTCCGGTAGATAGCTGGAATCCCGGCTCGGATGTCACGGTACTGGGAATTACCTTCTTTCAGGATATCAATACCGAGTTCGAGGATGAAAAAGAAGCGGGTATAAGCAGTGCCGCTTTTTATAACGCACTGTCGACAGGCCGCAATATCAAGGTGAGAGATGATATTGCAGCCGACGGTGTTGCAGACGAGATGGATCTGGAAAACTAGTCACTGACGCAACGATTACGCCCTGCATTCTTGGCCTTGTACAAGGCCTTGTCCGCGCGCTCGAAACACTGGTCCGGTGTATCCCCATCACGGTATTCCGTCAGCCCGCAGGAAGCCGTGATGGTGACACGCTGGTCGCGGAAATGAAAAGCGGTTTCTTCTATTGCTGAGCGAAGCTTTTCCGCCACGGACAAACAGTCTTCAATAGAAGAACCCGTCATCAGCTGCACGAACTCTTCTCCGCCATATCGTGCTACAAAGTCCGTTTCCCGAACGTTGTCCGCAAGCACGTGCGCAAGCGTACGCAGCACCTTGTCACCCGCCTTGTGCCCGAACCTGTCATTGACTTGTTTGAAGTGATCCACGTCCCACATCACCAGTACCAGCGGGGTGCCAAAACGCTTCCTGTGAGCAATCTCCAGCTCCAGCCGCTCTTCCCATGCCAGGCGATTGGGCACGCCGGTCAGCGCATCGGTTTTTGCCTGTGAGCGTTCATCATCAATACGCGAGCGCAGCGCCTCGGTTTCCGCTTCCATGTCTTTCATACGCTCACTCATGGAAGCAATTTCCTGCTTGGCTTCATCGTAGCGTTGTTGTTCAACCACACGATGCTTCGTCATGTGTTGCATGACCGCATCGATATGCGCCTGCACAGTCTGCCTGAGTTGCCCGAGATCAGTTGCACCCCGAACACTGTCACCAATACCGGTTATCTCCTGCTTCACCTGACTATCGAGCTGCAGGCCGGCCTGCAGGCTATCATCATAGTAAACTTCACTTTGAACAAGCTGACGGTCTACTTCCTCTAAACGCTTGCCAAGCTGTTTGAGAAACTCTTCAATGCCCTGTTTTTCTTTCAGCGACTGTGCACGTATGGCCTGGACCAAGTCTGCGATTTCCTCCAGCACACTGTCCCAGTGTCCACCCTCAGTCATGCCGAGTATATGCTCGCGAATACGCTCCACGTGTGGCGAAAATTCTTCAGGAAGTGTCAGCCGCTCGAGTAATTGAACCAGGATGTCACTGACGGTTTCAGTAGAAACCTGCGTATCAGGGGAGCCCTGATCAGCTGACAGGACGATATCTTCGTCCTGCACCTGACGTGATGCTGCCCCGAACAGTCGCTTGAGGAAGCCACCTGATTCACCTGTCTGTTCAGGAGTGTCCTGCTTCTCGCCCTTTTTCTTGCCTCCCCCCTGGTCCAGGCGAACCAGCGTCTTCGACATCTCGTCAATGCGTGTACGCAACTGCGAGGTACTGCTGTGGTCACGAATGGCGTTGCGCAACTCGCGCAACTGCTTGTCGAGTGTTTCGTCGAGACCGTCTGCCGCCAGCGTCAGGCGTGAAATAGTTTTACGCAGCAGCTCATCACTATCCTTCCACTGCTTTTCGCTGCGCTCACTTTCCTCGAGGTTGTCGAGATACTTCTGCTTCCACTGCGTGGCTTCCTGTGCGTGTTTTTCATCGTCCACGCCGGTACTCCTTCAGCTATCAACCTTGACCGTATCCGGCAGCACGATCTCCATACTTACCGGCAAATGATCAGACAAAGGGTAATCCAGGACTTCTGCTCGTTCGACTTCTACCGTGGGTGTCACCAGAATATGGTCGATATTGCGTTTCGGCCGCCAGCTCGGGAAGGTATTCATCCCGTGTAATGGTTCGGTCATCAGTGTCCGGTCAATCAAGCGCTCGATCTCCGGGCTGTCTGAACGGCAATTCATGTCACCCATCAATACCACGTGCCGGTATTCATTGACCAACTCGCCAAGGTAATCCAGTTGATTAACTCGCCCACGCTGGCTGAGCGCAAGGTGGACAATCAATATCACCAGCGATTCTTCACCATAACCGAAACGAACCGCCATGGCGCCACGACCCGGAATCCGGCCCGGCAGCCGGTGCTCGGTGATTCCACTGGGTTTGTAGCGACTCAGCACGCCCAGGCTGTGGCGTGCAAAGCGGCCAATACGACGGTTGGTCTGGTCGTCCCAGAACGGGAAACCGGCTTCGCCGGCAAGGTACTGGGTAATATTGACGAAGCCACTGCGCGCGCTACCGGCGTCTGCTTCCTGAATGCCGACAATATCGTAGTTCTGCATCAACGCCGCTATACGGTCCAGGTTGGCGAAGCGCTGCGGGTGGTGCAGCACGTGCTTCCAGCTGTGCGTCAGGTAGTGGCGGTAGCCCCGGGTATGTATGCCAATCTGAATGTTATAGCTGAGCAGGCGCAAGGTACGCTTGTGCGCCGGCTGGAGCGATGTGGCATTGGCGGTACGTGACATATCAGTATCAAATGGGGCAAACCAGGTTACCCAGCTGCTCGGTTAATTTCAGGTTTTCACTGTAATCGACAGGGCAGTCGATAATACTCAGAGTCGGCTGCGCCAGCGCTTCCTTGAGTATACCCTGTAACTGTCCCGGTGCCTCGACGCGATAGCCATTGGCGCCAAAAGACTCGGCATATTTCACAAAGTCCGGGTTGGTAAAGTTCACATGCGACGTCCGCTTGAACTGGCGCATCTGTTTCCACTCGATCAGACCGTATCCGCTGTCGTTCCAGATCAGAATCACAATCGGTACTTCCAGACGTATTGCCGTCTCGATTTCCTGTGAATTCATCAGGAAACCGGCATCACCGGTCACCGCCACCACGGCACGGTCCGGGGAAACCATTTTGGCGGCGATAGCACCCGGTACGGCTATGCCCATGCTGGCGAAACCGTTGGATATGATGCAGGTGTTCGGCTCTTCGCAGCGAAACATGCGCGCCATCCACATTTTGTGCGCCCCGACATCACAGACAACAATATCGTCGAGATTCAGCACCGTACGCAAGTCCCAGATAATTTTCTGTGGCTTGACCGGGAATCCCTCGTCGTCCCGATGCTGGTTCATTTCCTCAATGAGCGCTTCGCGTAAAGGGCGCATCAGGTGGCCCTGATGTGGCGTCGCCAGCTCGGCAATACGCATCAGGGTGTGCTTTATGTCGCCCAGTACACCGACCGTAACATTGTAGTGTTCGTCCACCTCCGCCTGGGTGCGATCAATATGAATAATGGTGCGATCACGCGTCGGGTGCCACAGGTAGGGATGGTATTCCACCAGGTCATAGCCCACGCAGATAATCACATCGGCACGACTGAACCCGCAGCTGATGTAGTCGTTGGCCTGCAGGCCCGCACTGGCCAGTGTGGTGCGATTCCTGAACGGTGTGACACCCTTGGCCATAAAAGTATTGGCGACCGGTATATTGAGTTTCTCGGCAAAATCGGCCAGGTGCTTCCAGGCACCGGCACGCACCACCCCGTTGCCGGCCAGGAGCATCGGGTTACGTGCCCTGGAAATGAGCATGGCGGCTCGCTCAACCTGCTGCTGGGGCGGCTCGGGCGGGAAGGGTGCATTGACCGGTAGTGGCCTCGCCACCGCCGGCAACTTGGCAATGTCTTCGGGAAACTCGATAAAGGTGGCGCCGGTTTTCTCCGACTGCGCCACCTTGAACGCCTTGCGAATGACTTCCGGTATTACGTCTGCTGCCAATACCTGTGAACTGTACTTGGTAATGGGCCGGAACATGCTGACCAGGTCGAGCACCTGGTGTGACTCCTTGTGCAGGCGGTTGGTACCTGCCTGCCCGGCAATGGCGACAACCGGGGCATGATCCATATTTGCATCGGCTATGCCGGTCACAAGATTGGTTGCGCCCGGACCCAGTGTCGACAGGCAAACACCGGCGCGCCCGGTAAGGCGCCCGTAGACATCCGCCATGAAGGCCGCACCCTGTTCATGACGGGTGGTAATAAAACGGATGCTGGAATCCAGCAGGGCGTCCATAAGGTCGAGGTTTTCTTCGCCGGGTACACCGAATATATATTCGACGCCCTCGTTCTCCAGGCATTTTACAAAAAGCTGTGCGGCGTTCATGTCAATCGTCCTGTTGAACAGCAGCCAGAAAAGCCGGAAATATCCGGCGCCTTGTTATTTTACTGCAGCATTTCCGCCAGCGGCTTTACGCTCTTGCTCAACCAGGTAATCGACCACCTCCAGCATCTGCCGGTTACCGCCCGCCATGGTAGCGCTGGTGCGGTATTTGCCATTGATGATTAACGTCGGTACGCCTGTTACGCCATACATTTCGCGCACACGTTTTGACCGGTTAGTCTTTGTGATGACCGCAAATGATGCAAAGGCATTGTCAAAGTCTTTTGCCGAAACCCCGTTTTCGGCAAAAATCGCCTTCACGTCTTCCGGCGTACGAATACGCTTGCGTTGTTTGTGCAGGCGATCGAAGATCGGCTCGTGCACCTTGTCCAGCACACCCAGGATCTCGGCCGTATAGTAAGCGCGCGCCAGCAGTTCCCAGTTTGGCCCCAGCACGGCAGGCATGCGCACAAATTCCACGTCTGCCGGTTTCTTTTCCAGCCATGCGTGCAACTCCGGCTCGAGCTGGTAGCAGTGCGGACAGGCGTACCAGAACAATTCACGCACCTCGATCTTGCCTGCCGTTTCAGTCGGTTGTGGCGCGGAAAGTTTTTCGTAATTCACACCCTCCTTCCAGGCACCGAAGGCCAGCGGGGCAAACAACATCAATGTAACCAGTCGCAGTATATTCTTCATTTTTTTCTCCACCTTAGAGTTCACCGTAGGAATGCAGGCCCGACAAGAACATGTTAACGCCAAGAAACGCAAACAGGGTGACAAACAGGCCGACCACAGACCACCAGGCCAGCGGCGCACCGCGCCAGCCTTTGGTCAATCGCATGTGTAACCAGGCTGCGTAGTTCAGCCACACGATCAGCGCCCAGGTTTCCTTGGGATCCCATGACCAGTACCCACCCCAGGCTTCGGCAGCCCATAATGCGCCGAGTATGGTTGCAACGGTAAAAAATGCAAAGCCGAGGGCAATTGCCTTGTACATCACATCGTCGAGCATTTCTGTTTCCGGCAGGCGCGTGGCGATAAAGCCCTGCGGCGCGACCCGGTCTGCACGTTCACGCATGAGGTAAGCCACACCGACCATCGCCGCCAGCGCGAATGAGCCGTAACCGATGAAATTGGCCGGTACATGGATCTTCATCCAGTAGCTTTGTAATGCCGGCACCAGTGGCTGGATCTCGTGCGCATCGCGACTGAAGGAATACCACAGCAAAAAACCGACGGCCGCGGAAATCACCAGCAGCACAAAGCCACCCATGGCGCGCGTGCGGTAACGACCTTCGTAGTAAAGGTAGATCAGCGCTGTAATCAGGCAGAACAGAATGAACACTTCATAGAGATTGCTGACCGGAATATGGCCGATGTCACTGCCCAGCAGGTAGGACTCGCGCCAGCGCACCATCAATCCGGTAAAACCCATCGCCACGGCCGCCCAGGTCATATCGCTGGCAACCTTGCCGGTAAAATCGGAACGCGCAACCAGTGCCGCGAAATACACCACTGTCGCAGCGACAAACAGCGCGCTCATCCACATAATGGCCGACTGGCTCGAGAACAGAAACTTGAGGAAGAAATTCGTTTCTGCAGTTTGTAGCGAGCCGCCATACAGACCAACGGCCAGCAGACTCAGCGCGGCGATTACCATCGCCAGCACGCGTACTGCTTTCCAGACCCAGCCGAATGCAACCAGCGCCAGCCCGGATCCGAACAGGATGCCAACTTCGTAGTCGTCCATCAGTGCCTGATAGTGGTACCAGGCATAGCCGGTACCCGCCATAACCAGTACGGCCCACAGCCAGTCAGTTGCGGTCAGCTTTTTCCAGAACGATGGCTTTTCCAGCCCACCCAGCAGATCCTGTTGTGTTACTGACATATCGATTACCTGTTAATGAATAATGGCTCAGCTCGTGGCGTCGGGTTTTTCCTGTGTGGCGCTGTTCCAGCGCGTATCCAGCTGCGCACACATCTGCCCGAATTCGTGTGCAAAATCACGCTGGTGACGATTCCCGGTCCCCGCCGCCAGTATACGGCTTGTGCCGCCTTGCTGTTCAATCCAGAACCACAATTTGCGGTTTGGCACGTAGAACATCAGGAAAACCCCTACAATCAATAATGCAAAGCCGAAATACACCATGTTCTTGCCGGGCGCACGGGAAATTTGCAGCCCTGAAGCCTGCACAAAATCAAATTCGCGCAATTGCAGGTAAAAGGGAGAGCCGTACGTACCAAGTGCCGCAATGGCCGTCAGTGAATCATCAAAAAACCCGGCCTCCTGATCACTCAACCCCTGAGACAGATCGACACCCTCTTCGCGCATGAGTTCCAGGTACACCTCACCCATAAGGGTCTGCAGCACCTTGAAGTAGGCTTTCAGGACCTCTTCCTGCCGTTCCCTCGGCACACGCTCACCCACCCTGTCGGCAATCGCCTCAAAGCCCCCCATACGGAACTGTGCAACGAGACCCAGCATGGAACGAGCGACTTCCTCACGCCGGGCCGGCTCATCCAGCTCTATCTGGCCGAAACTCTGGTCTGTGGTTCGACGGATGATGCTTCTTATGCGCTTGTCATCGAACAGGGCAGCGTGAAAATGCATAAAGCGCTCGACGCCACCCTTTGCATCGACCGGTATGTGCAGGTAGCGGAAAGGCTCTGACGGCGTGTCGCGCATGCCACTCAGCATGAACATTTTTCCGTTGAAATCTACCGGCAGCATGTAGTTCTCGTACTCACGCGCCTGCCCGGAGACATCGCGCAGCTTGAAGGTAAAGTTGGGACCGAAGTTCTTCTGCTGTTCCTTACCGTCTTTGTCTATGACAGGATTGATATTGAACATACGAAAATTGGTGAATTCCAGCATCATCGGTCCGTCCGGTGTCTCCAGCTCAAGACTCCCCTGGACCTTGCTCTCGATGCGTTGAGGCTTGATATCAGCCGAGTGCAACGGCCAGGCATCCAGCGTCAGCCCGGTTCCGCCATCACTGAAGCTGGCCTGGTAAATCGCGTAACCCTTATAGATCCACGGGTGATTGACCGCGATGGTTTTCTCCTGTGGTACCGCTTCCTCCGGGTCATGAATAACCAGGTCACTTTCAAACGACTTCGGTTGTCCGGTTGAGTAGTGCTCGATACGGAAATCCTTTACCTCGATTGAAAACGGCAGGGGCTGTACCAGGTAACCATCACGCAACTGAAGAAATACAATATTGGCGGAATCACCTTCGGGAATTCTCACAGAACCCCTGAAGCTCGGGTTGCTGACCGGAAGACGGCTGACGGCCGGCACTTCAGCAGCAGCAATATCCCGTGTTTCAGCCTTTAGCTGGCCGCTGGCTTCGCGCAACATCAAGGGTAAACCACTGTCGAAAAGGGCGCCGATACAAATTACCACGATTGCAATGTGGGTGAAGAAATAACCCAGTTTGCTGTAACGACCCTTGATTGCCGCCAACACATAGTGCCCATCCCTGTTCTGTGTGCGGGTACGATAACCAAGCCCACGCAACCAGCCGGCCAGGGCTTTTTGCAAGTCCTGTGGCTGCGCTTCCACCTCCCATTCACACGTGTGGTGAAAAGCGCTCAGGGATTTGTAATGCACATTGAGATGGAAGTTACGCATCTCCCGCAACATATTTGGCGTATTGCGCCAGATACAGACACTGGTGGAAAGAACCAGAAATGCCAGAATTGCCAGAAACCAGCTCGCGCCATAAACATCATATAAACCCAGCGTATTGAATACCTCGAACCAGAACGGTCCGAACTTGATGATGTAGTCCTGGTAAGGCTGGTTCTGCTGCAGGACAGTACCCACAACCGAGGCAATGGCGATCGCCACGAGCAGGGTAATCGCCAGGTTCATGGAACCGAGAAATTCCAGTGCAATGGAAGCGGGGCGCGCCCGGGACTGTCGGGGTTGTGTCGACTGATTCATGCGATACACATTCTACCAATAAAAAGGGCGGCCCGATGGCCGCCCTCCCGGTCGATCAGCGTTGTGGCTGCTAGTGCAGGCCCTGTACGTAGGCTGCGACCGCCTTGATTTCCTTGTCACTCATTTTGCCGGCTATGTTACGCATCATCTGGCCAGCATCATTCTTGCGCTCACCACTCTTGAAGGCTTTCAGCTGATTTTCAACGTACTTGGCATGCTGACCGCTGAGCGCCGGGAAATTAGCGGCAGGATTACCCGCACCAGCAGGGCCGTGACAACCGATACAGGCTGCAACGCCTGTGGCCGGGTTACCGCCGCGGTAGAGCTTTTGTCCAGCCTCGACCAGTGCCTTGTCAGCTGCACCCTGTTTACGCGGCAGCGTCGAGAAGTAAGCACCAAGATCAGCCATATCCTGCTCACTCAATGGCGCAACCATTCCGCTCATGGTGGCATTTTTACGAGCCGTGCCCGCCTTGAAATCAGCCAGCTGCTTGCTGATGTACTTGGCGTGCTGGCCGGCCAGGTTCGGCCACTCCGGATTGACGCTGTTACCATCCATACCGTGACAGCCTGCACAGGCTGCAGATTTGGCCTTGCCCGCAGCGGCATCGCCGGCTGCCATGGTGGACGCCGCGCCGGTCGCCAGTGAGAGTGTTGCTGCTAATACAAGCCACTTGTTCATGTCGTTACATTCTCCAGAAACATGATGGAAGGTGCGCCACCCACTATTCACGGATCAGCGCCTAAAAAAGAGCACAACTGTATACCAGCGAGCTTCTTTCGGGTCAACTGGAAAAGATCCTGCCAGCGCCCCTGACAACCCCGGCAAAATACATGCAAGCCATTGTAACTAATAATTTTAATTGCCTGTACCGCGTATACCGGCACGACTTCGGAGCTAACAGATTCTTAACCCGTGAGATCGGTGCATGAATTATGTTTCAGCTGCCGACTGTCGCAACGGTTATGCGACAATACCGGTTATGACGGTCAACTACAGAAGCGCAAGTTTCCTTACCAGCGTCCCGGACGCGTCACTCGCACCCGGTGATAACGGCGCCGAAGTGGCCTTTGCCGGTCGCTCCAACGCGGGAAAATCCAGTGCACTGAATGCGCTGACTGATCAAAAGGCGCTGGCGCGTACCAGCAAGACGCCGGGGCGCACGCAGCAAATTAATTTTTTCCTGCTGTCCAGCGGTCACCGACTGGTCGATCTGCCAGGTTACGGCTATGCAAAAGTCCCCCAGGCCATGAAAGACAAATGGCAGCGCAATATGGCGGAATACCTGCAATCACGCACTTCGTTGCGTGGACTGGTCATGCTGATGGATTGTCGCCATCCACTGACAGAGTATGACCAGCAGATGCTTCGTTGGTGTGCGGATGTCGATTTGCCCGTTCATGTGTTGCTGACCAAGGCTGACAAACTGAAGCGTGGGCCGGCAGCCAACAGCCTGCTTGCAGTGCGCAAGCGGTTGCCTGAATTCCACCCGCACGCCAGCGTTCAACTCTTTTCTTCGCTTAAAAAAACCGGTGTAGATGAAGCGCGCCGCATGTTGGATAGCTGGCTGACTGAGTAACGCATTTTCTGCGGGCAAAAAAAACCCCGGAGTGCAAGGGGGGGAAGCACCGGGGTTAAGAATACCCGGCTTGGGGAAACCGGGTTGGAGGAATTCCCGTTCCGACATCGAACGGGGAGCGTACAGCCAACAACGCTCCAGTCGTTGGACTACTATCTTTGGTTACACTGATATTCTCTGATCAAGCCCCCGCTTTCACTTACCAAGATTTACTCGCTCTATGTGTTAACTATAGAACAAATTATACCCTCTTGTGTAGTGGATCATCGGACAATAAATAAATTTAATTGGTTTGTCGGTACGGCACTGTTAATCAGCGGTTTTACAGGCACCAACTTAAGCCTTCACTACAGAAAATGGACTTTTGTCTAGTGCGCCTCATCCCAGTTGCCACCTACACCTGCTTCAACCAGCAGTGGCACAGAAAGCCTCACCGCGTTCTCCATGTGCTGGCAGATTTCCTTGCGGGCAGCCGGCACATCTGACTCTGTCACTTCAAAAACGAGTTCATCGTGTACCTGCATAATCATTTTGACGCTGCATATTCCGGCTTTAATCCATTCATCCACAGATAGCATGGCTTTTTTAATAATATCAGCCGCCGTACCCTGCATCGGCGCATTGATTGCGGTGCGTTCCGCTGCCTGCCGACGCTGCGCGTTCCGGGCCCTGATATCCGGCAGGTAGAGGCGCCGCCCGAACAGGGTCTCGACATATCCCTGTTCACGTGCCAGCTCACGCGTTGATTCCATGTAGGCTTTTACGCCCGGGTATCGTTCAAAATACAAATCAACATACTGCTGCGCTTCCCCGCGCTGAATTCCCAGTTGTTTGGCAAGCCCGAACGCCGACATGCCATAGATCAGACCGAAGTTAATGGCCTTGGCGGATCGGCGTTGATCTGTGGTGACTGCATCCGGCTCTATACCGAACACTTCAGCAGCCGTTGCGCGATGGATATCCTCACCTTTTGCAAAAGCCTGCACCAGTCCTTCGTCACCGGACAGGTGCGCCATGATGCGCAGCTCGATCTGTGAGTAATCGGCCGCCAGTATCACGCTGCCCGGCTCTGCAATAAATGCCTGGCGAATACGCCGGCCTTCCGCAGTACGGATAGGGATGTTCTGCAAATTGGGATCAGATGAAGACAAACGCCCCGTGGCTGCGACAGCCTGGTGATAAGAGGTGTGTACACGCCCCGTCCGCGGGTTGACCATCTGCGGCAGCTTGTCGGTATAGGTCGACTTGAGCTTGCTCAGTGAGCGGTACTCCAGAATCAGTTTTGGCAACGGGTAGTCCAGCGCCAGTTCCTGCAGCACCGGCTCTGCAGTGGAGGGCGCACCCTTCGGTGTCTTGGCCAGCACGGGTAACTGCTGCTTGTCGAACAGGATCGCCTGGATCTGTTTCGGTGATCCCAGGTTGAAAGGCTCGCCCGCAAGCTCATGTGCCCCGGCCTCGACTTCCTGCATGCGCTCCGCCAGTTCGCGACTTTGTTTTTTGAGCATTTCCACATCGACTTTAACGCCGGTGCGCTCAATATCACCCAGCACCGGAATCAACGGACGCTCCAGCGTTTCATACAATTTACGCAGGCGTGGTTCGACTTCCAGCTTAGGCCACAACTTTTGGTGCAACCGCAATGTCATATCGGCGTCTTCGGCGGCATAGGGCGCCGCTGTCTCCAGTGGCACCTGGTTAAAGGTCAGCTGCTTCGCACCCTTGCCTGCCACGTCCTGGAACTTGATGTTGGCGTGCCCCAGGTACTTCTGGCACAGGGAATCGAGATCATGGCGGCTGGCGGTACTGTCCACCACGTAGGATTCCAGCATGGTGTCGTGTGCAATACCGTTTAACTCAACCCCATGATTGGCCAGTACACTGCGATCGTATTTAAGGTGATGACCAAGCTTCGCAACGGCCGGGTCAGCCAGCAATGGGCCAATCTGGCGGAATACATCATCTCGCGTCAACTGGTCGGGCGCACCGGGGTAGTCATGTGCCATCGGCAGGTAAGCCGCCTCTCCCGGCTTGACAGCAAAAGACAACCCGACCACCTCTGCCTGCATATAATCCAGACTGGTGGTTTCGGTATCAAAGGCCACCAGTCCGGCGTTGCGCATCCGTGTTAGCCAGGCATCAAAAGCTTCCTGGGTAAGAACGGTCTGGTAATCGGTGTGTAGTGCTTCTTCTCTGTTTGCTTCCGTTGCTCCCGCGGCACCTGAGTCAGCGCCCCGGGGCGCATCTCCGTCCAGCTGGCGCAGCCAGGTTCGAAATTCCAGCTCCTCGAACCAGCGACGCAAGGTGTCAGTGTCTGCTTCTGCGACATGCATGTCTTCGAGATCAACGTCGAGATCAACATCACAACGAATGGTCGCCAGCTGTCTTGACAGGGCGAGCTGATCCAGCGAAGCGCGCAGGCTTTCACCGACTTTACCCTTGATCTCGTCGGCGTGCGCTACCAGGTTGTCCAGCGTACCGTACTGCGCCAGCCACCTGGCCGCCGTCTTGGGGCCGACTTTCGGTACACCGGGGATGTTGTCACTGGTATCACCTACCAGCGCAAGATAATCGATAATCTGGTCCGGACGCACCCCAAACTTCTCCGGTACCGTCTGCTCATCAAGCACGGTGTCATTCATGGTATTAATCAGAGTGACCTGCGAATTGACCAGCTGGGCCAGATCCTTGTCGCCGGTTGAGATGACCGTATGCCAGCCGGCCGCCCTGGCCTTCTTCGCCAGCGTGCCGATCACGTCATCCGCCTCCACCCCCGGTACCTGCAACAACGGCAAGCCCATGGCACGGACAATCTCCAGCAGTGGCTCGATTTGTGATGAGAGTTCCGGAGGCATGGAAGGTCGATTGGCCTTGTAGGCTTCAAAAAGTTCGTCACGAAAAGTTTTGCCCTTCGCGTCAAACACGACAGCCACGCGTTCAGGATGGTAGGTGTCTAGCAGTTTACGCAGCATGTTGACCACACCATAAATTGCACCGGTGTCCTGGCCTTTTGAGCTGGTCAACGGTGGCAACGCATGGAAAGCGCGGTATAGATAGGAAGAACCGTCCACCATAATGAACGGCGGCTGTTGATCGGAGGTCATGTGCTGTGGATCCCGGTTGAATTCGCTGCAGATGGTAGCATTCCCGGGCATAGTGCTGGAAAATGCAATTATCAGCGCCCAGCGCACCACCCCAATTGAAGGACCCTGCACCATGCCGAGTTTTACCAGGATTCTGTTTCCGGCCCTGTTGCTGCTGGCAGGCCAGGCACTTGCAGCCGATGAGCCCCAGGTGCCGAATACCGCGCCACCTCCCACGCCCAGCGAACGGGCTCAGGAGCAGATCGAGCCGGAGGTCAATATTATCCAGAACGACGACAAGACCATCGAGGAATACCGGGTCAACGGTAAGCTGTACATGATCAAGGTCACACCTAAAGGCGCGCCGGCCTACTACCTGATCGATACAGATGGTGACGGCTCGCTGGACAGCCGGCCTTCGGAAATCGAACCGGATCTGCTGATTCCCAGCTGGATACTGTTCCGCTGGTAATCGCTGAGAGCCCACACAGCCGGTTTTCCGGCCATTTTTGCGGCATCTTTCAGCTGATGCGTCAGTCGGTATAATCCGCGCCCATGTCAGCCTCTGTCCTGCTTTCCCTGTCCGACCGACTCGACCGGATCAGTACAACCCTGGGTCGCGCCACGGCCTGGCTGGGTCTGGCGCTGGTGCTGGTCACTTTCATGGTTGTGGTGCTCCGCTACCTGCTCGACAGCGGCTCAATCGCCATGCAGGAGTCCGCACTTTACCTGCATGCCACACTTTTCATGCTGGGTGCAGCCTGGACGCTTAAAATCGACGGCCATGTGCGTGTCGATGTGCTCTACCGTCATTTCAGTGCACGTGGCAAGGCTGCTGCGGACCTGTTCGGCACCTTGGTATTCCTGCTGCCAACCTGTACTTTCCTGCTATGGATAAGCCTCGACTACGTCGAAGCGGCGTGGCGAGTACGCGAAGCGTCACCGGAAGCGGGTGGGCTACCCTTTGTTTACCTGCTTAAAACCCTCATTCCGGCGACAGGGTTTTTACTGATCGTACAGGGTATCAGCCAGCTGTTGCGCCGCCTCGGCGAACTGCTGCAACCCGGGGAACTACCGCATGGCTGAAGGCAGCGTTGCCCTGTGGATGTTCGGCACGGTATTTGTGTGCCTGCTAATTGGCTACCCGGTCGCCTTCACACTCGCCGGCACTGCGCTCATTTTCGCCCTTGCAGGTCAATGGGCGGGCAGTTTCGACCCCGTGTTCCTGCAGGCGCTGCCCAGCCGTATATACGGGATCATGATCAACCCGACGCTGATGGCGGTGCCGTTGTTTGTGTTCATGGGGGTAATGCTGGAGCGTTCACGGATTGCCGAAGACCTGCTGGAATCCATGTCCGGTCTGTTCGGCAACCTGCGTGGGGGGCTGGGGTTCTCGGTCATGCTGGTGGGCATGTTGCTGGCCGCCAGCACCGGCATCGTCGGCGCCACCGTGGTCACCATGGGATTGCTGTCGCTGCCGACCATGCTACGGCGCGGTTATGACCCACGTCTGGCAACAGGCGCCATCTGCGCCTCGGGTACGCTGGGCCAGATCATCCCACCTTCCATCGTGCTGGTGCTGCTTGGTGACGTGCTGTCATCTGCCTACCAGCAGGCTCAGATCAGCCAGGGCATCTATTCCCCGAAAACCGTCTCGGTCGGCGACCTGTTTGCCGGCGCGCTGATTCCCGGCCTGTTGCTGGTTGCGCTGTACCTTCTCTACCTGGTGGGTGTGGCGCGCTGGCGACCCGCCGCCATGCCAGCGCATCCTGCAGGCACGCCATCTCCCCGACTCATCACCACACTGAAAGCGCTGTTACCCCCGCTATTACTCATCCTGGCCGTACTCGGCTCCATTCTTGGTGGGCTTGCGACCCCGACAGAAGCAGCCTCGGTAGGCGCTGTCGGAGCCATGCTGCTCGCGGCAACACGGCGGAAATTAACCATTCCGGTCGTTCGTGAAGTGGTGTACAGCACGCTCAAAATATCCAGCATGGTGTTTATGATTCTGATAGGAGCCTCGGTATTTTCCCTGGTATTCCGGGGCTTTGGCGGCGATATCCTGATCGAGGAATGGCTCACCCAACTGCCTGGCGGCGTGGTCGGTGCCATGCTGGCGGTAATGGTGGTGATGTTCCTGCTCGGCTTTGTGCTCGATTTTATCGAAATTACTTTCGTGGTTGTGCCGATTGTCGGCCCGATCCTGCTGGCGATGGGACTCGACCCGGTGTGGCTGGGTATCATGATCGCCATAAATCTGCAGACTTCTTTTCTGACACCACCGTTTGGCTTTGCTCTGTTTTACCTGCGCGGGGTTGCCCCGGCTGAAGTCTCGACGGCTGACATCTACCGCGGCGTTATGCCTTTCATTGTTATACAGTTGTTGATGCTGGCACTGCTGGCACTGTGGCCCTCCCTGGCCACCTGGTTGCCTGCTGTTGTCTATAATGGTTAGACTTCCGGGTGTATTTCTGGATTACCGCTTGGGATTGAAGGTGCGGGAAGGCGTCTAATTCAGACTATACCGCCTAAAAAAACAACAGCAGCGGACAAGTCAGGCCGGGAGGCGCCGTGAGCCAAAACAATAACGATGTCATTTTACTGGTCGAAGATAACGCAGATGATGTTGATCTGACGCTGCGCGCGTTCAAGAAAAGCCGTTTAACCAACCAGATTGTCGTCAAGCGCGATGGGCAGGAAGCGCTGGACTACCTTCTGGGCGAAGACAGCGAGGGTGGCCCGGCCACCTTGCCAGCTGTCACTTTGCTCGACCTCAACATGCCGCGGCTGAATGGACTGGATGTCCTGAAGCGCCTGCGCAGCGAGGACCGTACGCGCCTTATGCCCATTGTGATCCTGACAACTTCCGACGAGCAGCGCGATGTTATTAACAGCTACCAGCTCGGCGCCAACAGTTACATCCGCAAGCCCGTGGATACGCAGGAATTCTTCACCGCCATTCAGGAACTGGAAATTTACTGGACGGTACGCAATATCGCACCCGAGGTGTAAACCTACATCGCCCTTGCATTAAGGTAGGCCTGTTCGGAAATAGCACTCCAGGACATGACTTGTTTCCGAAAAGCCTGGAACGATGTATAAATCCGTTGTGACAGCTCATCTTTCCCGGCAATCTCCGCAACCACCTCGTCTGACAAATCACGTAAACGCAGCAATACCTCGTCCGGGAGTTTGCGCACATCGACATGATGTTCGTTAACCAGCGTTTGCAACGCCTGGTTATTACGCGCTACGTACTCGGTCAGGATTTCCTGGTTTGCAACGCGTGCAGCACTGTTCACAATCTCTTTCAGGTCATCCGGCAAGGCCTCAAAGGCCTTTTGATTCACGATACATTCCAGCGTAGTACCCGGCTCGTGCCAGCCCGGGTAATAGTAGTATTTCGCGGCCTTGTAGAGACCAAACGCAAGGTCGTTATACGGGCCAACCCATTCAGTTGCATCAATAGCGCCGGATTGCAGTGAGGTAAACAACTCACCACCGGGCAGACTCACCGGCGTACCGCCGGCGCGCGCCAACACCTCGCCGCCCAGCCCGGGGATGCGCATTTTCAGGCCTTTCAGGTCATCAAGACTGTTGATCTCGCGGTTGAACCAGCCTGCCATCTGCACCCCGGTATTACCGGCGGCCAGTGGCACCAGGCCAAACGGCCTATAGGTTTCACGCCACAGCTCCATGCCACCACCAAAATACAGCCAGGCATTCATTTCGTCAGCCGTCAGACCAAAGGGTACAGTTGAAAAGAACTGCGCACCTTCACTTTTGCCTTTCCAGTAGTAGGCAGAGCCATGGCCAAGCTCTGCCGTTCCCTGCGAAACCGCATCAAATACTTCAAATGCCGGTACCAGCTCTTTGGCACCATAGACCTTGACGTCGATACGACCACCACTCATTTCCGTGATCAACCGCGCCAGTGTGTTGGCACCAGTACCCAGACCAGGAAAGTTTTTTGGCCAGGTAGTGACCATCTTCCACTTCACCGGAGTGAAGGAAGGTGTTTCAGCTGCCCCACAATCAACTTTTGGCGCTTCTTTACAGCCTGTTGCCAGTGATACACCTGCTATAGCGGCACCACCACCCAGGCGGCGCAGGAAATGTCTTCTTTTCATTTTGTCCTCACAGCGGTTTGATCCGTATCCGGTTTCATGCCGGGTATTGTACGGCCTTGCCTTATTGACATCAGATTTAAACTAAACCTTGCAAAACTGTATGGTTATGTCATTATGCCAACCAAATTCTATAAAAGCATTTGTAGTATCCTGCAATATAAGGAAATTTCGCGGGTTAGGGTATAAAACCAAGTGCATCAGCCGCAAGGCTGCACCTGACCGAGGGAAACTATGCTGGATGCACCCGAGCGCATAAGCGCCCGCTTTTCTATATTACTGTTCCTGGGCTTCTTGCTGGTTCCCGTGGTCGGTTTTGGCAGCGCGATCCTGTTCGGTGTCCTGCAACCCTGGCAACTGGAACAGCTCCTTGCCGATGGCGTACTGCCCGCTTTCTCGTTGTTACTCGTTTTTGCTTCCCTGTTCCAGTTACAGCGCCTGATAACGCCCCTGACCAACTGGGCGCTGATGCACCCCCAGGGCGGTAACGCGCCCTCCCATCTGCACCGGCAATTACAGCGTTTCAGCCGTGACTTCTGGGTTCTGATCCTGGCCCACGTGCTGGTAGCACCGCTGCTGGTTTACTGGCGCCTGGACGGGAAAATTGACGCCAGCAATATCGTTGCACTCGCACACTTCATGCTGTTGCAGGGTATTACCGCGACCCTGGCTGGCGTTCCGGCCTACCTGTTCGGATTACATCAGCTGGGCAAGCTGGTTTCGCAACTCAGTCTCGACCGTATTCATGTCAGCCTCAAATCGCGCACACTGTTGCTGGCCGGACTGGTACCCCTGCTTTCCTACGCCTTGCTGGTCGAATATCACTGGCTGACAACCGGCCAGCTTGAAAGCGGATACCTGACAACCTTTGCACTGCTGGCGCTTACAACGATCACCATTAGTCTGCTGTCAATTCGCAGCATGCAGCAGGCACTACGCCCCTTCCATGAACTGTTCAACCGCAGTGGCGCCTCCACACACGAGGCACTGGCACAGTTACGCCCGGCATCAACCGATGAAATCGGTCACCTGACCCAAACCCTTGGACGTGTTTTTCAGCGTCTAGGCGACCAGGAGACACACATGCGTGCCATCGTAGACACAGCAGCCGAAGGTATAATTGTGGTGGATGAACGCGGACAAATCGATACCTTCAATCCTGCAGCGGAACGCCTGTTCGGTTATCTCGCACAGGAGATACGCGGTCGTCACCTAACGACATTGCTGCCGGATGTGTTTCAGGTCCGCCAGTCAATCGACCCGCATAACGAGGAACGCAACGCTACGGGCGTACACCGCAACGGTTCACGCATTACCGTGTCGCTGCGCATCTCCGAAATGGAAATCAGCGGCCAACGCATGTTCACCTGTCTGGTTGCAGATATTACTCAACGCAAGGCAGCAGAGCAGGAACTGCTTGCCGCCGAGGCACGTTATCGCGCACTGGTTGAAACAGCGCATGACCTGGTATGGAGTGTTGATACAGAGGGATGCTGGAGCTACCTGAATACATCATCCCGGATCATCTATGGCCTTGAACCGGAGACGATGGTCGGTCGAAGAATCTCCGAATTCTGCGCACCTGATAATGATGAAGCCGATCAAAAGGCCTTTGGAGAATTGTTAAAGGGTGGCGACCTGTATCAGTACGAAACTGTCCATCTCGACAATACCGGAAACCGCCGTCACCTGAGTTTCAATGCCAAGGCACACCATGATGATGATGGCAATATCCTGCAGATCAGTGGTACTGCGCGTGACATCACCGACCAGAAAGCCTTCAATGAACAACTGACCTACCAGGCTGAACACGATTCCCTGACTCGCCTGTTCAATCGCCATTATTTCCAGCAGGAACTGGAGCGCACTGTGGCACGTGTTTCGCGCAGCCCTGACACCAGCTGCGCACTGTTCTATATTGACCTCGACCAGTTCAAGTATATCAACGACACGCTTGGGCATGCCGCCGGCGACCGACTGCTGGTCGAAATCACCCAGATGCTGCTCAAGCACGTACGTGAAGGTGATCTGCTGGCGCGCTTCGGCGGTGATGAGTTCACGCTTCTGCTTTACAACATTCGTGCCGCAGACGTAACCTCGGCCGCTGAACATTTCCGTCAACTGTTCGAGTCCTTCAATTTCCTCGAAGATGGCAAGAGCTTTAACATCAGCTGCAGTATCGGCGCCACACTGATCGACGCATATGTCGAAAGTGCTGAAGAAGTTCTGTCGCACGCTGACATCGCCTGCAATATGGCCAAGGCACAAGGCCGCAACCGTATCAAACTCTACGACCCAAGTGACAGCAACAAGGACGGCATGGCGGAAGACATGGGCTGGGCCTCGCGGGTTCGCGAAATGCTCGAAGAGGACAAGTTCCAGCTGGTCTACCAGCCGATCATGGCGCTTAATGATGACCAGGTGCAGGACTACGAAGTCCTGGTGCGCATGGTCTGTGATGATGGTGAAATCATTCTGCCCGGCGGTTTTATGCCCGCTGCCGAGCGGTTCGGACTGATTCATAGCGTAGACCGCTGGATCGTCAAGCGCGCGCTCACCCAGTTGTCGCGCCTGCACCAGCAGGGTGAGGCTGTACGCTTCTCAATCAACCTGTCCGGTAAAGCCTTTGAAGACGCATTGCTGCTACCCATGATCAAGGACCTGCTCGACAATACCAGCATCGACCCTTCACGCGTGTGTTTTGAAATTACCGAAACAGCTGCCATTGCCAAGCTGTCTGAAGCCGAGAAGTTCATCAGCGCACTGAAAAAAATGGGCTGCCAGTTTGCACTGGACGATTTTGGTGCCGGCTTCTCATCATTCGCCTATCTCAAGCACCTGCCTGTCGACAAACTCAAAATAGACGGGGCTTTCGTGCAGGGTATGGCCAACAGTCATATCGACCAGGCCATGGTGCAATCCATGAACCAGGTTGCACACGCACTAGGCAAGCAGACCATCGCGGAATACGTCGAGGATTCAACAACGCTTGAATTACTGCGTACCTATGGCGTGGACTACGCACAGGGTAACTACATCGGCAAACCACGCGAAGCACTGATGAATGTTGCACGCTTGCCGTATACACGTATTCAGTCGGCCAGCCGGGCGGACTAGTTCACGCCGGCATTATCATCACAGGCCTTCATCCCAGTAAGGCTGATCACCAAAACGACTGGCCAGAAAATCTGACAATACCTGGATTCGTTTAGGTATCAACCGTCCTGGCGGATATACCGCATGGATTCCACTTACCGGACGCTGGTAGTCCTTTAACAGGACTTTCAGGCTGTTTTCCTTTATGTACCTGCCAAGAATAAACGTAGGGCCGCCCACAATGCCCAGGCCGGCAGCTGCTGCTGCCGCAAGTGCATCACCGTTATTACTCCGGATACGTATCTGCGGCTGGCCGTAAACCGCTTTACCTTCCGGTGTCGCATAACACCACTGCTGCTTGTATGTCACATTACTGTATTGCAGTCCTATATGTTGACGTAATTCATCCGGGTGCATGGGTTCTCCATGCTGTTGCAAGTACCCCGGGCTGGCACAGTTGACGTGCCGCACAGCACCAAGACGACGCGCTACCAGCGTGGAATCCTTCAGTTCGCCAATTCTGACGGCCATGTCAAAACCGTCCTCGACCAGGTTGATGTTGCGATCATTCAGATCCAGGTTTAATTCAATCGCAGGATGCTCAGCGAGAAAATCCGCAATGGCATTCGACAGGTGCAAAAGACCGAACGACAGGGGTGCAGCCAGTCTGATCGAACCACGCAATTCAGCCGTCTCCTGCGTAACGCTCTGTTCCGCGTCATCGAGGTCCGCGAGTATCTGAACTGCGCGCTGATAAAAGTGCTTGCCTGCGTCAGTCAGTGCAAGGCGCCGCGTGGTGCGATTCATCAGGCGACTGCCCAGGCGACTTTCCAGCAAGCTGATGCGCCGGCTCACCACTGACTTTGCAATGCCCAGCCGGTCACCGGCGGCACTGAATGTCCCGGATTCCACCACCGCAGTAAATGCTTCCAGATCGGCAAACTTGTCCATACTGTTGCTTAATATAGAACAGTAAGTTCTTTAATTCCATATTTATCACTTACGGTAGAACAACTAAGCTCTTTTCACACCATTAACGAGGGCAGAAACATGAATACACAAATAATGAAAGCCAGCACCCAACTCACCGGCCGGGTACTGATGTCGGCCATTTTTATCATGGCCGGACTCAACAAGCTAGGCGCCGGCTATGCCGGCACCCAGGGCTACATGGAAAGCATGGGCGTCCCGGGCGTACTGCTGCCGTTGGTCATTCTGCTGGAGGTCGGCGGTGGCCTGGCCATATTACTGGGCTGGCAGACACGCATTGCAGCATTCCTGCTGGCAGGCTTCAGCATCATCAGTGCACTGGTTTTCCACGCCAGTTTTGCTGATCAAATGCAATCCATCCTGTTCATGAAAAACCTGGCTATGGCCGGTGGCTTCCTGTTCCTGGTAGCCGGGGATATACATATCTGGTCAATTGATGCCAAACGTGGGGCAGCATCATGAAGGTCTTACGGATCGACAGTAGTGCACAGCGCGGTGACTCCATCACCCGGCGACTCGGTAGTGAAATCGTCCGGCGCCTGGAACAGGCACACCCTGAAGTCGAAGTACAGGTTCGTGACCTTTCCGATGGCATCGGGTTTATTGATAAGCACTGGGTAGCTGCCAACCTGACGGATCACGACAGGCGCGATCCGTCACAACACGAGGTACTGAGCAGCTCCGGCTCACTGGTACACGAACTCAGTGCAGCAGATGTGATTATTGTAACCGCGCCCGTATATAACTTTTCCATACCCGCGTCACTCAAGGCCTGGATCGATATGATCTGTCGTGCGCGACTGACCTTTCAGTACACGGAGAACGGACCAAAAGGCATGCTGAAAGATCGCCCGGTATACCTGGTCATGGCATCGGGCGGTGTACCGTTCGGGAGTCCGGTTGATTTTGCAAGTGACTACTTGCGTCATATTTTCGGTTTTATCGGTATTCAGGATGTCCGTCCGGTTTTTGCTGAACAGACCAACCGTAACAAAACTGCCGCCAGAGCGGCTGCACTCACCATGCTGGATCAATGGTTGCCCGGTGAAACAGTACCTGGTGTAGCCTGAATAACGGAGCTGATGCCATGAATACACCAATACATGAACAGAACCTTCAAGCGAGAAAGCTCTCTCGCGTCATTAAAGGTATGCCTGCAACCGATGGCGCCGGCGTTGAACTGACACGCGTCATTGGCCAGGCGGCATTACCCATGCTTGATCCTTTCCTGCTACTTGACGCCTTCCGCTCCGACAAACCGGAAGATTACATAGCAGGTTTTCCACCGCATCCGCACCGTGGCTTCGAAACCGTCACTTACCTGCTTGCCGGGCGTATGCGTCACAAGGATAACGCTGGCCACGAAGGTGTCATCGAGTCAGGTGGTATCCAGTGGATGACAGCGGGAAAAGGCATCGTGCATTCGGAAATGCCGGAACAGGAAAACGGTATGCTGGAAGGGTTCCAGCTTTGGATCAACCTGCCTGCCGGGCACAAAATGGACCCGCCTCGCTACCAGGAACACCCTGCCAACGAGATACCACAGGAAACACGCCAGGGTGGTGTCGAACTTCGGGTGATAGCAGGTATGACATCGCAGGGCACAACGGGAGCCGTCATTCAGCCGTTAACCGAGGCACTTTACCTGGATATCCGGGTTCCGGCAGGCCAACAATTTGTCGAGTCATTACCGTCATCACACAATGCATTTATCTATATGATTGAAGGACAGACAAATGTGGCGGATGAAAATGGTCAGGCAACACAGCTTGTACGTGATGATCTGTGCGTACTCGGCGAGGGCGATGCCATTAAACTGAACACCGGTAAAAGTGAAGCCCGTTTCCTGTTAGTTGCCGGTAAACCTCTCGGGGAACCGGTGGCGCGTGGCGGCCCTTTCGTGATGAATACGCGCTCCGAAGTTCAACAGGCCTTTGAAGATTACGAGCAAGGAAAATTCTGACCCTGCAATCCCGCTGGCACCATCCGGCACCATTGGTTATTCTGACTGACTTGAAACCTCAAACAGGTAGCCCAAAGCAGGAAGACGATGCGGCAAACCCGACACCCCCTGAATCTGGTGCTTGTCAGCGTACATGGATTAATACGCGGACATGACCTCGAACTCGGCCGCAATGCGGACACCGGGGGTCAGACGCTGTATGTGGTGGAACTGGCACGCGCACTGGCGCAGCATCCCGCGGTAGCCAGCGTCGATCTGCTCACGCGGCGGGTCGATGATCCTGACCTCTCGACTGACTACGCGAGTGCTGTCGAACCCCTCGGCGAGGGTGCACGTATTGTTCGTTTCGAGGCCGGGCCGGCGGGCTATATCGCCAAGGAGGCGCTGTGGGATCACCTCGATGAGTTCGCCGACAACGTACTGGAATTTCTCCGCGCCCGTGGTTCTGTACCCGACCTCATCCACAGTCATTACGCCGATGGCGGCTACGTCGGTTCACGTCTGGCGGGCCTGCTCGGTGTGCCGCTGGTACATACCGGGCACTCACTGGGACGCGTCAAGCGCCGCCGCCTGCTGGCACGTGGTCTGTCCGCCAGCGATATTGAGCTTCGCTATAACATGGCACGCCGCATCGAGGCCGAGGAAGATACACTGGCTGTCGCAGAGCGCGTCATCACCAGCACCCACCAGGAGATCGAGGAACAATACGAAATTTACGACCACTACCAGCCGGAACGTATGCGCGTCATTCCGCCCGGCACCAACCTGGCGCGCTTTAAACCTCCGCAGGGCGATGAATCCGGAACAACGATTGCCTCTGAGGTAAACCGTTTTCTCAGGGAACCGCACAAGGCCATCATTCTGGCGTTGTCACGGCCTGATCCTCGCAAGAATATTGAAACCCTGCTGACGGCCTATGGCGAATCGCAACAGCTACAAAGCATGGCCAACCTGGTCGTGATAGCCGGCAACCGCGATGACATCGAGGAAATGGATGAGGGTGCCCAGGAGGTGCTCAAGTCGTTGCTGTTGATGATCGACCATTACGATCTGTACGGACGCGTCGCCATTCCCAAGCATCACAGCTGGCAGGACGTTCCGCTGCTATACCAGCTTGCCGCGGCTTCACACGGCGTGTTCATTAACCCGGCGCTGACCGAACCCTTTGGCCTGACCTTGATCGAGGCTGCCGCCAGCGGCCTGCCGGTCGTTGCAACGGAAGATGGTGGGCCCATCGACATCCTCGCCAATTGCCACAACGGCCAGCTGGTCGATCCGCTGGACAGTCAGGCCATGAGCGACGCACTGATAAACATTCTGTCCGATGACCAGCAATGGCAGCGTATGGCCGACAACGGGATTGCCGGTGTACGCGAACATTACTCCTGGCCAGCCCATGCGCAACGTTATGTCGACATGGTCAAACCCATGATCCAGAAAACCGAACAGCCTGCCTTGCGGCCAACCTTGCGACGTGCCAACGTCTACCATGACCGCGCCATCTTCACTGACCTGGATCAGAATCTGCTCGGGGACCCGGAAGCGCTCAAGGCGCTCATCAGGGTGCTGCGTGAAAACCGCAAGTGCGCCGCTTTCGGCATTGCCACAGGAAGGCGGCTGGACTCGGCGCTCAAAGTGATGAAGAAATATGGTATTCCCCAACCTGACGTACTGATTACCAGTGGCGGCACCGAAATTTACTACGCGCCCAAACTGACGGCTGATATCGCCTGGCCGCAGCATATCGATTACCAGTGGACGCCTCAGGTCGTTCGTCGCCTGCTGGCCAATCAACCCGGCCTGAAGCTGCAGCCCCGGTCCGAACAAAGCCGCTTCAAGATCAGCTATTATATTGATCCTGCTGAAGCACCCGGCATCGATGAGTTACACAGTATGCTGCACCAGCAAGGTGTCACGGCCAATGTCATCCAGTCATTCGGGCAGTTTCTGGACATCGTACCGGTACGCGCCTCCAAAGGTTTTGCCTTGCGTTATGTCACTGACCACTGGGGTATCGCGCTGGAAAGAACGCTGGTTGCCGGCGGCTCCGGTGCAGACGAGGACATGATGCGCGGTAACACACTGGCCGTTGTGGTCGGTAACCGCCACCATGAAGAGCTGTCACAGCTGACCGAGGTTGAACGGATTTATTTTTCCGATCAGGCACATGCTGCCGGCATACTTGAAGCCCTCGACCACTACGACTTCTTCGACAGCTGCACGCTGCCGCGTGATACAACGGTGGCCGGTCAATGAGCAAGCACCTGCTGTTGTGCACCGACCTCGATCGTACCCTGCTGCCCAATGGGGAACAGCCTGAGTCCGCTGCCGCCAGAAAACATTTTTCAGCGCTGGCACAGTTGCCGGAAATTACGCTGGCCTATGTGACAGGTCGTCATCGTGCGCTTGTCGAAGACGCCATCTACAACTACAGATTACCGCAGCCTGACTATGCCATTACAGATGTCGGTACGCGCATCTATCATATAACACAGGACGACTGGCAACCCTGGCCCCGATGGGAAAACGAAATCGACAACGACTGGAGTGGTATAAGCTGGCAACGACTACGTGATCTATTCCGCGATTTGCCAGAGTTGCGCTTGCAGGAAACCAGTAAACAGAATACCCACAAGCTCAGCTTTTATGTCCCGCTGGATGCAGACCGAGAGGCCTTGCTGGCCGTCATGCAGATTCGCCTGGCGGAGCAGGGGGTACGCGCCAGCCTTACCTGGAGCATTGATGAGCCGGCCGCCATCGGTCTTCTCGACGTACTGCCGGCCTGTGCCACCAAGTTACACGCCATTGAGTTTCTTGCCACACAAACCGGCTTCAATGTCACGGAAACCCTGTTTGCCGGTGATAGCGGCAACGACCTTCCGGTTCTGTCGAGCGCTATTCCTTCGGTACTGGTTGCCAATGCCAGTGCCGAAGTCAGGGAGGCTGCCCAGGCACAGGCCGCGACAGCGGGCCACGCGGATGCCCTGTACATTGCCGAAGGAGGATTTCTTGGTATGAACGGTAACTACAGTGCCGGTATACTGGAAGGCATGGCGCACTTTTATCCCGGTTTCGTCGAACGGGCTGGCGACGGTCTGCGCGCATGAACACACCTCTGACAGGACGACCGGTACTGTTTGGCGAAGTCCTGTTCGACCATTTTCCTGATGGAGAGATAGTCCTCGGCGGTGCGCCGTTCAATGTGGCCTGGCACCTGAATGCCTTTGGCGTCCGGCCTTTGTTGATCTCCCGTGTCGGCAACGATGCGCTGGGTCGACGTATTCGTGGTGCCATGCAGAACTGGCACATGGATACAGCCGGTTTGCAGCTCGACTCTGCGCACCCGACCGGGACAGTGGAAGTCAGCATAGAAAATGATGAGCCCCTCTATGAGATCGTTGAACAGCGCGCCTGGGATTTCATCACTGCCGATGGCCTGCCACCGATACGGGATGCCGCACTGCTATACCACGGCAGCCTCGCATTGCGCAGCCCGGTATCACGCCAGGCGCTGGATCACTTGCATGCGAGCCTGGACGTACCCGTATTCGTCGATGTCAACCTGCGCCCACCGTGGTGGAGCCGTGAAGAGCTCGAAAGTCGTCTTGACACCGCTCGCTGGGTCAAGCTCAATGATGAAGAACTGGAAACTTTAACACCTGCAGGTAGCACCCTGGAGCAACGCGCTGCAGCATTACAGCACGCCCATCGGCTGGAGTTGCTGATCACAACCCGGGGCGCGGAGGGCGCACTGGCGCACGACAGTACAGGCCGTACCCTTCAGGTCAAGCCTGCAGGGACCGACAAACTGAAAGACACTGTCGGTGCCGGTGATGCATTCGCCGCCGTGATTATACTGGGGCTGTTAAACGACTGGGATCTGGAAGAGACACTTGAGCGTGCGCAGACCTTTGCCAGTGCTATTGTTGGTATTCGCGGCGCCACACCCGAACACCGGGACTTCTATACTGTATTCAGACAAAACTGGAATTTGATGTGAACCAGGCCAATCCGTTCAAACTGTTTGACGCACTTGTCACCTACCTTGACGAGGAGCGCAATCATGCGCACCGCGTACTGCATTATTTTGTTGCCATCGGTCGGCCCTTTCTGTTGCGCACCGACCTGCTGGATGGCTTTCAGGCACTCTGTGAAGTTGACGGCGGCAAGGCATTGCAGAACACGCCGCTGGGCAATATTCTTCAAATGAGCCAGGAAGCGGCCCTCGATGCACAGTGGTTTTACCTGGCCCTGCGGCCGCGCATCGGCCGTTGGCTCTACCTGCGGATCCACCTGGAAACCATCGAAGCGGAAGAGATTGTGGTCAGCCAGTACCTGCGTTTCAAGGAAAGGCTGGTGGACGGGAGCAAGGCGCCGGAGTGGATGCTGGAAGTTGACCTGGAACCCTTTTCACGCGAATTTTTAAAACCCCAGGAATCACGCTCTATTGGTCGCGGCGTTGAATTTCTCAACCGCCGCCTGTCCAGCCGCCTGTTTGAAGAACAGGGCAAGGGCCAGCAGCGGCTGCTGGATTTTCTCAGTATGCATGCCTACCGGGGCCAGCCGTTGATGCTCAATGGACTGATTACCAGTGTTCCGGATCTGCGGCGAGCCTTGCGTGACGCCGACCGTCTGTTGTCCGCTGTTGATGCCGGGCAACCCTGGCGTGAACTGGCGCGTGAATTAACGAGACTGGGCTTTGAACCCGGCTGGGGCAGTCATGCGGCGAATGTACGCGATACCATGCAACTGTTGCTGGACATCCTCGACGCGCCTTCACCCGACGTGCTGGAAGCCTTTCTGAGTCGTATACCGATGATTTTTTCACTGGCTGTTCTGTCACCGCACGGCTGGTTTGGTCAGTCCAACGTGCTGGGGCGTCCCGATACCGGCGGACAGATCGTCTACATTCTCGACCAGGTACGTGCGCTGGAAAAAGAAATGATGCAACGCCTCAGCGAGCAGGGGCTGGATATCAAACCCTCGATTGTCGTTATCACCCGCCTGATTCCCGAGGCCGAGGGCACCACCTGTGATCAGCGCATTGAAAGTATCGCCGGTACGGATTACGCGCGTATATTGCGCGTACCGTTTCGCGAAGCTTCCGGTGAAGTGGTGCCACACTGGATCTCGCGCTTTGAGGTCTGGCCCTACCTGGAACGCTTCGCGCTGGACGTGGAGCATGAACTGCTGGCGGAACTGGGCGGACGCCCGGACCTGGTGATCGGCAACTATTCCGACGGCAACCTGGTCGCGACACTGCTGGCACAGCGGCTTGGCGTCACCCAGTGCAACATCGCCCACGCGCTGGAAAAAACCAAGTACCTGTACTCCGACCTGTACTGGCGCGAGAACGATCCGCAGTATCATTTCGCCACCCAGTTCACCGCCGATCTGATCGCCATGAACACTGCCGACTTCATCATTACCAGCACCTACCAGGAGATCGCCGGCACCGACGAAAGTGTCGGCCAGTACGAAAGCTATTCCGCATTCAGCCTGCCGGGTCTGTACCGGGTGGTACATGGCATCGATGCTTTCGACCCCAAGTTCAATATCGTATCGCCCGGCGCAGATCCGGACGTGTACTTCCCGGCCACCGAACAGGAACAGCGCCTCACTCATCTGCACAAGGAAATTGAGCAGCTGGTGTTTGGTCAGGAAACCACTCCCGATATCCGCGGTGCCCTCGCCGAGCCGGAAAAGCCGCTATTGTTCACCATGGCGCGCATGGACCGGATCAAAAACATTACCGGGCTGGTCGAATGGTATGCCAACTCTCCCGCGCTGCGTGATGCCGCCAACCTGCTGGTGATTTCGGGTCACATCGACCCGCAGCACTCCGACGACGCAGAGGAACGCGAACAGATAGAGCGCATGCACACCCTTATGAACGAACACGGTCTTGATACACAAATTCGCTGGCTGGGCATGCGCCTCGACAAGGATCTGGCTGGCGAGCTGTATCGTGTCGTCGCAGACCGGCGTGGCGCCTTCGTCCAGCCTGCCCTGTTCGAGGCCTTTGGTCTGACAGTTGTGGAAGCCATGAGTAGCGGACTACCGACTTTTGCCACCTGCTTCGGCGGTCCATTGGAAATTATCGAGGATGGTGTATCCGGTTTTCATATCGACCCCAACCACGGCGAAGCTGCCGCGCAACGCATAGCAGTGTTTCTTGAACGCTGCCAGCATGAGCCCGGCTACTGGGATCGATTGTCGCGTGGCTCTCTGGAAAGAGTTGCTGCCCGCTACACCTGGAAACGCTATGCCGAGCGCATGATGACACTGTCACGGGTATACGGATTCTGGCGCTACGTTACCGACCTGGAGCGCTCCGAGACACGACGTTACCTGGAAATGTTTTACGCCCTGCAATACCGGCCGCTGGCGTTATCTGTCGAACGTTAGTCCCGTAACCCGCCACACTGGCGGTTCAAACTGCCAACTCCTGGATATAAAGCTTACCAATATTCTGCCGCTAGCGACTGAAGTGTCGATACACCATCTGCAATCGACCTACTAACCGTCTATTCAAGAGGACAGAGCATGTTGCATTTTGGAGCCTTCCAGGTAAAGCTAATGGGCGTAGTTGCCACTTTCGATGTCGTTACTTTCTATGGCCTGATTTGTGCGGTTGTATTTACGACCGGCATCGTAATTGCCACCCGCATCGAAAAAAGTAATCACGCGCAACCTGCCAACTCATAATGCGCTACGTTTCGGCTTGACCTTCATACGGCCTGAAGGTTTGCATACGCAACTACCAGCCATTTGGATCCAGCCGCTTCGAAGTTAACCTGGACGCGTGCATGCGCACCCTGTCCCTCGTAGTTCAGCACCACACCATCACCGAACCTGGCGTGTTGCACGCGCTGGCCCAGCGCCAGCCCATCCGGCACAGACTCGGCCACCTGACTTGACACGGCTGTACTGCCATACGGTCGACTGACCTGCACGCGCGGGCATAATTCCTCAATCAGGTCAGCAGGGATCTCCCGAATAAAACGCGACGGAATACTGTAGGACTCATTGCCGTATAAGCGGCGGTGCTCGGCGTGTGTCACAAACAACTGCCGGCGTGCACGGGTAATACCGACGTAGCACAGGCGCCGCTCCTCTTCGAGTCGACCTGGCTCCTCGACTGAACGCTGATGTGGAAACAGACCTTCTTCCAGTCCGCATAAAAATACCGTGTCGAATTCCAGCCCCTTGGCGGAGTGCAGGGTCATCAGTTGTACGCAGTCTTCCCAGCCCTGGGCCTGACCTTCCCCGGCTTCCAGTGCAGCGTGTGAAAGAAACGAGGACAGTGGATCGAGATCATCTTCTTCAACCTCATCATATTCGTATTCACGAGCAGCGTTGACCAGCTCGTCGAGGTTTTCTATACGCGCCTGACCTTTTTCACCTTTTTCCTTTTTGTAGTAAGCCTTCAGTTCGCTGCATTCCACGACATGCTCAACCTGCTCACCCAGCTCCAGCCCTTCAATATCACGCGCAAACTGTTCAATCCGCTGCATAAAAGTGGCGAGGGCATTGCGTGCACGCGCATTCAGCTCGTCGCTATCGAGTACGGCTTGTGCGGCTGACCACATGGAGCGGCTTTCCAGTTTTGCTTTTTCGCGCACCACGGCCAGTGTTCTTTCTCCTATACCACGTGGTGGCTGGTTAACAATACGGTCAAACGCCGCGTCACTTTCACGGTTTTCACACAGCCGCAGATAACCCAGTGCGTCCTTGATTTCCTGTCGCTCAAAGAAACGCAGACCGCCATAAACCCGGTAGGCAATACCGGCCTGTAACAGGCGTTCCTCAAAAACGCGTGACTGTGCGTTGGAACGGTACAGGATCGCCATGTCGCTGCGTGCCTGACCCTGTTCGACCTGTGACTGGATATGTTCGATGACAAAACGTGCTTCGTCTTGTTCATTGATCGCGGTATACAGCTGGATCAGGTCGCCGTCTTCTCCGGCTGTCCACAGATTTTTGCCAAGCCTGCCATCGTTGTTGGAGATAAGTGCATTGGCCGCTTTCAGAATTGCACCGGTGGAACGGTAGTTCTGCTCGAGGCGCAACGTGCGTGCGCCGGGAAAGTCCTGTTCGAAGCGCTGCAGGTTTTCGATTTTGGCGCCGCGCCAACCGTAAATCGACTGGTCGTCGTCACCAACGATAGTAATGTTGGCTTGCTTGCCGGCCAGCACCCGCAGCCAGGCGTACTGGATCGTGTTGGTGTCCTGGAATTCATCGACCAGGATATGACGGAATCGCTCCTGGTAATGCTGTAGTAAATGCGGTTGCTTCAGCCAGAGTTCATGTGCACGTAACAACAGCTCGGCAAAATCAACCAGTCCTGAACGCTGACACAGCTCCTCGTAGGCCTGGTAGATGGCAATTTGCTGGCGCTGGTGCGGATCGCCCCTGTGCTCGATATGCTGAGGTCGTACTCCCTCATCCTTGCGAGCATTGATATACCACTGCGACTGGCGCGGTGGCCACTGGCTTTCGTCCAGGTCCAGTGCCTTGAGCACCCGTCGCACAATGCGATACTGGTCGTCGGAATCCAGCACCTGGAAAGTCTGTGGCAGACCCGCGTCCTGCCAGTGTGCGCGCAGCAAACGGTGCGCCAGGCCGTGGAAAGTACCAACCCACATGCCGCGTGTGGGCACACCGATCAGTTTCTCGATGCGGGTGCGCATCTCGGCAGCAGCCTTGTTGGTAAAGGTTACAGACAGAATACTGTACGGTGACAGGTTTTCCACCTGAATCAGCCAGGCAATACGGTGCACCAGCACACGGGTCTTGCCGCTGCCTGCGCCGGCCAGAACCAGCAAGGGATCAGGCGCGGCAGTAACGGCCTCGCGCTGGGCATCATTCAAGGAATCTATAATGTAGGACACATCCATGGGGCCATTCTAGCAAAGCTGCCAGCTGTCGAGGATGTAGAAATATTTATGATATTTTCCTTCCGGTTACAGGGGTAGCCCATTCAGTGGGCCCATTTCAGAGGAACCTGTCCGCCATCCCGCAGTCTGTTGGAATACAGGCCACTACATGGGGAACGGGAGATGCCAAACGAAACCTGGCTACACCCTGCAGCGGCAGATGACCAGCGCTGGTATTGTGACATCGTGTGGGGTGGTAACCAGCCGGTGCTGGAGCGCTTTACTATGCCTGGCCTGGAAGGCTGCCTGCTTTCGGTGCCCAATGCCGAACGCCTGAGTGGCGGGGACATCTACCATGTCACAGTCTGTGACCAGGGTGTGTTCAGCAAGTTTCTGCTGGTCGATGTCGCAGGCCATGATGCGGTGGCCGCAGATATTGCCACGCAACTGCATGCCCCGCTGCATCGATTGATGAACCAGCTTGATAATACCGCCATTCTCGGGGAGCTTAATGAAAATATCCTCGCTGACCTCCAGCCTGGCAACTTCGCCACAGCCACCGCCGCTACCTACAATCACTGGGACCACAGCTGGACCTATGCCTATGCCGGCCACCCTTATATGCTGATTCGTCGCAATGGCATCTGGGAGCCTTTGCCGGAATGTCTTTCGGCACCACCTGCCGGCGTGACAGCCGAGGTGCGGTACATGCAAAACGAAATTTCCCTGCAAGGGGATGACTGGCTGTTCCTGTATTCCGACGCCGTGTTTGAAATTCGTCGCCCGGATGGTAGACGCATTGGCTTTGAGGGCCTGGTCGACCTGCTCAATTCGCTGCCGGAGGCACACGACATTGACACCTTTTACCGCGAGCTCATAGCGCGGCTAACACAGGAAAACCGTGGAACTGATTTCGACGATGACCTGACACTGATCCTGCTGCGCCAAACCGATGAACACCTTCCGGTAACTGATCGTGCACTGTCCGGGGCACGCCATCTTATGATGCGCTGGCTGAAGCGTCACGATACACGCTGCACCACGATCCTGCCGGGCCATCGCACCTGACACTCAATCTACAGCGAAGTGCAGGTGCGGTACACTGCACTGATGTCCAGGACTAAATTCATTACCGGTCTGCTCAGCACCCATCCTGCGCTTGAAATCCGTGCCAGGGAGCTTGCGCATCACTACTCACTCGTACGCCTGCGTCATGCACCGGTCAGTGGTTATTTCCTGCAGCTGAAAAACGAAGGGCTTGAGCTGAACTGCATGGATAAAAAAGACAACGGCCCGGTACGGGTGGATTTTGTTGGTGGCACACTGGGACATCGGCTTCGCTTTGGCGGTGGCCGTGGACAGCCTCTGGCGCGGGCTATTGGTATCAAGCCCGGCTTTGACCCAAGCGTGTGGGACGCTACTGCCGGTCTCGGGCGCGATGCCTTCGTGCTGGCCAGCCTGGGCTGCCGGGTAACACTTTGTGAACGCTCGCCGGTCCTGGCCGCCCTGTTGGACGACGGCCTGAAGCGCGCAGCACTGAACGCAGAGATCGGCGCATGGATTGAATCACGCATGATGCTTGAATTTGACGATTCAACGGTCGCTCTTGCCAACTTGCCAGATGCGGACAAGCCGGATACTGTTTACCTTGACCCGATGTACCCGGCAGGTAAATCCAGCGTACTGGTCAAAAAGAACATACGCGCCGTTCAGCAACTGGCAGGTGAAGACCGGGACTCTCTGCCCTTGCTGGATATGGCACTAACTGTGGCAAAGCGACGCGTCGTAGTTAAACGTCCGCACCGTGCCGGACCGCTGCACGACCGGAAACCAGACACCTCGATCGAAAGTAAAAAAACGCGTTATGATATTTACGTCACCCTGTAAAAGGCATCACCATGTTGACACCAGGATTCTGGGAGACCAAAACCCTCGATGAAATGAATGAGCAGGAATGGGAAGCCCTGTGTGATGGCTGTGGACGCTGCTGCCTTCTGAAAATCGAGGATGTAGACACCGATGAAACCTGGTACACCAATGTTGTCTGCCAGTATCACGATGACAACGCCTGTTGCTGTAGCCGTTATCAAGACCGTTCACTGCTGGTGCCGGACTGCATCAAGGTTACACCAGAGGTCGCCCGCACGGAAACCTGGTTACCCGATACCTGCGCTTACCGCCTGCTTGCGGAGGGCAAACCCCTGTTCGACTGGCACCCGTTAATCAGTGGCAACCCGGACAGCGTACACGAAGCGGACATGACGATTACCGGGAAGGTCGTCTCCGAAGAATTTGTTCACCCCGACGAACTCGAAGAGCACCTGTTAAATTGGTCAGACTGATCCGGTACACAAGCACATGACACGTGGTCTGTTCGCTTTACTGGTTGCGCAGTTTCTTTCTGCATTCGCGGACAATGCTATCCTGTTTACCCTGGTTGCAATGGTACTGCAGGCCGACAATATCGGTGACTGGTATATACCTGCACTGCAAGGCTCGTTCCTGCTTGCCTTTGTTTTGCTGGCACCCTGGGTTGGTCCACTGGCAGACCGCTACCCGAAACCACAGGTACTGATTGCCGGAAACCTGGTTAAGCTGGCGGGTGTATTACTCTTGCTGGCAGGTATAGAACCGTTGTTTGCCTATGCGCTGGTAGGCCTGGGTGCAGCACTGTACAGTCCCGCCAAGTACGGTATTCTCCCCGAAATGGTCGAAACCGATGCACTGGTTCGCGCCAATGCCTGGATCGAGGCCACAACAATCGCCGCCATAGTCCTGGGCACGGTTGCCGGCGCTGCTATCGCAGATCGTTCACTGGTGCGGGCATTTTGGCTTATTGCCGGGCTTTACGGATTTTCACTGGTTGCGACACTACTGATTCCTCCACTCGCCGCACGTGGCGCTACATTGCAACATGCGCTACCGGAATTTTTCCGCCTGAACCGGATATTCTGGCGTGACGTGCGGGCACGCTTTGCACTGCTCGGCGGCGGATTGTTCTGGGGTAGTGCGGCGCTGTTACGCGTTGCGCTGGTGGCCTGGGCACCGCTGGTGCTGGTAACGCGTTCTGCCAGTGACATTGCAGACCTGACCCTGTTCCTTGCCATTGGTGTCATACTCGGTTCAGCTTCTGCGCCACGCCTGGTCCCTCTATCAAGGCTGGCACGCGTACGATATATCGCACTCCTGATGGGCCTGCTGATTGCGGCCTTCAGCACTGTCGACAGCGTTTGGCCGGCGAGGATAGCGCTACTGGTTATTGGCATGACCGGCGGTCTGTTCGTGGTTCCGGTCAATGCCGCAGTTCAGCATGAAGGTCATCACAGCATCGGTAGCGGACATGCGGTGGCGATTCAGAATTTCTTCCAGAACCTGGCCATGCTGCTAAGTGTAGGACTTTATACCTTGTTGCTGGCACTGGAGATTTCCGTTATCCCCGTCATTGCAGGACTTGGCGTATTTGTAATGACAGCAGCCATACTCCTGCCGGCAAGACACCTCTCCCGCAACTGATTGCCTCTTCCATCACGCGCCAGGCCATCACCATGGATGGACGCATTCACCCAGGCGTTTACGATCCTGCCTTCAACAGGCGTTCATCAGTTTTGCACTGACCAGTGCAATGTCTATAGCATCTTTGTCCAGAATCTCGGGAATCAGCGGGTAGACTGCAAGCAGTCCGGTCGGACGCTGACAGGCGGCACGCTCCAGACGTTTACGGGTTGCAACACTGAGATTCTGGTGTGCCAGCAGAGAACCTGCGCACCAGTTGTGATAGTCATCAATCAGACCGCACATGTTACTGTCAGGCCAGTCCTCGCTGACCAGCAACTCAGGGAATGCTTCAGCGGAAAGCATGCGGCCCGTTTCATTTTTGACCAGGCGCAGACCATTCAGCCCAATCCCACTTCCATCAGGCCGGCGCTCAAACCATTGTGCTGCCGGCAACGGACGAGATGCCATATTAATCATGTTTTCCAGCTCATCCCGGTGTGAGGGATGACGCTGGCGTGAACTCACCGCCTCTCTCTCCAGCAGGGTCGGTGAAACAAAGCCACTATCCGTCGTTGGAAAGGCACGCCAGTGTGGATCACGCACTGCGTCCATTTCCTCTGCACGATAACGTGTAGAAAGCAGCGCCAGTGGTTTCCGGGTTTCCTGCCTCAGTAGCCAGAGTTCGTAACGGTCGCGAATAGGGAAGGGTACAGGAGGATGTCGTTCCAGTGCTTCGACAAGCTTCGGCGCATTGGTTATGCGCACCGGGTCGTTGCCGGTGCCAGCCGCATGCGGGACACCCCAGCGAAAACGTCCGGACGCTGTCTGCTGGCGAATACGCCAGCTGTGACCATTGGTGGAATAGGCGCAGGCGTCTCCCACGTCAATGACCTGGATGACCCCAAGATAGGGGCCGAGCCGCCGTATACCGTAGTAGGGGCTCATCGGGAAATTCGCCTTGCTCGCCTCACAACAGCATTGTTTCGCAAGCCGGCACATAACGCCAGAGAGGTCTGTTACTTGATGATAATTGCCTGGATAATTTTCTTGTTGGCCGCCGCCTGCAGGTTGGCAATCTTGGGCTTGTCACCGCCGAGATAGTCGCCAAGGGAAACCGTCGGGACCTTTTTCTTGTCTACAAGCGGGTACATGGTACACTTTTCACAGGCCCGCAGCATGGGCTGGGCGCCTGCGGGAGCCTTGCCGGCGGGGCGCTTGCGCAGGTTCATACAGTTTTCCGTACGCATGTAGGCCTGCTGGGGAATGCAATAAAACATCATATCCTTGCTCACCGAATGACTCCTCCTGACGGATAAATTTAGGTGTCGAAAGCAGGAAATTGTACCATTTTTGCGACACTTTCACAATATTACCGTGAATTCAGAGGGTTATGCAGACTTATTCGACGGTGACCGACTTTGCCAGATTCCTTGGCTGATCAACATCCGTACCCTTGAGAACAGCCACGTGGTAAGCCAACAGCTGCAAGGGGACGGTAAATACAATCGGAGCTACACAATCATCGGTCGGTGCGACCGGCAGAACCGTGGTCGATTCATCCGATGACATGCCCGCATCTTCGTCGGCAAACACCAGCATTTCACCGCCACGGGCGCCAACTTCCTGCAAGTTGGATTTGAGTTTTTCCAGTAACTCATTGTTCGGGGCGACCACAACCACAGGCATGCTGGCGTCGACCAATGCCAACGGACCATGCTTGAGTTCACCGGCCGGGTAGGCTTCTGCATGGATGTAGGAGATTTCCTTGAGCTTCAGCGCACCCTCCATCGCCACCGGGTACTGGGCACCTCGACCAAGGAACAGCGCATTGTGTTTGTCGGCAAATCTTTCCGCCAGGGTCTGAATTTTGTCATCCAGCCCGAGCACACCCTCGATTTCCTTGGGCAGGTGCATAAGCTGTTTTACCAGCTGGCTTTCCATTTCGTCGTTGAGCGCGAAACGCCGGCCCAGCACAATGGTCAACAACATCAGGGCAACCAGTTGTGTTGTAAATGCCTTGGTCGATGCCACGCCGATTTCCGGGCCGGCACGTGTCATCAACACCAGGTCAGACTCTCGCGTCAGCGAACTTTCCGGCACATTACAGATCGTCAGCGACTGCCCGAATCCCAGACGCTTTGCCTCCTTGAGACCTGCCAGCGTGTCGGCGGTTTCACCTGACTGGGAAATGGTGACGATCAGCGAGCTGTTGCGCACCACCGGTTTTCGGTAACGGAATTCACTGGCAACCTCGACGCTGCATGGAATGCCAGCCAGTGATTCCATCCAGTGGCGGGCAATCAGACCTGCATGAAAACTGGTACCACAGGCGATGATGTGCACACCCTGTACCTTGTCAAAAACTTCTGCCGCAGCTGCACCAAAAGCAACTTCCAGTACACGGCCCTGGTAAAGACGACCTTCCAGCGTATCGGCAATGGCGCGTGGCTGTTCGAAAATTTCCTTGAGCATGTAGTGGCGGTACTCTCCACGCTCTACGGCATCGGCGGACAACTCGGAAAGGGTCTCCTTTCGCTCGACCTTGTTTCCATAGGCATCAAAAATCGTAACCCCGTTGGCAGTGATATCTGCAATATCGCCCTCTTCAAGAAAGACAAAGCGTTGTGTGACAGGGAGCAGTGCAGCAACATCCGAAGCAATGAAATATTCACCAATACCCACGCCGATTACCAGAGGGCTGCCTCGTCGCGCCGCAATAAGGCGTCCGGGTTCATCAATACTGATGACACCAAGTGCGTAAGCACCTTCAAGTTCCTTGCATGCATTCTGTACGGCACCCAGCAGGTCATCCCCCTTGTCGAGGTGACGATGAACCTGGTGAACAATTACTTCGGTGTCGGTATCGGATGTAAACGTATAGCCCTGTGCTTTCTGACTGCTGCGCAATGCTTCGAAATTCTCGATGATACCGTTGTGTACGACCGCCGCCTGGTTCTCACATACATGTGGGTGCGCATTACTTTCACTGGGTTTTCCATGCGTTGCCCAGCGTGTGTGAGCAATTCCGATCATGCCCGACACCGGTGTAGCAGCAAGCGCCTGTGCCAGCTCGGCAACTTTACCGGTGGTACGCAACCGCTCAAGCTCCGCCTTACGATTCAGAACGGCAAGCCCCGCAGAGTCATAGCCACGGTATTCCAGCCGCCGCAGACCTTCCAGCAGGATGGGGGTAACTTCACGTTGCGCTATGGCTCCGACGATTCCACACATGGTATTTAGAACTTTCCTCGAAAAACGCCCATAATATCGGCACACTGCGCCTGCGCTTGATCCGCTTCTTTCATGGCTTGCTTTTGACCGGCCGCTTCCAGCCGGCAATAGTCTGTTGCTTGCAGCGACTCAGCGTCAGCTCATTGTCAGGCACATCGCGGGTAATGGTCGCGCCCGCACCGATAGTAGCGCCATCACCAACCTTGACCGGGGCAACCAGTTGGGTGTCTGATCCTATAAATACATTATTACCGATTTCTGTCAGATGCTTGTTGGCGCCATCGTAGTTACAGGTAATCGTGCCTGCACCGACATTTACGCCACTGCCCATACGGGTATCGCCGATGTAACTGAGATGATTGATCTTCGAACCCTTTGCCACGGTGGATTTCTTGATCTCGACAAAGTTACCGACGTGGACCTGCTCTTCCAGCTTTGTCTCCGGACGTATCCGCGCGAAAGGTCCAATTCGACAGGCGTTACCGATGACCCCGTCTTCGATGACACAATGTGCAAAAATTTCAACGTCATCACCGATAGTCGAATTTTTAATGACACAACCCGGACCAATACAGACGTTCTTGCCAAGTGTGACCTTGCCTCCCAGAACAACATTGACATCAATAAGGCAATCCTGTCCCGCATCGACCTCGCCACGCACATCAAGGCGCGCAGGATCCAGCAAGGTAACGCCACTGCGCATCAGGACCTCGGCCTGTTGTTGTTGCCAGATACGCTCCAGCTGAGCCAGTTGTACCCGGTCGTTCACGCCCAGAATTTCATATTCATGCGTGGCACAGGTACTTTCAACCACAACACCCTCACCAGCCGCCATGGCCAGGACATCTGTCAGGTAGTATTCACCCTGTGCATTAGTGTTATCCAGTCGCTGCAACCAGCTGCGTAACTGAACCGCTGGAGCGGCAAGAAATCCACTGTTGATTTCATCTATTACCAACTGGGATTCATTGGCATCCTTCTGCTCGACAATGCCCACCAGCTGGCCCTGTTCATTGCGCAGCATGCGACCATAACCTTGCGGGTTGCACAATTTGGCCGTTAACACCGCGAGGTGGCCTGTGCCGGCTTTTTCAACCAGTTGGGCCAGCGTATCTGCCTGTATCAGGGGTACATCACCGTACAACACCAGCACGGTATCTTCGTCCTTCACCGAAGACATGGCCTGATCGACTGCGTGCCCTGTACCCAGTTGCCGCTCCTGCAGCACCCATTCTACCGGTTCGTGTGCAAGCGCTTCCTTTACGTGCTCGCCACCATGCCCATAAACAACAGTGACAAGACCAGGGTTCAATTTATGTGCAGTACGAATTACGTGCTGTAGCAGCGGCATACCGCCAAGCGGGTGCAATACCTTGGGCAACACGGAACGCATACGCGTACCCTGACCTGCGGCAAGAATGATAATACTGAGACTCATGATAAAACTGCTAAATCCGTTGTGGCCATGACTGACCCAATGATACGGCACTCAAGGCAATAAACTGAAATGGCCCGGACACGGCCTGTGGCTGGATCAGGCTCAGTGCAGGACCGGAGACGAGGCGCCCTTTTTCATTTCTTCTTCGGTGGCGTCACGGATGCCATTAATAATAACGGAATAGGTCAGTGTTTTACCGGCAAACGGATGATTGCCGTCCACCGTCAGCTTGCCGTGTTCAATTCCCGAGACAATGAAGGGCCGTGTTTCACCACGATCGTTCTGCATCTGTACTTCCGCCCCGATATGGCGAAATTCTGGCGGAACATTATCCAGGTCATCCGTGAAGGTAAGGTCTGGATCACGCTCACCGAATGCCTTTCCCGGCGGTAACACGACTTCGATGGTATCACCAACAGCACGGCCCTCTAAGGCCGCCTCGACTTCCGGAAACATCTGGTTCACGCCGCCATGGGCGTAAAGCACCGGGCTATCCGACTGTTCAAGAATCTCACCGTTCTCGCTCACGATAGAGTAGGTGATCGAAACCATCTTGTTGTTGCCAACCACTGCGTCAGTCATGGGTTTTCGAATCAACCACCCGATTTCTTTCGTAAATGCTGGATGGTACGCAGCTGGGCAACTGCTTCGGCCAGCTCGGCCTGGGCTTTTGCGTAGTCGAAATCGCTCTGTTTGTCTTTCATCGCCTTTTCGGCACGTTCCTTGGCTTTCAGTGCAGCGGCCTCATCGAGATCCTTTGCACGTGCAGCAGTATCCGCCAGCACAGTGACAATGTGCGGCTGGATTTCCAGCATGCCACCGGAGACATAGAAAAACTGTTCTTCCTCGCCCTCGACCTGGACTCGTACTTCGCCGGGTTTCAGACGCGTCAGCAACGGGGTGTGGCGAGGCGCAATACCCACCTCACCCATCTCGGCCGGCGCGAACACCATATTGGCCGTACCGGAGAAGATTTCCTCCTCGGCGCTGACAATGTCGACATGTAGTGTCATAGACATATTCTAGCCCTCAAATCGTCCTACAGCGACCTGGCTTTTTCCACAGCTTCGTCGATAGTGCCGACCATGTAGAAAGCCTGCTCCGGCAGATCGTCGTAATCGCCGTTGACGATACCCTTGAATGCCGCAATGGTGTCCTTCAGGGAAACATACTTGCCCGGCGCACCCGTGAAAGTTTCCGCCACGAAGAACGGTTGCGACAGGAAGCGCTGGATTTTGCGTGCGCGGGAGACGTCCAGCTTGTCTTCTTCCGACAGTTCGTCCATACCGAGGATCGCGATGATGTCGCGCAATTCCTTGTAGCGTTGCAGTGTACCCTGCACAGAACGGGCAACATCATAATGTTCGTTACCCACCACCAGCGGATCCAACTGACGGGACGTGGAATCGAGCGGATCCACCGCCGGGTAGATGCCCAGCTCGGCAACCTGACGCGACAACACCAGTGTGGCGTCAAGATGAGCAAAGGTGGTGGCAGGGGACGGATCGGTCAAATCATCCGCCGGCACGTACACCGCCTGGAAGGAGGTGATGGAACCGGTCTTGGTCGAAGTAATACGTTCCTGCAATACACCCATTTCCTCGGCCAGCGTCGGCTGGTAACCTACCGCGGACGGCATACGGCCGAGCAGTGCAGACACCTCGGTTCCGGCCAGGGTATAACGGTAGATATTGTCGATGAACATCAGCACGTCACGACCCTCGTCACGGAAATTCTCCGCAATAGTGAGTCCCGTCAGCGCCACACGCAGGCGGTTACCCGGTGGCTCGTTCATCTGGCCATAAACCAGCGCCACCTTGTCGAGCACGCCGCCTTCCTGCATTTCGTAGTAGAAGTCGTTACCTTCACGGGTACGTTCGCCCACGCCGGCAAATACCGAGAAACCCGAGTGCTCGACCGCAATGTTACGAATCAGCTCCATCAGGGTAACCGTCTTGCCCACGCCGGCACCGCCGAACAGGCCGATCTTGCCACCCTTGGCAATCGGCATGATCAAGTCAATAACCTTGATACCGGTTTCCAGGATGTCGACACTGGCTGCCTGGTCTTCATAATTCGGCGGGCTACGGTGGATCGGCATCAACTTGTCAGTATTCAACGGACCCGCTTCATCGATCGGGTTGCCGAGCACATCCATGACGCGACCCAGTGTGCCCTGGCCAACCGGTACCGAAATCGGTGCGCCGGTATTGGTAACCTCTATGCCACGCTTGATGCCGTCGGTCGTACCCATGGCGATAGTGCGAACCACACCATCACCCAGCTGACCCTGAACCTCCAGCGTCAGCCCGGCCGAATCAACCTTGAGTGCGTCGTAAACTTTGGGCACGGAATCACGCGGAAATTCCACGTCAACCACTGCACCGATAACTTCAACAATATTTCCGGAACTCATTGATTAAGTCCTCTGTAAATTAAATTCTGTAAACCCGGGCTATACGGCCGCAGCGCCCGCCACGATTTCCGACAGCTCCTGGGTAATAGCTGCCTGACGGGCCTTGTTGTAGACCAGCTGCAGTCCGTCGATCAGTTCGCCGGCATTGTCGGATGCCGCCTTCATGGCGACCATGCGCGCGGCCATTTCGCAGGCGATGTTTTCCACCACGCCCTGGTAGACCAGTGACTCAACGTAACGCATCAACAACTGATCCATGACATTGCGTGCATCAGGCTCGTAGATGTAGTCCCAGTGATGCTTCAGTGCTTCATCATTCTCATCCCCGACAACCGGCAACAACTGCTCGACCTGGGGTGACTGGGTCATGGTATTCACAAACTGGTTGTTGGCCAGATACAGGCGGTCGATCTTGCCTTCATCAAAGGCATCCAGCATCACCTTGACTGAACCAATGAGTGTTTCGATTCCCGGTGAATCACCCAGTTGCGAGTTTTCGGAAACCACGTTACCGCCAAGGCGCTTGAAGAAACCCATCGCCTTGCCGCCGATAACCGCAAGGTCTATATCAAGGCTCTGGCCTTTCCATTCAGTCATGGAACGCACAGCTTTCTTGAACAGGTTGATGTTCAGGCCACCACACAGCCCGCGATCAGACGAAATAATAATCAGGCCTACCCGCTTCACATCACGCTCAACGAGAAAAGGGTGCTTGTATTCCGGATGTGCCCTGCCCATATGCGCAACCACGTTACGCATTTTTTCTGCATAGGGACGGGATGCGCGCATGCGGTCCTGAGCCTTGCGCATTTTGCTCGCCGCAACCATTTCCATGGCCTTGGTGATCTTCTGCGTATTCTGGATGCTCTTGATCTGGGTGCGTATTTCTTTCGCGCCAGCCATAGCCTGATTCCCGCGTTAGTTAGTAGGCGCCGTTGGCGACAAAGTCTTCGATGATGCCGCGCAGTTTGGCCGCCACCTCATCGTTGTAGTCCGGGTTGGCATTGATTGCTTCCATATCGGCACCGAAGCTGGACTTGAAGTGTGCGAGCAAGGCCGCTTCAAAGGCCACGATCTTCTTCACATCAACATCGTCCAGGTAACCTTCGTTGGCCGCGAACAGCGACAACGCCATTTCCGCAATAGACAGCGGGGCATACTGGGCCTGCTTCATCAGTTCGGTCACACGCTGGCCACGTTCCAGCTGTTTACGTGTCGTTTCGTCGAGGTCGGAAGCAAACTGTGCAAAGGCGGCCAGTTCACGGTACTGCGCCAGCGCCAGTCGAACACCACCACCGAGTTTCTTGATGATGTTGGTCTGTGCTGCACCACCGACTCGCGACACGGACAGACCGGCGTTGATGGCAGGTCGAATACCGGCGTTGAACAGGTCGGACTCGAGGAAGATCTGGCCATCTGTAATGGAAATAACGTTGGTCGGAACGAAGGCCGACACGTCACCTGCCTGAGTTTCAATGATCGGCAATGCGGTCAGTGAACCGGTCTTGCCTTTCACTTCACCGTTGGTCATCTTTTCCACATAGTCTGCATTCACGCGCGCGGCACGCTCCAGCAAACGGGAGTGCAGGTAGAACACGTCACCCGGGTAGGCTTCACGGCCTGGCGGACGACGCAGCAACAGGGAAACCTGACGATAGGCCCACGCCTGCTTGGTCAGATCATCATAGATGATCAGCGCATCTTCGCCGCGATCACGGAAGTACTCGCCCATGGCGCAACCGGCGTACGGTGCGATGTACTGCATGGCGGCCGAATCGGATGCGCCAGCCGACACGACAATGGTGTGAGCCATGGCGCCGTGCTCTTCGAGCTTGCGTACTACCGAGGCAACGGAAGAGTTCTTCTGGCCGATGGCGACGTAGATACATGTAACGCCGGTGCCCTTCTGGTTGATAATGGCGTCAATGGCGACAGCGGTCTTGCCGGTCTGACGGTCACCGATGATCAGCTCGCGCTGGCCACGGCCAACCGGCACCATGGCGTCGATGGCCTTGAGACCGGTCTGCACCGGTTGATCAACCGATTTACGCTCGATAACACCCGGGGCAATCTTCTCGATCGGCGATGAAATTTCGGACTCAATCGGCCCTTTGCCGTCGATGGCCATACCCAGTGAGTCGACAACGCGCCCCAGCAAGGCCGTACCAACCGGAACTTCCAGGATACGCCCGGTGCACTTGACCTTGTCACCTTCGGACACTGACTTGTAATCGCCGAGGATAACGGCACCGACCGAGTCGCGTTCGAGGTTCAGCGCCATGCCGAACAGGTTATTGCCAAAATCGATCATCTCGCCCTGCATGACATCGGCAAGACCGTGAATTCGGCAGATACCGTCAGTCAGACTGACGATGGTGCCTTCACTGCGCGCTTCGGAGGTGGCTTCAAAACCCTCGATACGCTTTTTGATCAGATCACTAATTTCGGATGGATTCAGTTGCATTACTTGCGTCCTCTACTTAGTGAACCAAAGCGCTGGAAAGCTGCCGCAGGTACTCCACAGCCGACCCGTCAATCACCAGGTCGCCTGCGCGGATCACTGCACCACCCACCAGGTCTTCGTTCACAGAACAATTCAGTTGCACGTCGCGGCCAAGGCGTTGCTTCAGCGCACTGGCGATAGCGTTTTTCTGTTCTTCGCTGAGCGGTAGCGCAGAGAGCACTTCCGCATGTACCGTACCTTCCGCCTCGTCGCGGAATTGCCGGAACAGCACATTGATCATGGGCAGCTGATCGATACGATCATTCTCCGCCAGGATCTTCAGCAAATTGACAGCGCCCTCGCCGATGTCGTCATCACAGGCGCGTATCATCAGGTTTGCTGCATCGTCACGGGTCAGTTGCGGATTATCGAGCAGGCTACGCATGGTTTCGTTTCCCGCCACGGCGGCCATCAGCGCAAGCTGATCTGACCACTGCGCCAGCTCACCCTTGCTGTTGGCCAGCTCAAACACTGCCCGCGCATAGGGGCGGGCCAGCTCTGCGTCACCGCCGGTTGCGTCGATATCTTCCGTTGTGGAATCTGCCATGACCCTGTCCTAGATCCGGGCGACCAGATCTTTGATCAGGTCGTCATTGGCCGTGGCGTCCAGCTCGCGCTTGAGAATACGACCTGCGCCTGCGGTAGCGATTTCCACAACCTGGCCACGCAGGGCTTCACGGGCGCGGTTCACTTCCTGCTCGATCTCGGCCTTGGCAGCCGCTTTCAGACGTTCGCCTTCTTCGACAGCATCGACCTTCGCCTCTTCGACGATCTCCGATGCACGCTTGTCTGCGCGGTTAATCACTTCGGCCGCCTGCTGCTTGGCTTCGTGCAGTAATTCGGACGCCTTCTGCTGCGCCAGTTCCTGCTCGTGCTTGCCCCGGTCGGCTGCTGCCAGACCTTCAGCGATCTTACCCTTGCGCTCGGTAAGTGCCGCCATGATCGGTGGCCACACAAACTTCATGCAGAACCACACAAACACCAGGAAGGTGATGCTTTGCCCGATTAATGTCGCGTTGAAATTCATGCTTGCACCCCGTGCGGTGTTAGCCGCCGACTACAGCGAACATGACGTACATGGCCAGACCCACAGCGATCATCGGCACGGCGTCGACCAGGCCCATGACGATGAAGAACTGTGTACGCAGCATCGGGATCAGTTCCGGCTGACGCGCAGCGCCTTCGAGGAAGCGGCCGCCCAGAATACCGATACCGACCGCAGCACCGAGTGCGCCAAGGCCCATCATCAGTGCGCCGGCAATGTAGAGCAGTGCGTTTTCCATTGTGTATCTCCTGAAAGTTTACGTTTAATCGTTAATATAAAGGGTAAAAATAAATCAGTGGCTTTCCTGGCACGCCATGTCCAGGTAAACAATCGTCAGGGTCATGAAGATGAACGCCTGAAGGGTAATGATCAGAATATGGAAGATGGCCCAGCCCAGCTGCAACACACCGCCGAAGGCACCGAGCGCCCAACTACCGCCATACATCAGCGCAATCAGGATAAAGATCATTTCGCCGGCGTACATGTTGCCGAACAGTCGCAGCGACAATGAGACCGGCTTGGCGATCAGTGTAACGCCTTCCAGCAGCAAATTGATCGGCATCAGGAATTTGGGGAAGGGGTGGAACGCCAGCTCGGCAAAGAAGCCGCCGGCGCCCTTGAATTTGAAACTGTAGTACAGCACCAGTGCAAAAACCGACAATGACAGGCCGAAGGTAATGTTGGGATCAGTGGAGGGTACAATCTTGAGATGCCCCACGCCCAGCATACCTGCCAGCGAGGGTAACCAGTCGACGGCGATCAGGTCCATGAAGTTCATCAGGAATACCCAGACGAAGATGGTCAGTGCCAATGGGCCGATCATGTCATTCTTGCCACTGAATGAACCGCGTACCGACTCGTCGATAAACTCAACCACCCATTCGACAAAATTCTGCCAACCACCCGGTACGCCTGTTGTCGCTGTTTTTGCAGCAACGCGAAACCCCCACAGGAACAACACACCCAGCCCGATGGAGAACAGCATACTGTCCACGTTGATTGACCAGAAACCCATTTCTATCGCATCGGCGGCACTGTGGGCGAAACCCCAGTGTCCGTCCGCATGCTGACCATAGGTCAGGTTGGTCAGATGGTGCTTGATATATTCTGCTGAGGTTTCTGGAGCTGCGGACATTTGTGTCTACTTCTGCTGCGTTAACTGTTGGGTTCCAAAAATAACCATGACCCCCAGCCCGGCGATGAATCCTGCCAGCACGGCCAGTGGGTCAAGCTTCAATCCGCCCATTACCAGAGCGAACAGTACAGCGATGATTACAAACCGCTGCACCATACATATATAGATAGCCGCCAGGCTCTGTTGCGGCGTGCGCTCCGGCGCGCGCGCGTCGCGATGTGCACAACGGGCTGCCAGGAGCGCATTTCCCGCCGCGATACCGCCGCCGCAAAGTACTGAAAAGGCAGACAAACTATCAAATATGGCAAAAAATACAACCGATACGGCCAATACCAGCACCAGCTGGTAGCACAACAGCCTGCGGATTCCCTTTTCCAAACGGTACTCGGCTCGACTTCGCCCCGGGTTAGCGGGGCTGGCGCGCCATCGCCAGTTTCGGCAATGTGGGGCGGGCGCGATTATAAGGATCGTCGATAGGTGGGGTCAACAATTTATATATCCGTTGTGGATATCCGTTTAATCCCTATTGGATATGTTCGAGTATACCGTCCAGCTCATCGAGACTGCTGTAACTGATGACCAGCTTACCCTTGCCCTTCGCACCGGGCTGCACCTGAACGGGCGCACCAACCCGGTCTGACAGATCCTGCTCCAGACGGACCAGGTCAGGGTCACGACGTGCATGCGAGGCTGAAGGCGGTTTGTCCCCCGTGGCCAGCAGCTTTTTGACCAGTTTCTCGGTAGCGCGTACTGACAGGCCCCGATCCACCACCTGGTGCGCCGCATCCACCTGGGCGCGAGGCGGTAGCGCGAGCAGGGCACGGGCATGCCCCATTTCCAGCTCGCCGCGCTCAACCATGGCGGTTGCGACCTCGCCCAGCTCCAGCAGCCGTAGCAAATTCGATACTGCGGCGCGTGAACGGCCAACAGCCACGGCTGCCTGCTGGTGGGTCATTTCAAATTCGTCAATCAGACGCTGAAGCGCGCGTGCCTCTTCCATGGGGTTGAGATTTTCACGCTGGATATTCTCGATGAGCGACACGGCAATGGCCGCCCGATCGTCCATTTTACGCACGACCACCGGGACTTCCTGCAAACCGGCCAGCTGGGCGGCCCGCCAACGACGCTCACCGGCGATAATCTCGTATTGCCCTTTGCCAATGGCGCGCACCAGGATGGGCTGAACCACACCCTGCTGGCGAATGGAATCGGCCAGGTCTTCCAGGCTTTCGCTGTGCATATCCACGCGTGGCTGGTACTTGCCGCGCTGTAACAGCTCGACGCCCAGAGTGCGTAAGGTATCTGTTTCACTGTCTGTGACAGCAGTCGGTTGTGAACGGGCCGGCGCAGGGCTTGCCGCCGGCGCTGTAGCGCCACGCGATGGTGTCCCCAGCAGGGCATCAAGCCCGCGTCCCAGTCCTCGTTTTTTTGCTGCCATGCGATTACTTCAGGGTGTTGATGGAAAAGTCGAACACTAACGGAAAACGGGCGGGGGCACTAGCCCAAAACCGTGCTCCGGCCGGGTTCTGCCCACCAGGCCGCCCACGGGCCCCGCTGACAGGGGCCGAATCAATGCGATGAGCTCGCATCGGAACAGGCGTCATCATTTTCGACCGTTTCTGGCTGTTCGCGCTCATGTTCGCGCCGCAGCAGTTCGCCGGCCAGCGCCAGGTACGCGATCGCACCCCGTGAAGTGCGATCATATTTAATGATAGGCGCGCCAAAGCTCGGCGCCTCGGCGAGGCGTACATTGCGCGGAATGATGGTGCGGTAGACCTTGTCGCCGAAGTGCTCCAGCAGTTGCTCGGAAACCTCATTGGCCAGGTTGTTGCGTGCATCGTACATGGTGCGCAGCAAACCCTCGATTTCCAGGTCCGGGTTTATGGCTTCACGAATCTGTTCGATGGTTTCAACCAGGGCGCTCAGACCTTCCAGCGCATAGTACTCACACTGAATCGGAATAAATACGGCATCGGCCGCCGTAAGTGCATTCAGGGTGAGCATATTGAGTGAAGGCGGGCAATCGATAAGGACGTAGTCGTACTTGTCGCGCACCGGGGCAATGCGTTGTTGCAGACGTGTTTCCCTGGCTTCAACCTGCATCAACTGTACCTCGGCTGCAGTGAGGTCGCTGTTACCTGGCAGCAGGTGATAACCCGCCGCCTCGGCGTCGACAATGAGCTGTTCGACCGGCACGTCTTCCAGCAGAAGATGATAACTGCTCAGTTCCAGCGCATGCTTGTCCACACCGCTACCCATGGTAGCGTTGCCCTGCGGATCGAAATCAATCAGCAATACCTTGCGATTGGTTGCGGCCAGCGATGCCGCCAGATTGACGCAAGTGGTGGTCTTGCCAACGCCACCTTTCTGGTTGGTAATGGCAATGATGCGAGCCATAGTGTCCTTGTCCATATCGTTAATGAGCTTCTGTTCGAGTGATATATTGTGTAACCAGGTAATACATCGCGTCATTACGCCCGCAATGACACGGTTAATCCACCGGACTCTGGCTGTTATCGAGTATCAACAGGTGCCGCTCGGCATCCAGACCGGGCACTTGCAAGCGCTCAATCTGTAGTTGGTCCGCTCGCTCAAAATTGTCCAGCTCGTCGTTCGGTCGTGCGCCTTTCATAAACAGAAAACGCCCATTGTCACGCACCAGGTGACGCGTCATCCGGTACAGTTCCGCCAGGCTGGACACGGCACGGCTGATCACCATATCAAAAGCCTGCGCCGGCTGATACGCCTGCATGCGTGAATGAACCACAGTTACATTTTCAAGATTCAGTTCCGCTACGGCCTGGCGGATAAAACGCAGCTTTTTATCACTCGAATCCAGCAACGTGACGTGCAATTCCGGACGTGCTACAGCCAGTGGCAGACCGGGCAAACCTGCGCCTGTACCAACATCCAGCAGACTGCTGCCGCGCAGGTATGGCGTGACCACAAGACTGTCGAGGATGTGCCGCGCCACCATGTCCTGCGGATCACGCACGGCCGTGAGGTTATAGACCTGATTCCACTTCGCCAACAGACCCACCAGCGTGGCCAGCTGGTTGACTTGCCGGCTCTCGAGTTCGACGGGCAAGTTTTCTGTCCCTTGCACAATCTCTGCCTCGATGGCCGGATTCGCGAGTCGGGCCGGATTGCCTGCCACCGTCATCAGGCTGACTTGCGCGCCTGTCCGGTTTTTTTAAGATATACCAGCAACAGGGAAATCGCCGCCGGCGTTACACCGGGAATACGCGCCGCCTGCCCGAGGGTTTCGGGTTGTGCCGCAAGCAATTTCTCGCGCACCTCGGATGAAAGTCCACGCACCTTGCGGTAATCAAAATTATCCGGAAGGGCTTTATGCTCGTTACGTTGCTGTCGCGCAATCTCATCACGCTGACGCTCGATGTAACCGTGATACTTTGCCTGGATTTCGACCTGCTCCGCGATGGCGCCGGTTTCACCTGGCCCGACACCCTCAAGCTCCATGAGTGTGGCGTAGTCGAGTTGCGGTCGCCGTAAAAGGTCGTCAATACGTTGTTCGCTGGTCAGTATTTCACCACCGGTTTCGGCGAGTTGTTGCGCATTTTCTGTACCCGGGCGAACCCACAGTTCGTGCAGACGCTGCTGCTCGCGCTCGATGGATTCGCGCTTTTCATTGAAGGTAGTGTAGCGCGGCGCATCAACCAGGCCCATCCGGTAGCCCGTTTCGGTCAGTCGCAGGTCTGCATTGTCTTCGCGCAGCAGCAGGCGATATTCGGCTCGACTGGTGAACATACGATACGGCTCGAGCGTGCCGCGCGTGATCAGGTCGTCGATCAATACACCAATATAAGCTTCGTCACGGCGCGGTGACCAGGCCGCCTCGCCGCGTGCAAGGCGGGCAGCATTTAAGCCGGCAATCAGACCCTGGGCCGCGGCTTCCTCGTAACCGGTAGTGCCATTGATCTGGCCGGCAAAAAACAGGCCCTTGATAAACCGGGTTTCCAGTGACGCGCGTAAATCACGCGGATCAAAAAAATCATACTCGATCGCGTAACCTGGCCGCGTAATATGTGCTTTTTCAAATCCGGGAATGGCCTGCACCATGGCCTGCTGAACATCGAAGGGCAGGCTGGTCGAAATCCCGTTGGGATAGACCTCGTGTGTCTCAAGTCCTTCCGGTTCGATGAAAATCTGGTGTGACGTCCTGTCGGCGAAGCGCACCACCTTGTCCTCGATAGAGGGGCAGTAACGTGGCCCGGTACCCTCGATCATGCCCGAGTACAGGGGTGAGCGATCCAGCCCGGCGCGAATGATATCGTGGGCACGCTCACTGGTATGGGTAATGTGGCAACTGATCTGGCGCGGGTGCTCACGGCCATCGGACATAAAGGAAAAGGCCGGTATCGGGTCGTCGCCAGGCTGCTCCTGTAGTTGGCTGTAGTCGATACTGCGTCCGTCAATACGCGGCGGGGTACCGGTTTTCAGCCGCTCGACACGGAAAGGCCGCTCGCGCAAACGTTTCGCCAACGCATTGGCCGGCGGATCACCGGCACGGCCACCCTGGTAATTTGAAAGGCCAATATGAATACGCCCGCCAAGAAAGGTCCCGACGGTCAACACCACGCTGTCGGCGCTGAATCTCAGACCCATTTGCGTGACCACACCGGTTACACGCTCGCCCTCAACTATAAGGTCATCAACAGCCTGTTGAAACAGCGTCAGGTTGGGCTGGTTTTCCAGGCGATGCCGAATGGCCTGTCGGTATATCTGGCGGTCGGCCTGGCAACGGGTGGCGCGCACGGCCGGCCCTTTACTGGCATTCAGGCGTCGAAACTGGATGCCGGCACGGTCGGCTGCCCGGCCCATTTCGCCACCGAGCGCATCGATTTCCTTCACCAGGTGCCCCTTGCCGATACCTCCGATTGCCGGGTTACAACTCATCTGGCCCAGGGTTTCAATATTGTGCGTCAGCAACAACGTGCGTGCACCAGAACGCGCCGCGGCCAATGCGGCCTCGGTACCGGCGTGGCCACCACCGACCACAATCACCTGGTAATGTTGTTCATTCATCATTGCTGCAAACTGTGTAAAAGGTAGCGGATTGTACCGCAGATCAGAAACCGGCGTCCCCGGGCGGCAGCCGGCCGGATATGTAGGTCAGCCCAATATATATGGTTAAATCATTATATATAGAGTCTTCTATATATTTAGATGATCATTCTTTATTATTTAATAACAAAGTGTTAGTGATGACCTCCCGCAGTCCCTGTATAACGGCTGACTCGCTATAACAACGCTCGGCCCGGTCAAAGGCCGCCGCGGATAGCGCTTCGCGCAATCCGGAATCGCTCAGAAACTGCCGTATTCTGCTGGCCAGTGCTGTGGCGTCCTCCGTCTTGAAAAACAGCGCCTCGCGGTCTTCGGCAAATATGGCGCGATGACCGCTGACATCTGACAGCACCATCGGAACCCCGGCGGCCGCCCCCTGCAGGGGGGTAAGCCCAAAGGCATCCGAGCGTGCCGGGATACACAGCAGGTCGAGCCCGGCCAAAAACCGGTTCACCTTTTCAGCAGCAATCCAGCCCTTGAGATCAATCCGGCCAGCCAGGCCCGACAGGCGAATCTGTTCTCGTAACTGCGCCTCCTCTTCACCCGCACCCGCCAGTCGTCCGCTAAATACCACGCCCTGTTCAGCCAGTACCGCCAGCGCATCAATAAAGATATCGAATCCCTTTACCCGGTCAAATCGACCCAACGCACCTATAACGGGAGGTTGCTGCAACGGTTGGCTTTGTGGGCAACCCTCTGGAAGGTCTCCGATCTGGTTGGGTACGACGTAGACTGGCATCTGCTGGCCTGAAGGGTCAGCCCGGATCTTCTCCCGCAATGCATCGCTCAGTGCGATGACGGCATCCGCGCCGAGCAGACGCCTGACTTTTGTACTGTGCGTGACCGCGATGACCGGGGCCACACCGCCCAACACGCGCTTCAGCAGGGCAACCGAACGACTGCAATGCGCAATAGCCAGTGCCGGCTGACAACCTGCCAGCCGTCTGGACAAGCGCCACGCCGCCAGCCAGTCATAGTGACCGTGATTGCGAATACGCAGTATCTCGGTGTCTGCCGGCAGCCCTGGCAAGTCCTCGGGCAGCTTGTCGTTCAGCACCATCACCACATCATGACCCTGCTTGCGCAGCAACCTGCTGTAGTCACAAACCACCTGCCAGCGCCCGCCGCGCGCATCGCCGAGTACGCTGTTAATAATGCGCATACCGTCTTATCCCGGTTAAAACCGCTGGCACGCGCTGGCTGCTGTCAGGGCTTTGTGGCCGCTTTGCAAAAAGCGTGTAGTGCCTTGTTGATTTTCTGCACGACAGCATCGCGGTCTTTGATGACGTGGCGCTTTACCAGATACTCCGGGTCGTTATAGGCAAGCCACACCTGTCCGCTTTCATCTTTCCATGCCAGCGCTTTCATTGGCAAATCGATGGCAACCGCCTGATTGCTCTGCATGAGCAAGGTTCCCACCTTGGGGTTTCCAAATATCAACAGCGCTGTCGGCCGCAGATCCTTGTCCACACTGGCAGCGCCCGCCGCATGGTCGATACGGGTGAAGATCGTCATACCCTTGGCTCTTGCAGCCTGCTCAAAGCGGTCCAGGGTCTGCTCGACCGAATAGGGGCTCTTCACCTGGATGAGTCCTTCACTGGCTGTGGCACCTGCAACCAAACAAAGTGTCAGTACGATTGTAAAAACTGTGCGCTTCATTTCCTGCTCCTTTAAGTGATTTTTCTGATCCGCTATCTGGCTCCACCGCACAACGCCTCGACAACCTTGTGTCCCCCGCATTTGCCATCTTTTACCTTGGCGGGATCCTTGTGTGAACTACCGATCTGGTAAATACCACAAACGGCCTCACTCGCAGCCTTGCCGCCACATTTGCCTTCGCCTTTCATCGCTTTACTCTCCCCGGCCTTGTCCCCCGCATCGGCGTCTGCCAGCCTGTAGCCAGCCGACAAATCGGTAGATACAAACGGGTTGTCAGCCGCCTGTAGTGAATTTCCGGCCAGTATCAATGAACCAGCCAACAGTGTGCGTGCTGCAGCGCTCGCTGTTAATCCTGTTTTCAAATCGGATGTCATGAGAAGTCCTTACCGGTGATCCGGTGTTAACGATTGTCGACAATCCTCAGGCGCCGTAAAAAAGCGCTGGCAATATCAGGACTGGTTTTGCGGTCTTCCCAGGCAAGTATCGTCTGCGAAGAATCGGGAGTCTGGTCTACCTGCTCCTGAAAACCGGTGTGATACGCCCGTATTAACGTCTTTTTACCTGCGTCTGAACTAATCAGTACCAGCTGAAAACGATGGCGCTGGGAACCGCCACCCAACCAGTTAAATGCCCAGCCACTGTTGCTGTTGGACCGGAAAATCAATTGTTGGTTCTTTGGATCATAGTTCGCCTCAATCCACCGGGTAACAATCATCAACTGGTTTCTGTCCACCGTCTCGATGTCTATTTTCAGTTCTTCCAGCGCACGTAACAATGCCTCCCAGGTAGCTTCTGGCGGCATATTCACCAGTAGCCCGGCTGTCGTCGGGGCAGCAGCGACCTTTCGCGATTCCGGAGCAACAGGCACTTTGATTTGTGCCTGCGCGTTTGAAGGCAGCACTTTTGCGGGCATCGGCAGCGCCGGTGGCGGTATTACCACTTTGGAGGCTTCGTGTATTGCCGGTTCAACGACGTGCGTTACGGTAGCGGAAGGTCCGGAAGCAGGTTCAATCGACGTCGTAGCTGGCTCCCGGGGTAAAGCGGGCGCTAATACGGAAACAGGCTGAAGCGACATGGCTGCCTGGTACTCGCCCTGCAAACGCCGCCCAAACGTGTAGGCCGCTCCGGGCTGTGGATCGAATTTACGCCATTCAGTCCACGCGTACTCGCTGTCTGGCGCAATATCGACTTCTTTCTGATAAGCCGCATCAGTAATAAGTATTCCAGCAGGCTCGCCAGCAGTATTTTTGGCGAGCATGAAGCGGAACCTGTGCAGTTCAGTGGTGCCGGCGGATCCAAAATGCGGCCTTTTACTGTGACCCGTGTTCGTGGATGCATCGTAACCCCAGGCAACCCAGTCGGTCAGCAATTGCAGCGCTTCGCCTTCTGTTTCAGTAAACGCTACACCAAGACGTTGCAGCGACCTCTTTAATATCTGCCAGGCCTGTCTGTCGGGTAGCGGTATACTCCAGATGGCGCCATCCTTTGTAGCACGGATGTCTGTTGAAACATCAGAATAAACCCTTTCTGCATCCGGAATAATTACACCTTCTATCCGTTCCTGTCTTGCGGCCAGTGCCGCACCTGTCAACCCTGCGATGGACAATGTCATAAAAATTATCCACAGCGTCCCGGTTCGCAACATTTTTGTATGCATGGTCATCATGATTTCCGGTTTATCGTACCTGTCACTTTTCAAGATAGCATGAACCACAAACAGCAAGGGGCCCTGAGGGCCCCTTGCTGCAATCACTCGCCTTTTTTGTAGCTCAGCGTAACAGAACATTCTTGTAGATGAAGGTCACCTGCAAGCCAATCCGCTGGTCAATCTGTTCCAGAACGGCATTACCATTGGTCTTGAAACCACCAGTACGATTGTCTGCCGAGAAATCACGCCACTGGTAAGTCAGTGTGGCACGTGCCTTCTTGTGGAAGAAATATTCGGCAGTCGCTGTCCAGGTCTTGAAGTTGACTTCACGGACGTCATTACCCTTGTTACGGTCAAACTCGTCATAACGAACATTGAGTGTGGTGCGTTTCTTGAGACCCAGGTGCTGGTGGATGTCATAACCCATGTCAACGAACCAACCCGTATTTTTACCATCGACGTCATACAGGATGCTCTGGAAGCCACCAACCGCATTGTTTACTGCAACGGAAGGTGATTGCGCACCATCGAAAGTCAGCCCCTCCTGTTTCTGCCACTCGGTTTCGAAGCGGATCTGGCCCAGTCCGGCGAAGGGTTTGTCGAAATATTCCAAACCAACACCGTAGTATTTCTGCTCAATATCCTTTTCATTGCCGTTCAGGAGTACCCGGTTGCCTGGACTCTGGATGCCGAACTCAACACCGCCACCTGTCACCCCTGAGTTAAGGTTACCCGGGTTCAGGTTACCGCCTGCAGGTATAGGTGTTCCGTCCGGGCGACCATCGTTGTTCAGGTCATTGTTAAACTGGATATCACCTTTCTGGTAAAAGCCATACAGCATGGCATCGTGGCGTCGCGGACCGCGCGTGTTATCAAACAGCTTGGCAATCGACAGCCAGCCATACTTGCGGAAATTGTCATCCCGGTTCAGTTCGCCGATTGCATCGCCATTACCCAGGCCAAGAGAATAGGTAAATTCCAGAGGGCCCCCGCCAAAGATGGGATCCTTGAATTCAGCCCAGTCAAAAACCTCTATACCGACATCACGTGCACCATTGGCTGAGACTTCATTCTCAGGCCAGTTTCCGACACCGTTGTCACTGGCATAACGTCCGATGGCATGGGCGAAAGTCGCCTCCGGCATAAAGATATGCACGCGGCGTCCAGGTGTTGACTGGGAAAGTGCTTGCGAGGTTTGTGAAAACAGGAACTGGCCCATACGGAATCTGGCTCCCAGATTTTGCAAACCATCATCATCCATTCCGCGTGACAACTGGTTGAACGTGATCGACGCATCCAGCAGCTTCGCACCTCCATCCGTTCGTGTTATTCCGTTTTGTCCCCATTCAGTAAGAATGAAATAATCGATATCATTACTGATAGGAATCATGGTTCCGCGTATGCCGATACGGGCTCGACGCATATAGAAGCTTTGCTGCGAGGTGCGCTCTGACGGGAGCGTGCCGGGTACCGGGTCGGTGCCATTTGCCGCCGCACCGAAGCCACCAACACCACCCTCGATCCTGTCACTGAAATCGTAGGCATACGTCGGTTGCAGGAAGCCCCACACCTGCAAGGTGTGGGCAATGCCGCCCGGTTCTGTTCCGCGTAGTTTGAACCAGTTGGCGGCCTGAGTGGTTGTTGTTCCCATTGCCAGCATCAATGCGAGTCCGGCAGGAACGACCTTGTGTAAAGGTTGGAGTGTCTTCAGCATAATACCCCTCCAGGTGGTGGTATCTGTTTCATCGTTATTTGGTTAACTTGCTTTTAGTTTCAGTGCGCTTGCCTGTCAGGGCCTGATATAGGTCCAGCCGGCTTCCTGCAGTTCTGTCAAGCGAACAACTCCGCCCGGCACCACCTTGGCAACCTTGTTCAGACTCGGCTGGTCTCTACCCATGGCTTTCATCGTGTTGGCGCAAGCAGTAAATGTAATACCCTCTTTTGCCATTCGCTGGATACGTTTCGAGTAAGCGTTTTCCTCAAACAGGGTACGCAAACCGGGGCCGTAGGCAACAACCTCAATGACCACCTTGTCCGGGCCGTAGAAATTAGCCAGATTCTGTGCATTGTTGAGCACCAGCTTCTGTGCAAAAGCATCGCCACTGGATATATGGAAAACAATGAAGTGCTCGGCAAACGGTTTGTCTTCCGGCGCCTCCGGTACTTTCGTTATGCGCGCGGGGTGAAAAAGGCCCGCTGACGCTTCCGGTACTTTATCGAGTGGCTCGGCAACAACCGGACCGACACCGAATATGGCAACAAGTAGACTGATTGCGCTCAGTGAGCGCCATAAATTTAGCTTCATATTGAGATTCCTCCACCTCTCTGTCGTTTCTCACATAATGTAGAGGCCGGCAGACTGTAAATTATTCCCGTATTGAGGAAATTTTGTTGTATTCAGTTCGCTTGCGCACTTTGCCGCATCTTTGTACTAGACTGTGGCTAAAATATAATGCGCCGTGGCACGAGGTCAGCTGCAGGACAGCATTCAAGGCGCCTGGCTGTTAACCGGCCGGTGAAATCGTCAAATTATCCACTCTGATGAAATAAAATGGGCTGCTGTTGCATCAAAAGACTATGGGACTGATTTCTTGCATAAGTAGCTGTGTATCGATGCGTCCACGCATCGCGGCTTCACGGGAACGACTGTACAGAGTGGCGCTGGCATGGTGCGGTGACAGCATGCTTGCTGATGATCTGGTTCAGGAAACCCTTTCGCTGGCACTTCAGAAAGTCCACCAGTTACGTGACCGGGAACGACTGAATGCCTGGTTGTACAGTATCCTGAATAATTGCTGGAAACAGTACCTGCGCAATCGCAGACCGCACGAAGATCTCGATGACGAGCGGCCTTGTGATAAACCCGGGCCAGAACTGATGGTTGACCGGCTTGAAATCGTCAGTCGCGTACGAACGGCGGTGGCCGCCTTGCCGCTGGAACAGCGGCGGGTTCTGGCACTGGTAGACCTGGAAGGCTTTTCCTACAGCAACGTCGCTGAAATACTCGAAATCCCTGTTGGCACCGTGATGAGTCGCCTGCACCGGGCCCGTAAAGGTCTCGTTAAACTGCTCGATACAGCGGATGAGCAGGCTACAGCCAAACCGGCTGGCTCATCGTTGAGAAGGGTAAAGTAAGAAGTGAGCACGATGATGAATAATACCTGGGATGATGCGACCCTGAGCGCATATATAGATGGAGAGCTCGATGCCGACAGGCAGAATGCCGTGTTGGCCGCCATGGAACATAACAAGGCCTTGTCCGAACGTATCTGTAGTCTGCGTCGTACCAAAGACTGGATGCGCACCGGTTATGGCTCGGCCACACCGCCACCCCGTGAATTACCCGGCAGAAAATTTTCCTGGCGAAACCTGCGCGCCGGAGTGGCTGCATCTGTAATGGCCCTGGCAATCGGTACCGGTGCTGGTCTGCTGGCCTACGGGTATGCGGAGCATGATGACGCCATGGCCCGGTCAGCGTCCAGTGACCCGCATCGTATTGTGCTGCATATTGATGATTCCGACCCTGAACATTTCGGCCAACTACTCGATTTTACAGAAAGTTTTTTGCAAGAAAACCGTGACAACGGTGCGCAGGTAGAAGTTGTCGCCAACTCAGGCGGCCTTGATTTGCTGCGTACAGACCGTTCTCCATACCAGCAACGGGTACGGGAACTGAGTGCAAAATACAGCAATCTGCAATTTATCGCCTGCATGAACGCTATTCGCAATCTCAAGCGTGCTGGCAGCGATGTACCGCTGATTGACGATGTCCATACCGGTGAGACCGCTATTGACCATGTCGTCAAACGTCTGCAGCAGGGTTGGACCTACAGGAAAATAGACTCCCTGTAGCGTCCAGGCTGAAATCTTTTATGTCACTCCGCCATCACCCGGTATGTTCCGGGGACTTGCCCCGCTTCGGCGGGGTTTTTATTTTCCGATACAGAACCCCGAGAATATTTCGCCCAACAAGTCATCACTCGAGAACTCACCGGTGATCGAAGACAGTTGTTGTTGTGCGAGACGCAACTCCTCAGCAAGTAATTCGCCCGCCGCATTCTCAAGCCAGACGGCTGCTTTCTCAAGATGCTGCGCGGCACGCTGTAAGGCATCCAGATGCCGGCGGCGCGCGCTGAAGCCGCCAACAGGTGTGCCCTGATACCCCATCAACTGCTTCAGGTGATCGCGCAACACCTCCATTCCTTCGCCGGAAAGGGTACTGATTGAAATAACGGGTGCTTCTTCCCCGCCATCTGTGGTGCGAGTATGTCCGACCAGGTCTGTCTTGCTGAAAATCCGCGTGTGCGGCAGCTCAGGAGGTAAACGCTCGAGTATCAGGCGATCTTCTGCACAAAATCCCTGCTGACTATCTATGACCAGCAGCACTCTGTCGGCTTGTTCAATCTGGTGCCAGGCGCGTCTGATACCTTCCTGCTCGACAGGATCGCTACTGTCACGCAGGCCCGCCGTGTCGATAATGTGCAGCGGCATTCCATCGATCTGGATATGTTCACGAAGGACATCGCGGGTGGTTCCCGCCACATCGGTAACAATGGCCGCTTGCCGCCCTGCCAGCGCATTTAACAGGCTTGATTTTCCTGCATTCGGACGACCTGCTATTACCAGCGTCATACCATCGCGCAACAATTGCCCCTGACGGGCCTGTTTTTGCACCGCTGCCAGTTGTTCAGTTACAGCTTTCAACTGTGCCTGGACCTGCCCATCACTGAGGAAGTCGATTTCCTCGTCAGGAAAATCTATGGCGGCCTCCACGTAAACGCGCAGACTCGTCAACTCATCAACCAGTACATGTACATGGCGCGAAAACTCGCCCTGCAGGGAGCGTGTGGCAGCGCGTGCTGCCTGTTCGGTATCACTGTCAATAAGGTCGGCAATGGCCTCGGCCTGGGCCAGGTCGAGCTTGTCATTGAGGAAGGCACGCTCGGAAAACTCGCCGGGACGGGCGGTACGCGCACCGAGTGAGAGTGTACGGGCAACCAGCATATCGAGTACGACCGGGCCACCATGTGCGTGTAGCTCAACCACATGCTCGCCGGTAAAGGAACCCGGTGCGGGAAAGTTGAGTATCAGGCCTTCATCGATTTGATCACCGTCACTGTCACGGAAAATCCTGAGTTCGGCAACACGCGGTGGCGGCAGGCGCCCTGCGATTTGTTCTGCGATTTTCGGCGCTTCCGGGCCGGACAGTCTGATAATCCCAACACCGCCACGCCCCGGGGCTGTGGCAATGGCGGCAATGGTATCGGCGGGTGCGTGATGCATACCGCTAGGGTTTCAGCATTCAGGCTTCACCACGTTCAACCCGTTTGGTAATGACGTATTGCTGGGCAATCGACAGCGTATTGTTAACCACCCAGTAAAGCACCAGCCCGGACGGGAAGAAAGCAAAGAACACCGTGAACACAACCGGCAGAACCATCATCACCTTGGCCTGGATAGGGTCCATCGGAGCCGGGTTGAGTTTCTGCTGAATCAGCATGGTGATACCCATCAGCAATGGCAGAATGAAATATGGGTCAGCTGATGACAGGTCCTGCAACCACAGCATAAACGGTGCCTGGCGCATTTCCACACTTTCCAGCAACACCCAGTACAACGCGATAAATACCGGGATCTGTACAAGCACAGGCAGACAACCCCCGAGAGGATTGACCTTCTCGGTCTTGTACATTTCCATCATTGCCTGGTTGAGCTTCTGCTTGTCATCCCCGTAGCGCTCTTTAAGCGCCTTCATCCGCGGTGCCAGGTTGCGCATCTTGGCCATGGAGCGATAGCTGGTTTCGGATAATTTGAAGAACATTCCCTTGATAAGCATGGTCAGGAAAATGATCGACCAGCCCCAGTTTCCAACCAGTGCATGTATTTTTTCCAGCAGCCAGAAAATCGGCTGGGCCAGTAAGGTCAGTTTGCCGTAGTCAACCGTCAACTCCAGGCCGGGGGCGACTTCGGCCATCATGTGCTGAAGTTTCGGTCCTGCAAAGAACCGTATGCCGGTAACGGCCTGTTCACCCGGAGCGACACTCAGTCCCTGGTCAGAAAAACCGATCAGGTAACGCTCATTCCCGAGCGCCCTCGTATAGTAATGCGCGGTAGCTTCCGGGTCGGGAATAATGGCGCCCAGGAAATAGTGCTGAAGCATGGCTGCCCAGCCACCCTTGATATCGCGGCTGAGATTCTCGTCTTCCATATCGGAAAATGAAATCTTCTCGTACTTTTCTTCCGGACTGTAAATGACGCCGCCCGTATAGGTGTAAAGAAAGCGTGATTTTTTCTGCAACGGCGTGCGCTGTAACTGGTAATAGGGGCGTGCACTCCAGTTGCTGCTGCTCTTGTTTGCAACCTCAAAGCCAACATTTATCAGGTAACTGCTTCGATGGAAGCGATAGGTTTTAGTGACCTGCACGCCCTTGCTGTCCGTCCAGTGCAGCGGCACCTCGATTACCTTAGCGCCATCTGCCAACCGGTAGTGGGTCTGGTCGGCCGTAAACAGGGCATGGTGGTTCGGTTCAGCGTCGGTTTTGCCGGTACGTAATCCACTCTGGGCGATAAAAAGTTGTGCGTCGCCCTGCTCGAGTAGCTTGAACGGCGGGCTGTCCGGATCATGCGTCTCCGGGTACTGCAGCAGGTCGAGCTCTACCAGGGTTCCGCCACGCGTATCAATTACCGCGCGATAGGTGTCAGTCAGTACTTCGATCTGTTCACCGGCAGGTTGTGCGGATGGTTTCGTATCAGGCAGGCTATCAACCGCTTTCTGGGCCAAAACCTCACTCGTGGGCATATCATCAGGAGCTGGTTGTATTTGCTCCCCGGTAGTGTCGGTTGTCTCGGTAGCCGCGCCTTCGACAACCTGTTGTTCGGGTGCCGGACCATAATCATCCATCCAGGACTGCCACATCAGCAGAATAATAAAAGACAAAGCTATAGCTAAAAGTACGCGTGGATTATCCATGGGAATGTTTCGTTTTATGTTTGGTTGAATGTTTACACAAGGCTTCCGGTACCGGATCCATACCACCTTCATGCCAGGGGTGACAGGAACCAATGCGACGCAATGCCAGCCAGCCACCACGCACTACGCCAAAACGCTCGATGGCCGTTTGCGCATAACAGGAACAGGTCGGGGTGAACCGGCAATGGTTACCCAGCCAGGGACTGACAAGCAGGCTGTATGCCTTGATAAGTAACAGTACCAGTTTACGCATGGGCTGCGATTTTACGCCAGTGGGCTTCCAGTGCGCGGAATATTTTTGGGTTATTGCACGCACTGATGCCGGCACGAACCAGAACCACCAGGTCAACATTACCCATTTCGGACCGGTGGAAACGGAAGCTTTCACGTATCAGACGTTTGATGCGATTGCGCTTCACCGCATTGCCGGCATTTTTTATCGACACAACAGTGCCGAGACGCGGGTGATCCAGCGTATTGTATTTTGCAAGCACGGTGATGTATCGATCACTGACCTTGAAGTCGCAATGCCGGAATACTCGCTGGAAACAGGCAGCTGTCCGCAGACGGTACGCAGGTGGATAAGTGGCGACGGCGCCCGTCAAGGAGACCGGTCAGACAGAAAGACGCGCGCGACCTTTTGCCCGGCGAGCCTTGATGACAAGACGGCCGTTCTTGGTGCGCATACGGGCACGGAAACCGTGTGTACGCTTGCGCTTCAGGTTGCTAGGCTGGAATGTTCTCTTCATGGCGCAAACCGTTCCCAAAAAAAGGTTAAAGGCCCGTAAAGCGGGCCAAATCAGGCCGCGCAGATTACTGTCTTTACCCGGGTGTTGTCAACCTAAAAGCCGTATTTTTATCTTGTTCGCGATTGTGGATAAGTCGTCTGTGTGGCGTTAGACTGACTGACCCCGCTAATCCCGGTAACAAACAGAACAGGACCACCCCCTTGCAAGGCACACTTTGGCAACAATGTCTGTCGCAACTTGAAAATGAGTTGCCCGAACAGCAGTTCAATACCTGGATACGGCCTCTGCACGCCATCGAGAAGGGTAAAAACCTGACCTTACTCGCACCAAACCGCTTTGTACTCGACTGGGTAAGCGAACACTTCCTGGAAAATATACAGAATGCTGTCGGCTCCCGGCCGAATGCGGACCCTGTCGCGGTTCAGCTCGAAATCGGCTCGGTCAAGTCTCCGCTGCCGGTACCTCGCTCGGCCGAACCCGAACGCCAGGAACGGCGCCGTGAAACGCGCGAACTTCCCAGTGGAAACCTGAACAATACGTTTAACTTCGATACCTTTGTGGAAGGTAAATCCAACCAACTGGCACGCGCAGCTTCTATACAGGTTGCTGAAAACCCCGGTACCGCCTACAACCCCCTGTTCATTTATGGTGGTGTCGGGCTGGGCAAAACCCACCTCATGCAGGCCGTTGGCAATATGATCGTCAATCGACAGCCCGGCGCCAAAGTGGTTTACCTGCATTCGGAGCGGTTTGTGGCTGATATGGTCAAAGCGCTACAACATAACGCCATGAATGAATTCAAGCGTTACTACCGTTCGGTGGATGCACTGCTAATCGATGATATCCAGTTCTTTGCCGGAAAGGAACGGTCTCAGGAAGAATTCTTTCACACATTCAATGCCTTACTTGAAGGTCAGAGCCAGATCATCATGACCTGTGACCGCTACCCAAAAGAAATAAAGGGTCTTGAGGAGCGCCTCAAATCACGTTTTGGCTGGGGTCTTACTGTAGCGATTGAGCCGCCTGAACTGGAAACCCGTGTGGCTATCCTGGTGAACAAGGCCATACAAGCAAACGTGGATCTTCCCACCGAAGTCGCTTTCTTTGTCGCAAAGCGCATTCACTCCAATGTGAGGGAACTGGAAGGTGCGCTAAAACGTATTATCGCCAGCGCAAGATTCACAGGTCGAAGCATCGACCTGAAATTCACCAAAGAAGCATTACGGGACCTGCTGGCCTTGCAGGACAAGCTGGTTTCCATCGACAATATCCAGAAGACCGTTGCCGAGTACTACAAAATTCGCGTTGCTGACCTGCACTCAGCTCGTCGTACGCGCTCAATTACCCGACCGCGACAGATTGCCATGGCACTTGCGAAAGAACTGACGAGCCACAGCCTCCCTGAGATAGGTGAAGCCTTTGGCGGCCGTGACCATACAACCGTACTTCATGCCTGCAGAAAGGTCAGTGAATTGAAAGATGCTGACATGCGAATTGCCGAGGACTACAACAACCTGTGGAGAATACTGACAACATAATGTGGATAACCGGTGGATAATTTTAACATCCCAAAGTTATCCGATATTATCCACAGGTACCCCACAACAAGGCAGTCCGTTTCCTAACAGAATTTCTGGTACGCAAGTGTATGTAGCCATTGTTTAATACGAATGTTATCTACAGCCCGGGTCGCCCTTAATAACAGTAACTTGTTTAATAAAAGGATATTTAATTAATGAAATTCACGATAGACCGAGAGTCTTTCCTGAAACCCCTCCAGCAAGTTATCGGTGTTGTCGAAAGGCGCCAGACACTACCTGTACTGGGTAATCTTCTCATCAATGCAAGTACGGACCATCTCAAACTCACAGCAACTGATCTGGAAGTTGAGATACAGGCAAGCGTATCGGCAAACATCACTGAACCCGGTGAGATCACATTGCCCGCTCGCAAACTGATCGATATTTGCAAGGCGTTACCCGAGAACGCCAGCATCCAGGTATCCATCAAGGACCAGAAGGCGCAGATACGCTCGGGGAAAAGTCGCTTCACACTTTCTACCTTGCCTGCAGCAGATTTCCCGCTTGTCGAAAAAATCAATGGCGATTCAAAATTCACCTTGTCACAGGGAGAGCTGAAGGAAGTCATTGATCGTACCCAGTTCTCGATGGCTCAGCAGGATGTTCGCTATTACCTGAATGGATTGATGCTGGAAATGGGCAACAGATTCTTGCGTGCCGTCGCCACGGACGGCCACCGACTTGCGTTGTGTGATGTACCCGTAGAAATACAAACCGATAATCCGCGACAGGTTATCGTGCCTCGCAAAGGAATCCAGGAATTACAACGACTGCTGGATGACAGCGACATACCGGTTACCGTGGAACTCGGGGCCAACCATATTCGCCTGATTGCCAGTGATGTGTGTTTTACTTCCAAACTGGTTGACGGGAGATTTCCCGATTATGACCGCGTTGTACCGAAGGATGGCGATAAACGGGTGGTAGCGGATAGAGAGCTGTTTCGCCAGGCACTCTCCAGGACTTCCATCCTGTCAAACGAGAAATATCGTGGTATAAGACTCAATCTTGAAAAAAATAATATTAAAATTCAAGCACATAACCCTGAACAGGAAGAAGCCGACGAAGAATTTGAAGTCGAATACGATGGCGGAGAACTGGAAATAGGTTTTAATGTGACCTACTTACTGGATGTGCTGGCTGCTGTGCGCAGTGACAAGGTTGAGGTTGTGTTGGGTGACTCGAACAGCAGTTGTTTGATAAAGCAGCCTGGCACTGACCAGTATCGGTATGTTGTTATGCCCATGCGGCTTTAGTCGTTATCCTGACCCGGTGTCATGTGCCGGGGGTTATCTAATGCCACTTTCCTCGCTTACCATCGAAGGGTTTCGCAATCTGGATTCGATGACCCTGTCATTTTCAACCGGTGTGAATCTGTTTAGCGGACAGAACGCAGCCGGGAAAACCAGTCTTCTCGAAGCCATCTATGTATTGGGACGTGCGCGCTCTTTTAGATCGAGTTCACTTGACCGGGCTATAGCGCATGGCCAGGAAGAATTTCAGCTGGTTGCCAAGCTACAGCAGGAAACGAATCGCCTGGTACCTGTAGGGATCAGCCGTAAGCCCGGTAAGTTGATGGCGAGGATAAATGGTATGCCAGCGCGTAGATTGTCTGAACTGGCAACGCTATTTCCTTTGCAATGGGTTGGTGGGAATTTGCACGGGCTGATCGAGAATGGCCCACCGTTAAGGCGGCAATTTCTGGATTGGGGATTGTTTCACGTGAAACATGAGTACATCCAGGCATGGAAACAGTTTCAAACCTCACTCAAGCAGCGGAACGCTGCATTGCGAGCAGCGTCCTCTCCCAAAGAGGTTTCAATATGGGACCGTGACATGGTGCTTTGTGGTGAGCAACTGGACGTGCACAGGTCAGACTACCTTGGAAAAGTAAAGATCTATCTAATTGAAATTATGAACGATTTCATTGATGAGAGTGAGTCTTTGGATGTCCATTACAGACGTGGCTGGTCAGCCGATAAGGAATACGGCACTGCACTCAAAGAAAGCCTCCTCGCTGATCGGGAACAGGGATATACCAGGACGGGGCCTCAGCGCGCAGACTTTACCTTCAAGTACCGGGGAAAGCCGGTTAACGAGGCGCTTTCGCGAGGGCAGCAAAAGCTGTTGATTATCGGTTTGAAGCTTGCTCAGGCCTCCCTGCTGAAGGACATGACAGAAATCCCCAGCCTTTTCTTGCTGGACGATCTGGGTGCGGAACTGGATGTTCAAAATCAGGAGAAAGTTATGCGCCGACTGGCAGGGCTGGATGCCCAGGTTTTTGCGACAGCAATCGAATTTCCAGGAGCGACAAACGTGACTGGCAAGGTAAACAGGATGTTTCACGTGAAACACGGCAAGGTCTCGGAAGTGGTATAATCACAGGACTTTTACTGGATGAAACACCATGTCTGATACCCCAAGTTACGATTCCTCGAATATCAAGGTCCTTAAAGGGCTGGATGCCGTCCGCAAGCGCCCCGGTATGTACATCGGTGACACGGATGACGGGACAGGTTTACACCATATGGTGTTTGAGGTGGTGGATAATTCCATTGATGAAGCGCTGGCAAAATACTGCTCGGAGATATCGGTCACACTGCACAGCGACGATTCCGTCACTATCAGTGATGATGGTCGCGGGATACCCGTGGATATCCATCCCGAGGAGGGTCGTTCCGCGGCAGAAGTGATTCTCACCGTCCTGCACGCGGGGGGAAAATTCGATGATAATTCCTACAAGGTGTCGGGTGGCCTGCACGGCGTGGGTGTTTCGGTCGTCAACGCACTGTCTGAATCCCTGAAACTTACGGTTAAGCGGGATGGCCATATCCATTTTCAGGAATACGCGATGGGGGAACCCCTGTACCCGTTAAAAGTAATCGGTGATACGGATACCACGGGTACTGAAATACGCTTCAAACCCAGCCCTGAAATTTTCGGCGACATTGAATTTCATTATGATATTCTCGCCAAGCGACTGAGAGAACTGTCTTTTTTGAACTCCGGGGTGCGTATACGTCTGACCGACGAGCGTAATGACAAGCAGGATATTTTTGAGTACCAGGGCGGTATCCGTGCATTTGTCGAGCACCTGAACCGCAAGAAGACGCCGCTGCACCAGAACGTGTTCTACTTTACCGGCCAGCGGGACGGGGTCGGTGTTGAAGTAGCGATGCAGTGGAACGATTCCTACCAGGAAAATATTTTCTGCTTTACCAATAATATTCCGCAGCTGGATGGTGGTACCCACCTGGCAGGATTTCGAGCCGCCCTCACACGCACCCTGAACCAGTACATGGAAAAGCAGGTGACCAAAAAGAACAAGGTCAACACCACAGGCGATGATGCCCGCGAAGGGCTCACGGCGGTATTGTCCGTTAAAGTGCCGGATCCAAAATTTTCCTCTCAGACCAAGGACAAGCTTGTCTCGTCTGAAATAAAGGGCATAGTGGAATCCACTGTTTCAGAAAAGCTTGAGAGCTATCTACTTGAAAATCCTGGTGATTCCAAAGCAATTATAGCAAAAATTATGGAAGCGGCCATGGCCCGTGAAGCCGCACGCAAGGCGAGGGAAATGACACGCCGGAAAGGTGCGCTGGACATCGCCGGTTTGCCGGGCAAATTGGCGGATTGTCAGGAACGGGATCCGGCACAGAGCGAGCTTTACCTGGTGGAGGGTGATTCTGCGGGAGGTTCCGCCAAGCAGGGCAGGGATCGTCGCACCCAGGCCATATTGCCCTTGAAAGGTAAAATCCTGAATGTAGAGAAGGCCCGTTTTGACAAGATGCTCTCGTCCGCCGAGGTCGGTACGCTGATTACTGCGCTGGGCTGCGGGATTGGCCGCGACGAATTCAATATCGAGAAACTACGCTACCACCGTATCATTATCATGACCGATGCGGACGTCGATGGCTCACATATCCGTACGCTGCTACTGACGTTTTTCTACCGGCAAATGCCTGAACTCATCGAGAACGGTTATATTTATATCGCCCAGCCACCACTCTATAAAACAAAAAAAGGCAAGCAAGAACAATATGTTAAGGATGATGCGGCATTACAGGAATACCTGCTGCAAACTGCACTCGATAAGGCCAGCCTTTATGTCAGCAAAGATGCACCGGCGCTGACGGGTCCGGGGCTTGAAAATCTTGCCAAGCAATTCCTGTCGGTGAGTGCATCGATTGCGCGCCTGTCACGTCGCTACAACCCTGTTGTACTGGAGCGCATGTTGTACATGACAGCGCTGGAAGAAGTGGATTTGCATAATGTGGAAAAGATCGAGGCCTGGTGCCAGGAGCTGGAACAGCGTATCAACAGCCAGCAGAAGGCCGGCGAGCGATTTGAAATCAGTGTCAGCCGCAATGAAGATCGCGAGCAGTTCACCATCGCTGTCAAGCGCCTGACTCACGGCATCACGGCCAGTGAGCAAAAAATACCCAGCGAGTTTTTTGCCAGCGCAGAATATGGTCGTATCGTGGCGCTGGGTGAGCAACTCAACGACCTGCTTGGCGAGGGGGCCTATGTCCAGCGGGGTGACAAGCAACAACCTATAGAAAGCTTCAAACAGGCCATTGACTGGTTGATGGAAGAAGCCAAGCGTGGACAACACATCCAGCGCTACAAGGGGCTGGGTGAAATGAATCCCGACCAGCTCTGGGATACCACTATGAATCCCGATACGCGTCGCATGTTGCAAGTGAACATCGAAGATGCGGTTGCGTCGGATGAAATCTTCACCACGTTGATGGGCGACCAGGTTGAGCCACGGCGTGAATTTATAGAGAAGAATGCGCTGACGGCTTCCAATCTCGACGTGTAGTCAGGGCGCGAGCGCAGCGCGGCAATCTTATACACTGGAATCAGTCTGCTAGAGATTGCCGCGTCACTGCGTTTCTCGCAATGACGAATTAATCAGAGGCTCCCTGGTTGCTTTCTACCGGGCCGTGCTCGTGTTTTGCCAGTGTTGTGATCTGTGCCATTTGGGTTTCAATCCAGTCTTCAGCTGCAGCCAGAATCTGCTGGGCAGATTTGCCTTCAGGTAAAATCGCTGGACCGATGCGCACCTTGATAACACCGGGCATTTTAATAAATTGCCGCCTTGGCCAGTATTCACCAGCGTTGTGCGCCACCGGGTAGACCGGGTAACCGGTTCGTTCCGCCAGCACAGCGCCTCCAATGCGGTAACGCCCGCGCTTGCCCGGTGCAATGCGGGTTCCTTCCGGAAAGATGATGATCCAGCGCCCACCGTCGAGGCGTTTTTGTCCTTGACTAACCAGTTGTTCAATGGCCTTGCGGCCGGCACCCCGGTTGAGTGCAATCGGTTCCATCATGTAGGCACCCCAACCAAAAAATGGCAGCCACATAAGCTCACGCTTGATGACCCAGGTCTGGGGTGAAAACCAGAAGTTTAGTGTCAGCGTTTCCCAGGTCGATTGATGCTTGGCAAATACGATACCGGCGCCGTGTCTGATGTTTTCCTGACCCTGTACTTCATAATACAGCTTGCAGGTTGCACCCAACCACCAGATAGTCAGCTTTGACCAGGTATGTGTCAGGATAAATCGTTTTTCAAAGGGAAATGGAAAACTGAGCAACAACAACAGGGCAAACACGATGGTAATCGAGGCGAAAAAAATCCAGAACAGGAAGGAGCGCAGATAGAGAACAGGTTTTGAAGAAACGGAACGTTGCATAATAATTAGAATTACCTGCGTAGGCTTAAACTATCCTGAGGCTTAAAATAACTGCCCAGGAATCCTGAATTAATCAGCGGTCCCCTAGGACATGTCACGAAATTCAGACACCCTGATGCGCCCGTTTACCATTCTTGATTCCCGCTGCATCAGTTTCTCCATTTTATTCCAGAACGCATCCTTCAGATCAAAGTCAGCGGCAATGGCCGTACCGACCAGCAGTATAAAAAGATCAGTGACCTCTTCAGACAGACTGTCGAGAGGTTTTCCCTTGGTCACACAGGCGGAGATTTCACCCAGCTCTTCAGCCATCAGTGCAACCCGGTAAGTCATGTCCTCTCCACCCGTATTGCGGAAGTCATGTTTATCATGAAAAGCCTGCACAGCTTCGAGCATCGTTTTATAGGAGTCACTGTGTTCCATAAAATGCCTCAGTGTTGCAAGCGGGACAGATCGGCGGTTCGAAGGAACAACGCGCCGAGTTCATTGAGCAGTGCAAGCCGGTTGGCACGCAGGGCATCGTCTTCGACCATGACCATAACCTTGTCGAAAAAAGTGTCGACTGCATCACGCAGTCCGGCCAGTTTTTGCAGCGCAGGTGTGTAATTGCCCTGCTCCATTAATTGAAGCACGTCAGGTTTCAGCGCAGCGAGTTCTTCAGCAAGTTGCTTCTCGGCCGTATCGACCAAAAGCGAGTTGTCGATACGCTCCGGAATCGGCTGCTCTGCCTTGCGTAGAATGTTGGCAATACGTTTATTGGCCGCTGCAAGCGCAGTAGCTTCCGGCAGTTCGCGGAATACCTGGCAAGCACGTATGCGTTTGTCAAAATCCAGCAAACGAACAGGACGTGTGACAAGTACCGCTTCGACAAGGTCGGCCGGAATATTATTATCCTGATAGTAACCGCGCAGGCGATCCATAACATAGTCGAAGACGGGATTCACAGCCTCATCGGCCTTGATGCCAGGATCAAATCCCGAAGCGGCCTGCTGCAGCAATGCCTCAAGGTCCAGATCAAGTTTGCCTTCTATAATGACTCGAACCAGACCAAGGGCAGCACGACGCAGTGCAAACGGATCCTTGTCGCCACTGGGTGGCTGACCGATGGCGAAAATACCGACCAGGCTATCGAGCCGATCGGCAATGGCAAGCGTTTGCCCAACAGGGTGTTGCGGGAGCCGGTCACCGGAAAATCGCGGCAGATAATGTTCCTCTATAGCCACTGCAACGGCCTCGGGCGCACCATCGTGCAGTGCATAATAACGCCCCATAATGCCCTGTAGTTCAGGGAACTCGTAGACCATGCTGGTGAGCAGATCACATTTACTCAAACGTGCGGCACGTTCAGCATGTGCCGGATCACCACCGATTTGAGTAACGATACTGGCAGCCAGTTTCGCTATGCGTTCCTGTTTATCGAAAAGTGTACCGAGCTTTTTCTGGAAAACCATGTTGCGCAGGCCGTCGGCACGCCCGGACAGCGGTGTCTTGCGGTCCTGGTTCCAGAAGAACGCGGCGTCAGACAGGCGCGGACGAATAACACGTTCGTTTCCCGCACGGATCTGTTCAGGATCCCGGCTTTCCAGGTTGGCGACAGTGATGAAACAGGGTAGCAGACAGCCTTCGTTATTCAGCACCGGGAAATATTTCTGGTGGTCCTGCATACTGGAAATCAGTGCTTCCGATGGTACCTCGAGAAACGCTTCATCAAACTGGCCGGCGATCGCAACCGGCCATTCAACGAGAGAACAGACTTCGTCGAGCAGGTCTTCATCGATCAATGCCTTGCCACCGAGCTCTTCGCCCCGCTCGATCACCTGCTTGCGTACAATGTCGCGACGTGCGCGGTAGTCGACCAGTACATGGCCCGGTTTACACAACAGGGACACATAATCATCTGCGGATGCGAGAGCGATGGTCTGTGGGTGGTGAAAACGGTGACCGCGGGTTTCTCTGCCGGCTGTTATACCCAGCACTGGCGCAGAAATCACCTCTTCACCGAACAACAAAACAACCCAGTGGACGGGGCGTACAAATTCTTCTTCCCGATCTCCCCAGCGCATGCGTTTTGGCACCGGCAGTCCAGCCAGTGCACGCTGCACCATTCCAGGTACAAGCTCCGCAGTTGCCTTGCCTTTTTCCACCGCGCGGAAAGACAGCCAGCTGCCTTTCGGGGTTTCCAGCTGGTCAAGCTGTTCGACTTCGATGCCACAACTCTTTGCAAAGCCGGTGGCTGCTTTGGTCGGGCAGCCATCTTCGTCAAAAGCCGCCGCAAGTGCCGGGCCACGTCGAACAACTTCACGATCCTGTTGTGCCGGTGGAAGTGCACGAATCAGCAGTGCGAGTCGTCGTGGCGCGGCATAAGGTTGTATCCCTTCATATTCCAGGCCGGCTTCATCCATCAATCGTGACATGCCGTCTGCGAATGCCTCGGACAAACGCCGCAAGGCTTTTGGTGGCAGTTCCTCGGTGCCGATTTCGACCAGCAGGTTACGCGTTTCCGTCATGACGAGACCTCCCCTTTCAACATCGGGAAGCCGAGTGATTCACGGCGTTCGTAGTAGGCCTGTGCAACTGCGCGCGCCAGTGAGCGAACGCGCAGGATAAAGCGCTGGCGCTCGGTAACGGATATGGCACTGCGGGCATCGAGCAGGTTGAATGTGTGTGAGGCTTTTAACATCAGTTCATAGGCCGGTAGTGGCAGGCCAGCCTCGATCAGGGCCTTGCTGTCTTTTTCGCAGACATCGAACCAGTGGAACAGCTCTTCTACGTTGGCGTGTTCAAAGTTGTAGGTCGACATTTCGACTTCATTCTGATGAAACACATCACCGTACAGCACCTTGCCTTGTGGACCGTCGGTCCAGACCAGATCGAAAACACTTTCCACGCCCTGCAGGTACATGGCAATACGTTCCAGGCCGTAGGTGATCTCGCCACTGACCGGTCGGCAGTCCAGACCGCCGACTTGCTGGAAATAGGTGAACTGGGTGACTTCCATCCCGTTCAGCCAGATTTCCCAACCCAGCCCCCAGGCGCCAAGGGTGGGAGATTCCCAGTTGTCTTCGACAAAGCGGATATCGTGTACCAGTGGATCCAGTCCGAGCTCCTGCAGCGAATCCAGGTAGAGATCCTGGATGTTATCCGGACTGGGTTTGAGCAGTACCTGGAATTGATAGTAATGTTGCAGCCGGTTCGGGTTCTCGCCGTAGCGCCCGTCGGTCGGTCTGCGGGAAGGCTGTACATAGGCAGTACGCCACGGCTCCGGCCCGATGGCGCGTAGAAATGTCGCCGGGTGAAAGGTGCCTGCCCCGACCTCCATATCATAAGGTTGCAGCAGTACGCAGCCCTGCCGTGACCAATAGTCCTGTAACGCCAGGATCAGCCCCTGGAAGGTTTTGGGTGTGGTATCAGAAGTCAAAATCTCGAGTCAGCCATGATTCAAAAGCGCGCAGTATAGCTTGCACAGGCGTGCGGATGTAGGGCGTACGGTAATTTACACCCGGTCGGGGCAGTGTGCCTTCAAGCTAGGAAACCCACCGGCCGCTAATTTGTCTGAGGGAAAGGTGAGAGAGGTGCAGGATGACAACACTGGTTCTCCAACCGACAGATCTGGCTCAATGGCATGCACTGGTAGCAGAGGCGCAGCAGGCCTGTGACTGTAATCTTGAGGAATCTCTTGAATCTTATCTGGTTTTTCTGCTTATGCGGTTTGCGGACCGGCCGGAGCTGGCGCGCAAAATCATGGCACTGGAATTTCTCCACGCGCAGCAGGCCAACGCGCAGCAAGCTGACAATTTACGCGATGTTGGCGACCAATGCCTGCTTTTTTCCGGATTATTTCCGCAGATCGCAGAAAAACGAATGGTTCGTGTAAGTTATTTCGTAAATATCGGGCGGAGTGCTTATGGCCAGCTGTCCTCGTTGGTCGACAGGAAAAGCGAGCGTTTGTTCAGCAATCTGGCCGGTGGCTTCGTTGCGATAATGGATGTGCTGCACGCCATGCGTGGTTTATCCGGTGTACCCGTTTTGCAGCCGCTGGCAGCCGCAGAATTGTGGGCAGACACTGGCAGCCGCAGTGCCTGGGGCGCCATTACGGAAGCTGGAAACCTGCCCGCCGCGCGCCGCGACCAGCGCTCCCGGCACTGAAACCACCGGTTAGCGAAATCCCCTGACAATCATCGCGCTATGTCCACCCGGGCATAGGGTACAATCCGTGCGGATTTTCACTTTATCGGTAGCGATATGACCGAAGCGCGCAAAGCCGTCGCGTTGATTTCCGGCGGGCTGGATTCATTACTGGCCGCCCGGGTGATGCAGGAACAGGGCATCCACGTCGAGGGCATCAATTTTTTCACAGGTTTCTGTGTGGAGGGCCATACCCACGCCATCCGCAAAAAGGACCGTGCCAAACCCAAACGCAACAATGCGCTGTGGGTCGCCGAGCAGCTGGGCATCAAGCTGCATATCATCGACATTATCGAAGAATACAAAGATGTCGTGCTCAACCCGAAGCACGGCTACGGCGCACATCTTAACCCCTGCCTGGACTGCAAGATTTTCATGGTGCAGAAGGCAAAGGAATGGATTGAGGCCAACGGTTTCGATTTTATCATTACCGGTGAAGTCATCGGTCAGCGACCCAAGTCCCAGCGCAAGGACACCATGCCGGTGATTGCCATCGAATCGGGTGCGGAGGATCGTTTGCTGCGGCCGTTGTGTGGAAAAAACCTGCCCCCTACCCTGCCGGAGATGGAAGGCTGGATCGATCGTGAAGGCTTGTATGATTTTGAGGGCCGTTCGCGAAAACCACAGATGGCCCTTGCACAGCAGTTTGGTTATGAAGAATATGCACAGCCAGCCGGTGGGTGTTGTTTTTTGACCGATGAAAAGTACGCGCAAAAACTGGCAGACCTGTGGCGTGCTCGTGGCGAACGTAAATACGAGTTCGATGACATTATGTTGTTGAAGGTGGGTCGCCATATTCGTCCGAGCCCCAACTTCAAACTGATCATCGGTCGCGAGGACGGCGAGAACAAATTTCTTGAGGGTTACCGCAAGCAGTTTACGCACCTGTTTACCACCAGTCATAATGGGCCATTGGTATTACTCGACGGCGTTGCAGGTGATGAAGACCTGCAACTGGCCGCAGAAGTCACGGCACGTTTCAGCCAGGGGCGAAGTGCGGACCAGGTGGACGTTGAAATTCATCCATTGAATGAAGAAACAAGAACGCTGAGTGTCAGGCCGATTGGCGGTAGTGCGATACCGGCGGACTGGTATCTGTGAGCCACTACGAACTCGACGTGCGGCGCATGTTGTGTCCAATGCCGGTGATACGCAGCCAGGACCGTATCGAACACCTGCAACCGGGTGATACGCTGGCGGTTATCTGTACGGATCCTGGCGCCAAACATGATATTCCGGCATGGTGCCGGGTTAACGGGCATGAAGTGTTATCTATCGATGAAAAACAGGACGAGCTGGTCATTACTGTACGTGTAGGCAACAAAGACTGATATGAGCACCACAGCGGAAGCATCAGTTCACAACCCGCGATACCGCGAAGTACGCAAAGTTACCGTGGTCGGTACGGTGGTGGATTTTGTCCTGGGCGTGGCGAAAATCGTTATCGGGTGGATTGCGCATTCCGAGGCACTGGTCGCCGATGGTGTGCATTCGCTTTCAGACCTGGCGACCGATTTCGTTGTGTTATATGCCGCCAGGCATTCACACATGGATGCGGATGAAGATCATCCCTACGGCCATGGACGTATTGAAACACTGGCCACCGTCGGACTGGGCATCATGCTGATACTGGTTTCATTCGGTATTGCCTGGGATGCAGTTTCACGTATCGGTGTTCCGGACCTGCTGTTTACTCCCGGCGCACTCGCACTTGTGGTCGCGTTCCTGTCTGTACTTTCCAAGGAAGCCCTCTACCAGTACACCGTCAATGTGGCACGTCGCCTGAAATCCAATATGTTGATGGCCAATGCATGGCACCACCGCAGCGATGCGATTTCGTCTATCGTTGTATTTATCGGTGTGGCAGGCGCCATGATGGGTTACCACTATCTGGATGCAGTCGCTGCCGTTGTGGTGGCGGTAATGATCGCCAAAATTGGTCTGGACCTGGTACTTTCCAGTACGCGCGAGTTGATCGATACCGCCCTTGAGCCAGAACTGGTGGAAGCGATCAGTGATGTCATTACCCATGTTAATGGCGTACGTGCATTGCATATGTTGCGCACCCGCCGCAGTGGCGGGCGAGCGCTGGTCGATTTGCATTTGCAGGTCGACCCGCGCATCAGTGTTTCGGAAGGCCACCAGATTGGTGATACGGTACGGCGGAAACTGCTGGAAAAATTTGATGAGGTAACTGACGTGACGGTCCATATTGACCCGGAGGACGATGAAACAGAATCGCCCTGCGATCATCTGCCGTTGCGCGAAGAACTGGTTGAGCGGTTACGTACCCAGTGGTCCGAGATGGCCAGCATCGACAGTGAAGATATAACGCTGCACTACCTGAGTGGGAAATTGCAGGTTGATGTCGCGCTGCCGTTTTCGGTTCTGGACCAGTATGATGACCCTGTACAGTTGGTGCAGCAGATAGAGCGGTCCGCGAAAACAATACCCGAAATCGAGCATGTACAGGTCTGCTTTCGTGCCTGATGCCGCCCTGTTTTGGGGCGGGCCCAGGGCTCAGCGCGCTTATTTGGTGCGCGAAGGCCGCTCTTTGCGGGGGCATGCTGCCCCAAACTTCAGACTTGCCAGCGTTTTTTCGCGTGGCATAATTCCTGCTCTTTGCAGGAACACTTTTTGGATTCACCGGTATTTGACCCTGTAACCAGGTACAAACCCGTTTTTTTAGAAACAGTCCCATTTCGGAGGAAGCAAGATGTCCGCAGCGAAGGTAAACAAACTGATGAAGGATAACGGGGTCAAATTCGTTGACCTGCGTTTCACTGACACACTGGGCAAGGAGCAGCACGTTACGGTTCCTTCCAGTGAAGTCAATGCCGGTTTTTTCAAGGACGGCAAAATGTTCGATGGCTCGAGTATTGCCGGCTGGAAAGGCATTAATGAGTCTGACATGGTGCTGATGCCTGACACCTCCACTGCCGTGATGGATCCATTTGCTGATGAGTCCACCATGAACCTGCGCTGCGATATCCTGGAACCGGCAACCATGAAAGGCTATGAACGTGACCCGCGTTCTCTGGCTATCCGCGCTGAAGCCTACCTGAAGTCCACCGGCATAGCGGACACCGCTTACTTTGGCCCGGAGAACGAATTCTTCGTGCTGGATGATGTGCGTTGGGGTTCGGAGATGAGCGGCGCTTTCTACAAGGTTGATTCCGAGGAAGCATCCTGGAATGCCGAGCGCGTCTATGAAGACGGCAACATCGGTCACCGCCCGGGTATCAAGGGCGGTTACTTCCCGGTACCGCCGGTCGATTCACTGCACGACATGCGTTCAGCCATGTGCCTGGCACTGGATGAGATGGGCTGCCCGACCGAAGTGCATCATCACGAGGTAGCAACAGCCGGTCAGTGCGAAATCGGCACGGTATTCAACACCCTTGTGCGCAAGTCCGATGAAGTACAGATACTGAAATATGTTGTGATGAACGTTGCCCACAGCTACGGCAAGACGGCTACCTTTATGCCCAAGCCGCTGGTTGGTGACAATGGTAATGGCATGCACGTGCATATGTCGCTGGCATCGAAAGGCAAGAACCTGTTCAGCGGCAAGAAATACGGTGGCCTGTCCGACACTGCCCTGTACTACATCGGTGGTATCATCAAGCATGCCCAGGCGCTTAACGCTTTCACAAACGCCTCGACCAACTCCTATAAACGTCTGGTGCCGGGTTTCGAAGCACCTGTTATGCTGGCCTACTCGGCGCGTAACCGTTCTGCATCCATTCGTATCCCGTACGTCGCCAACCCCAAGGGGCGTCGTGTCGAGGTGCGTTTCCCGGATTCCACCGCCAACCCGTATCTCGCTTTCTCGGCGATGCTGATGGCTGGTCTCGACGGCATCCAGAACAAGATCCACCCGGGCGATGCCATGGACAAGGATTTGTACGATCTGCCGCCGGAAGAAGAAGCCAGGATCCCGCAGGTTTGCTTCACCTTCGATCAGGCGCTGGAAGCCCTGGACAAGGACCGCAAGTTCCTGACGACAGGTGGTGTATTCACTGACGATATGATCGACGGCTTTATCGATTTGAAGATGGAAGAAGTGACGCGTCTGCGCATGAGCACCCATCCGGTTGAATTCGATATGTATTACAGCCTGTAATAGCAACTGACGAGCGGTACCGGAAACGCCCCCGAAAGGGGGCGTTTCTGGTTGCGCGGATGAAGGGCTGTGGGTAAGGTAGTATCAAACCACACCGTGAAAAGGTGAATATGATGAAGCACCGTCAACTTACAGTTTCTGTCATGTTACTTGTACTGGCCTGCACCACTTCGGTATCTGCCGAGGTATATCGAAGTGTCGATCAGCACGGTAATGTAACGTTTACCAATCAGGCGACTCCTGGCGCTGAACCCGTACAGCTAAAACCGCTATCGGTATATGGCGCACCCGTCCTGAAAACAGATGTAAAAAGTACAGCAAGCGAAGAAGACAAGACGCAGGGCTACGAAAGCGTTGAAATAATTTCCCCGTTACCCGACGAAACCGTGCGCGATAATCCCGGTAACGTAGCGGTTACGGTTAGCAGTAAACCTCCGCTGGATAGTCGTGAAGGGCATCGTTACCAGTTCATTCTTGATGGCCAGGCGGTTGATAAGCCCCAGACAGCGACCACGAAAGTGCTCACAGGTGTCGATCGTGGCGAGCACCAGATAGAGGTAACGGTCGTCGACGCCAAAGGCCGTGAACTGGCACGCAGTAGCGCAACCCGTTTCTTTCTGCATCGCCAGACCATCTTCAACCCCGCACGCAGCGGTGGTGCAAGCTAGACTTTCCTCCCTCACCTGGCCAGAAGTCAGGTCGATTTCAAGGTTGATATGAAGCTCAACTATGCACTATGGTGGTGCATTGTGAGCTACAGGTTGTGTCTCAAGATACCCCGGTTTGGTTTTAACAGGACCAAAGTGTCACGGCACATCCTTTATATAATCCTGTTACTAATTGTAATTAAAGAAGTTATTTTTTGCCTCGGTTCTCACAGGGTCACCGGGCAAAAGCGGCGTATTTTTTGCTAAGGGGTCAGTATGCCCACACCTGATGACAAGCAAAGGTTGCAGTGTGCACGTTTGCTGGGAATCCAGAGTACGGCGCTGCTGTTACTCGATAACGATTTGCAGTTACTGTATCTGAATCCTGCAGCAGAAAACCTGTTTCAGGTCAGCAGTCGGCAGATTACCGGGCAACCATGGTCGTCGGTCGTTTTGGTGTCGGAGACCATGCAGAAGCATCTTCTGGATGCGCTGGATCAGCAGATATCGTTTATCGAGCGCGAGCTGGAGCTTACCGCAGTAAATGGCCAGCAAATGGTTGTCGATTTTACGGTGACAACCACCAGTCATTCGGAATTATTGCTGGAGATTGTTCGAAGAGACCAATTTATCCGGATTGCCCATGAAGAGCAGCTATTGGTGCAACAGCGCGCGGCGCGAGAATTGCTGCGAGGGATGGCGCATGAAATAAAAAATCCTCTGGGTGGACTGAGGGGTGCCGCCCAGTTACTGGAAAGTGAGCTGGGTGATGAGGAGATGAAAGAATACACGCAGGTCATCATGCGCGAGGCGGATCGGTTGAGAAACCTGGTAGACCGTATGCTCGGCCCCAACGATTTGCCGCACAAGCAGATGATCAATATACACCAGGTGCTCGAGCATGTTCACAGCCTGGTGGAGGCGGAAGGTAACGAGGCGATACAGCTTGTCAGGGAGTATGACCCGAGTATCCCGGATCTGTGTGCAGATTCAGAACAGCTGATACAGGCTGTTTTGAACCTCGTGCGGAACGCCATGCAGTCCGGCGCAGACCGGATCGTGCTGAGCAGCCGTGCGCAGCGACAGGTAACGATCGGGCAAAAGCGATACAGACTTGCCGTGCGTATCGATATTTCAGATAACGGAAAGGGGATCGACGAGAATATGAAGGAACAGATATTTTATCCCATGATAACAGGTCGAGCAGAAGGAACCGGTCTTGGCCTGTCCATTGCACAGTCTATGGTAAACCGCCATAACGGCATTATTGAATTTACCAGTGAACCTGGAAGTACGATGTTCACCATATTGTTGCCTCTGGAGGAAGCATGAAGGAAAAGGCGAGTGTCTGGGTGATCGACGATGATCAGTCCATTCGCTGGGTACTGGAAAAAGCGCTGGAGAAAGCAGGCATGAAGGTTAATGTCTTTACTTCGGCGAATGGTATCCTGGAAGCGCTGCAGCGCAGTCAGCCAGATGCCATGATAACGGATGTTCGTATGCCGGGTATGGACGGCTTTGAGCTGCTCAATGCCATCCAGGAAGACTGCCCGGATTTGCCAGTCATTATAATCACCGCTCATTCTGACCTGGATAGTGCAGTAACAGCATATCAGGGTGGTGCATTCGAATATTTACCAAAGCCTTTCGATATCGAGGATGCCGTTGAACTTACACAACGGGCCATTGAACAAAGCCGCAGTCACGCGAAGGGTGCCGATGCAGTAAAAGGGCGGCTGGATACGGAAATTATTGGTGAAGCACCTGCCATGCAGGAAGTGTTCCGCGCTATTGGCCGGTTATCACGGTCCAATATTACGGTGCTGATCAACGGAGAGTCGGGTACAGGCAAGGAGCTGGTTGCGCTGGCTCTGCATCGACATAGTCCGCGTGCTGATAACCCCTTCATCGCACTTAATATGGCAGCGATTCCACGTGACCTGCTGGAGTCCGAACTGTTTGGTCATGAACGTGGAGCGTTTACCGGGGCACAAAGTCAGCGTGTTGGACGTTTTGAACAGGCCGATGGTGGAACATTGTTCCTGGATGAAATAGGTGACATGCCGGCAGAAATGCAGACACGCCTGTTACGTGTTTTATCAGATGGCGAGTTTTATCGCGTAGGTGGCCACACGCCGGTGAATGCTGATGTACGTATCATTGCCGCAACACACCAGGATCTGGAAAAACGTGTCCTGGAAGGCAGTTTCCGTGAAGACCTATTCCATCGACTCAATGTAATACGTATTCACTTGCCCGCGGTTCGGGAAAGGCGTGAAGACATACCCCTGTTGATGAGACATTTTCTGCAGGCCGCTGCCCGTGAGCTGAGCGTTGATGTGAAACAGTTACTGCCAGAAACAGAGTCTTATCTCGGGCAGCTGGAATGGCCGGGCAATGTACGGCAGATTGAAAACCTGTGCCGTTGGCTGATGGTAATGGCACCGGGCCAGGAAATCCGTATCGATGACCTGCCAGTAGAACTGCGCCAGTCTTCAGGAAGTGAATCAACAGTAGCGCAAGGATGGGAGTCTGCACTGCGCGCATGGGCCAGTCGCAAGCTTGCAGAGGGTGAAGAGGCTTTGCTTGAAGAGGCTTTACCCGCGTTTGAACGTGTAATGATAGAAACGGCATTGGCGCAAACCGGGGGACGACGACAGGACGCAGCACGGTTGCTGGGTTGGGGGCGGAATACACTGACGCGAAAAATTCGTGAACTGGAGCTTGATACCACACAGTAACATGCCAGCATATTTGTCTTTGCGAGCACAGCCCGGCAACCTGCAACAGTTTGGTGCCAGACCCAAAAAGGTTTGCTCTAGAGTTGAGTTGCCTCGGTACGTAACGCAGCTCCGATAGCAAGTACGCATTCACCAAGCTGGTCCGTTTCAACATCACCACCGATTTCGACAATGTCCGCAATATCGATGGTTTGAACTGGCAAACCCGTCTGCTCGCCAAGGCGTGATGCCAGGTCGGACAGTTCAACGGGCAGCGGGCATAATGCCACCGTGCTGATCGGCGCCTGCTGAAAGTGCCGGTCGTAGTAGTCCATGGAGCGTTGAAGCTCCAGCGCCAGACGGTCGACCAGTTCCGGCGATTCCTGCAACTGTCGGTAACCGAAGTCCATGCTGCGTGCCAGGTAGAGGGTCGAGTTGCGTGTCAGGGTAACGAGGGCGTGATCTGCGCCGAAAAAAATCAGCGCGATACCGTCCTTGTCAGCCTCGAGGCGGGCGGCGATATTACGCATGGCGAGCTCGGGAATATCGATAATGCCCAACTCAATGCCGGCAGCCTCAAAGGGCTCTATCAGCGATTTGACCGTCGATGTGCGTGACACCACCACATAGAGACTTTCCTGCACACCGCGCGCGCCACTGGGCGGCGCATCAAATACATCAAGCACGGCATCATCTATATGAAAATCAATCAGGTCACGTATGCGCCAGCGTACGGCCGCTTTCAGTTCCGCCGGAGGGACTTCAGGTGCTTCGACCATCATCAGCTGGTAGTTACCTATCGGCAGTAGCGTGGTCACACTGTTTCCGGAAAGTTTGAGCTGTCGCGCCAGTTGCTGAAGGTGTCCGGTGGCTGACTGGCCAGGGTTGGCTGGATAGAAGCCACACAGCTCAAGTCGCGGCTTGTCCGTGCCCGTTTTCACTATCGTGGCGCAGACCGTACCTGCCGGACTTTGCGCGAGCGCGGTCAGGCGGTTCCCTTTTTGTTTTTTCGTAAATGAAAACACGCGGTTGCCTCTTTTAAAGTCTACGGCGGAGAGTCGTGGATTTGGTCTTACATGTCAATTTCTGATGAGTTCTTCCCAACGAACCAGGGCGACGCTGCTGCCAGACGAGCCCCCGGTAAACACGACGGATTCCAGGTCAGGGTTGGTTAAACCTGATGATGCGTCTGACCATGTGCTGCCATTCCAGTGCAGGACGCTACCCTTCTTTCCTACTGCAAAACAGTCGATTGTGGAAGAGCAGGATATGCCTTTCAGGTCTTCACCTTTACCGAGTGCTGCAGTAGGCCAGCTAATCCAACTGGTGCCGTCCCAGTGTACCAGGCTAAAATCATTACCTGGCTTGCGCTTCTTGCCGGCTGCCCAGCAGTCACTGGCGGATATGCAATAGACCGATTCAAGGTCTGGTTTGTTAAAGCCCGATGCAACCTGGTTTCGTTGCCAGGTAAATGAACCGCCCGGACGTTGTGCAAAAGTATAATTCGAACCGTTTCTTTTACCGACAGCCTGGCAACCGGTGGTTGAGTAGCAACTGACGCCCTTGAGTTCCTTGTTTATGTTATCAGTACCGTCGTTGACCCATGTGCTACCGTTATAGACCAGTGGCGGCTGGTTCTTCTTCCCGACGGCGTAGCAGGTGGTGGACGGGCAAGTTACTGCCTTGAGGTCATCAACAATGGCTGTTGACGCGGAGGGCGCCGACCAGCTACTGCCATCCCAGAAACGAATAATACCGCCACCCTGTTTACCGACAAGGAAGCAGTAGTCCGGGTTACTCGGTGCACAGGCAATATCTTCATAATCTTCGCCTGGATCCAGGATGGTTTCTGTCCATGTCCCGCCGATATAGTGCAGAACGACACCATTTTTTCCGACAGCGTGGCAGACGTTTGCAGTAGGACAAGTGATGGCTTTAAGGTCATCGCTTGCCGTAAAAGAGGATGCGGTCCAGCTTGTGCCATCCCAGAAAAAAATCGCGCCATTTTTACCGACAGCCCACGCGCCGGTCGGGAGACCGAGTCGAAGGTCAACCCGTGCCGAGCGGACAGAAGGGGCTGTGCCGGCCGACACAACACTGGCGGTTACCTGTACACGGCATTCGCCACCCGGTTGCACCACCGGGTTACTGAGCACGAAGCTCCCGCGCCCTGCTGCCACCGGACCAACACCGGCCAGTCCGGCACATGAACTCGTACTGGCATAAAGATAGGATGCATGCTCGACGCCTGTCTCGGCAACGAACAGGGCTTCTATGGCATCATTGTTTACCGCGCTGTTGAGGATATTGCTGCGCGCCATCTGTAGCAGTGAAATGGCCATGACAGACAGAACGACCACGATGAACAACGCGCCTACCAGGGTGATTGCGCCGCGTTGATGTTGTGGTAAGCGCGTCATGGCTGCGCCCTCAGACTGACCCGGCTACGCTGGCTGTAGGTTTTTCCGTTGGAGGAGAGCTGAATTTCGAACTCGATATAGGCAAGATCGGAAGAACCGGTGGCAGGTGTCACTTCGTCATTGCGCAGGTAGTTGAATGTCAGCAGCTGCAAAGAATTACTGAGCGGAAAAGCAGCGTTTGCAGCAACTGACGCATAGCGCATATTCAGTTGTGGCGATGCGTCTTCAATGGTTACAGTTTCACCGTCATTGCGGACAAAGCTGATGCTGCCCACAACCAGAGGTGTTGAAACTTCGTAGTCGGAAAGCGACGAGGGGTTGCGTCGTATTTCACGAAGTTCACGCGTGATACGTTCTGTGGCATAGCGCAATTCACCAAGCACGTTTGATTCGAGGGCATTTTCATTGTAGGCCTGTACCGAAAGGCTGAGGTACGGAGTCAGCAGCATGGCAAGCAGTGACAGTGTGGCGATAGTAACCACCATCTCGAGCAGGGTGAAACCATCGTGTTTGCTGCAAACCTTCATCAGTAGTCCACCAGCACAAAGGTGATTTCCGACAAGGGGCTTGCGCCTTTATCGACCGAAACAGTGACCAGGTCGCACAACGCACCTGCGGGACAACCTGCAGGTGCCGTGACGGGTTGGCTTATGGACGTGGTGCGATTGAAGCCGGTATAGTTTCCCGCAAGTACTTCGGGGTATGTGCCGGTGATTATGGAGGCAAACCCCTGGGTGCGCCGTCGTCCAAGAATCAGTTCTGCCTGCTCCTGCGCCAGTTGTGTTGCTGTCTGAATACTTCGGTTTTCGAGAAGGCTCAGGCTGGCTTTGGTGAACAGTCCTGAAATGGGGACAGCAGCAATAGCCAGTATGACGATAACCGCAATGAGTTCCAGAAGTGTAAATCCGCTACAGCATTTGCGATCCGGGCAGTTCATGGCGCCACCGTGACATGGCCCGTCAGGGGCTGAACCAGGACGGTTGCTATAGAACTTTCACCACTCAGCGTCCAGCTCCGGGTCGTAGACATGAGGCTGGCGCCACTCAGGGGGCGGCCCAGTGAATCAAATTTCAAATCACTGACACTCAGTGTTACGCCATTATCCAGAACAAAATCCTGCAGCGCACCGGCAGAATCTCGAATAGTAGCCGCGCCATCGGTTATGGCGTAAGTCGTCGGGGACTGGACATCCAGTGTCAGCGCCACACCGCGTGATAGTGCCATTGCCTGTGTATGGCGCAGGTTACGTGCCAGCAGGTCAGCCTGTGCCGGGAGCGACTGGTCGCCAGGCGCCCAGCGCAGCATGATGGCGCTGCTTGTGACACCCAGAATCAATAAAACGGCTACAAGCTCGACAAGCGTGAACCCGCGACAACTTTTTTTTGAAATGACGACATCCATGGCGTTATGTCCAAAAAAAAGGGCGGGCACCAGCCCACCCTTTTCGTCATGCTCCGTTGGGGGAGCAGTACTAGTTAATAGTACCGATACAACCGACGGTATCCGCTACAGCAGCGGTAGCCGCAGTGCATGTGGTGTCGGTGAAAGTCTCAACGGTGTAGTTGGTGCCATTGATGACGACTTGTATACCGGTACCGACAGCCGAAATATTCGGACCACCGACGTATGTTGACAATTCTGTAACGGTCGGAAGACGACGCAGGTCGGCAATCGCCATTGCATGGCCGGATCGTACACCTGCCAGTGAGCCGTTTTGTGCAGCTGTGAGTGCCTGGCCGGATACGTCGACAAAACGCGGTACTGCCATTGCGCCCAGCAGGGCCAGAATAACCAGTACTGCTACCAGCTCTATTAGGGTAAAACCCGCTTCTTTTTTCATCCTGTTAATCTCCTGAATGGGCATTAGGCCCGCGTTTACTGTTATTATTATCGTCAATACTTCGTCAGTACTTTAGTAGCTTTTGCGATATTTTCGTAAATTTAATGAATGGGCCCATTATGCCGGCTACCCCTTTATTTCATTGGTTTTATTAATATTTATGAAATATATTGTTTTATTGGTGATTATTTTTAAAAATAAATCTGAAATAGCAGGGAGATTAATTGTGACTTTAGTCACATTAAGGGCCTTCAGAGTGCAACTTTATACAAATCCCACATGGGCAGGAATACACCGGCTGCCAGCAGGGCAACCAGGCAGGCCAGGGCTATGGTGAGTGTCGGTTCAATCGAAGCACTGAGCTTTTCGATCGCATAGTCGACTTCATCATCATAGTAATCCGATATATCCTTCAGTAGCTCGCCAGTAGTGCCGGACTCCTCACCCACTTCGAGCATTTGCAGGACCAGGTGATCGAAAATCCCGGTGCTTGACGCCGTGCGACTGACCGACTCGCCGCGTTCAATACCATCACGCATGCTGAGTACACGTTCCTCGATGAACTCGTTGTTCAGGGCGCGACCAATAACGGACAGTGCGGTAACAATCGGTACGCCGGCATTGAGTACCAGCGCAAAAAGACGACTGAAACGTGCCAACGTAGCTTTGTACATGACTTTGCCGACCATAGGCAGGCGGAGTTGCAGCTTGTGCCATTTGTAGCGTCCGGCATCACTATTGATATAAAAATGGCCGCCGACAAATATCACGGCAGCACCCAGCAGCAGCAGTTCCCAATGATTGACCGTTGCATTGGACATGGCAACCAGGATCCGGGTGGGCAGTGGAAGCTGCCCGCCGAGACTTTTGAATACCTCTGCAAAAGCGGGAATAACAAAAATATTAATGATGGTGATTGCTGCCAGGATGGCAGTCAGGACAAATGTCGGATAACGCAGGGCTGATTTCACTTTCTTGCGGGTCTTCAGTTCGCGGTCAAGGTAGGTTGCCAGTTGCCTGAATACTTCATCGAGACGACCGCTGGTTTCGCCAACACGAACGAGACTGACGTAAAAGACAGAAAAGACGTCTGGAAACTGTGCCAGCGAACTGGAGAGGTCGCGACCGGCTTCAAGATTTTCAATGACGCCATTCAGCGTACGCCCCAACGTACGGTTGCGCCCATTCACGGCGAGGCCGTGCAAGGCACTGAGAATTGGTACGCCGGCTTTCATCAGGCTGTACATCTGGCGGCTGAACTGGATAAGGTCAATTAATTCAATCTTCGCCGGGAACAGGTCGCTAAGGTCTGCGCTCAGGCCGGATTTTTCTTCAGCGATGTGTATATCTACCGGCGTCAACCCACCTTCGATCAGACGTGTGGCGGCAATATCCGAACTGGGTGCATCGATAACACCTTCAATGGCGTCGCCGCGATGGCCTCGTGCTTTATATTGAAATTCAGGCATACAGTTTATACCGTAGCGCCACTGAGCCGCATGACTTCGGCAAGACTGGTAATACCCTGGCGTGCAAAATCGAGTGCATTATCGAGCAAGGGTCTGTACCCGGCTTGATCACGTGCGCCATTCTCGAATTCTGCAGGCGCATTACGTCTTAACGCATCGGCGAGAACATAATCGATATCAAGCATTTCATAGACGCCTATGCGGCCGTGGTAACCGGTATGATTACACTGGTTGCAACCACTGCCCTCATGAAAGGTATGGCTGCACTCTGCCTCGCCGGATACCGCTTTCAGCCAGGCCTGTTCACCCGGATCGAGAATCTTTGGACTGCTGCAGTTACTGCATATTCTGCGTATCAGGCGTTGGGCCAGAATAGCCTGAACCGAAGAAGCAATCAGGTAGGGTTCAAGTCCCATGTCAACAAGACGCATCGCCGTGCTGACAGCATCATTGGTATGCAGTGTGGACAAGACAAGATGACCGGTAAGCGCGGCTCTGAGCGCTATCTCACCGGTGTCGCGATCGCGCATTTCGCCGACGAGAATAATATCAGGGTCAAGCCGGAGTGTGGTGCGCAGTACTCGGGAAAAACCCAGGTCGATCTTGTGATTAACCTGGACCTGGTTGATGCGTGGTAACTGATATTCAACAGGGTCTTCAACCGTGATTATTTTCTTCTGTGGTTTGTTGAGTTCTGATAATGCCGCGTACAGGGTAGTGGTCTTGCCGCTACCTGTAGGCCCGGTCACCAGCACAAGTCCGTGGGGACGATGTACATGCGCACGAAAACGTTCAAGTATATCCTCAGGCATGCCCAGCTGGTCGAGTTTTCGAATGGCTGAGCCATGATCCAGTAGTCGCATAACAACGGCTTCACCGGTTTGCGTCGGTATGGTCGCAAGACGAACATCAATATGTTTGTCGAGCACGCGCAGGGTAAAGCGGCCATCCTGGGGTAAACGTTTTTCAGATATGTCGGCTTCTGCCATCAATTTAAGACGTGAAACAACAGCCGATGCAATACGGGTATCTTCCATAATCTGTTCGTGCAACACGCCATCGATCCGGCGACGTATACGGAGAACATCTTCGTCAGGTTCAATGTGGATATCCGATGCGTCTGCACGAACGGCATCCTCGAAAACCGTCTGAATAAGGCGTACAACAGGAGCGTCACTCTGGTCACTGCTCCTGGAGAGCGTACGTAGATCAAAAGCATTATCGGCCAGGTCCTGGCCAACCTCATTGGCCAGATGTCGCAACTGATCAGCATGCTGGTACATGCGGTCGATATTATGTAAAAGGTCGCTTTCCTTGACGCAGGCGATCTGGACGTCCGTTTTCAGCAAACGTACCAGCTCGTCATAGGCGAAAATATCGGTAGGATCTCCCATGCCGACCATGAGCCCGGTAGCCGTTTCCTTGAGCACGAGCACTCGATAACGCCGGGCATGGGTCTCGGGAAGTCGTGTAACCAGATCGGGATTCAGTTCGAAGCGTGACAGATCTACATAAGGTATGTTGAGTTGCTCGGACAACAGCAGCAAAAGCTGGTCTTCATCGACAAACCCGTTTTCGATGAGTACACGGCCGAGTTTGCGCCCGCTCTTTTTCTGTTCCTTGAGCGCCTCATTAAGTTGGGCTTCCGATATAATCTTTTGTTCTACCAGAAGGTCGCCGATACGAATGCGCCGTGTGGGCATAATTGCAGACATAGCCTAGTCCATATTCCGAGACAGGGCGTTGATTCGCCCGGTTATAAATTTTCTGAGCACAAGATTTAACGAGGTCATCTGCGCTTTCCGGTATGCTGCGAGTGCTTCGGCGGGTTTTCTGTCGTGCTCAAGTGAAACACCAAGCCCCATCCACCAGACGCCTTGCTCAGGGTGAAGGGACAGTGCGGCCCGATACTGATTCGCTGACGTCCGGTACTGACCAAGCCGGTAATGAATACCGGCTGACAGCGCAAGCAAATCCGGTGAAGTACCGTTTTTGTTGAGTACCGGTGTGAGTATTTCGAGCGCTGACGCATATTCCTGACGGTCGGCAAGAAGGCGGGTATAGGCAACAGCCAGTGGTGTGCTGCCGGGATCAGTCTGATATCCGGACTGGAGCAGGCCGTGTGCTTTATCTGCGAGACCCTGCTGTAGCCACAAGCCGGCAAGCTGAATGCGCGTATCGGTTCTTCCGGGCTCCAGTTCGAGAGCAGATTGAAGCGCTACAGTGGCAGCATGCAGATTTCCGTTCTTTAACAAACCCTGGGCACGGTTATAGTGACGTTGCGCTGTCTCTTCCGTCGTCAGTACTTTTTTGGCAGCTGTAACGGGTGTGGGCTCTGGCGTGGGTTTGTCCTCTGATGCGGCCACGTCATTCGACACGAGGGGCGCTGGTGAGGAAACAAGGCCGGTACTAACCGGGGTATCGGCCACAGATATTTTTGCGGGCGGCGTAACAATGCCCGCTTCCTGTGTGGCATGGGTTGTAGCCGTTTGCCCGGGCTGTGGCATGTCTGTTCTGGTCTCTGGCAGCGCTGTATTTACCGGTGGTGAAGGTACATGGCTGTCTTGCTGTTCCTGCCAGCTTTGGTAAGCAAACTGGAACAGCATTCCGGCGACTACGAGCCCGGCCGCCAAACCGGTTCGCCACACCATTGGCGACAGGCTGAAGCGAGGAGTATCGGCCAGGCCCATACCCTGCAATGCAGCAGCCTCGACGTGACTGGCGGGGCCACGACGTGCGTCAAGGTCACGTAGCATTTGATTTATCAGGCTCATAATCCGTACGCATACAACAGTCCGGCACTGGTCAGGGCCAGCAGGCCGGCCAGGCCGGAGGCCATCGCTACCCGGCGACGGTGTGAATGGCAGGTATCCTCGGTATCCTTTGCGGCAAGCCGTATGTAAGTCACGCCTATTTGAGTGGCGCCGGCGCCATAGGCCGCCATCATGGACTTGTGGCAGAGCAGGTTGACCAGGCGCGGTATGCCGCGACTTGCACGGTGTATCTGTTTAAGTGCACGCGCAGTGAACAGCTCCGGATTGTCGCAACCGGCCACACGAAGGCGGTGGATGATGTACTTTCCGAGCGTGTGCCTGTCGAGAGCGCCAAGCTGGTAGGAAAAGACAATACGTTGCCTGAGTTGCCTAAGATGCTTTTGAGACAGACGGTGATCGAGTTCAGGCTGCCCAAACAGGACAACCTGCATGAGCTTGCGTTTCTCGGTTTCAAGATTGGTCAGAAGGCGTAGTGCTTCCAGCGTTTCATCCGGCATGGCCTGCACTTCGTCAAGCAGCAGGACAACCTGCTTGTCCTGTGCGGCGTACTCGATGAGCCGTTCGGTGATTAGACCAAGCAGCCGGTGCTGGCCAATATTGCGCGCAAACTTGATGCCCAGTTCTTCTGCGAGGGCCATGCGTAGCGCCACCGGGTTAAGAAACGGGTTCGGGATATAGGCTGTACAGGTGTCGTCCAGCAAGCCAAGCAACTTTCTGCAAAGCAGGGTTTTCCCGGTTCCGACTTCACCGGTAACCTTGATAAACCCTTCCCCACCATGCAGCGCGACCCGTAATACATTCAGGGCTTCGCGGTGTGCACCGTTGTCGAAGAAAAACTCCGTATCCGGTGTTAGCGTAAACGGTGGCTCGGTCAGCGAAAAGTGGTTGAGGTACATCATCGTATTACCAGGTTGACAAGGGTATATCCGGGTGACTGATAGTGTTAAACCTGTTACCGGTGTGTTGTATTTCGTTAGACCATCCGCGATCTGCATTGACAACAACCGGGCGCAACAGAATAACGAGTTCGGTTTTACGCGAGACCTTGCGTGTGTGGCGGAACGCCGTGCCTACAATGGGCAGATCGCCGAAAAACGGAGTTGTTGCAACATCATCCTTTACGATGTCCTGCATCAGTCCGCCTATAACAACGACTTGCCCGTTATGCGCCCGCACAATGGTGTCCGATTCACGAATCGAACTGGTTGCGAGCGGCAGAGAAAAGGAAGTCGATGTCGATATGTTAATGCGCTTCTGATCTTCGGTTACTTCGCTGATGGCCGGGTGGACGTGCATGGTAATACTGCCGTCTTCATCTATCTGTGGCGTGACATCCAGCGCAACGCCCGAGAAAAACGGGGTCAGGGTAACATCCGCAGACTGGTTGGAAACGCTATTGGCAACGTCTGTTTCAATGTCCAGGTCTGTTACAAAGTACTCGTCAGTACCGACCTTGATAATGGCTTTCTGGTTGTTGACGGTCGAAACGCGCGGACTGGATAGTACCTGAACGTCACCCTGCGTTTTAAGGAGTTCCAGCAGCGCATCGAAGTCTCCGATATGTGCATCCAGTGCAAAAACGCTGCTCAATGTTGATGCGTCGGCATTGTCGATGTTGTTCAGTGGGCTTGCCAGCCCTGTTCCGAATACGCCGGCGGTGAGCTCACGGCTTGCGCCCTGGATATCAATAAACTGGCTCCAGTTAACGCCAGCCTGGAAAGCATCGTTCAATTGTACTTCGACAATCTTGGCTTCGATAATAACTTGCCTGTTGACGGAGCGCTGTAATGTATCCAGGTACTGCTCGACATCCAGTAACTCACGCGGCATGGCGCGTACCAGTACAGTGCCGGACAGTGGGTCGGCGATAATCTTGCGGTCATCCTTCTCGCCGATCAATGTTTTCAGTGATGTTTCCAGCGTCATCCAGAAATCGGAATCTGTTTGTGTGGAAACCTGGGCGCCCGAAAAACTGCGTTGGTTGTTTCTGTTGGGTGATCCTGCAGCAGGAGGATTGGCCAATCCTCCCGTTGATCCTGTTCCGGAAGCATTGTTTCCGCCACGTGTTGAACTGGACGGTGGTGCCTGTGTTACCTGCCCGGAGCTGACGCGAGTACGCGAGCTGCCCCTGCGTTGCAGGTCGAGATAGCTTACCTTGAAGACACGCGAGCGCATGCGCGCAGGGAATATCTGGTAGACCCCGTGTTTGTGGCGAAATTCGTAGCCATAGACATCGCGCACAGTGGCGAGCACCTCTTCGGTGGTTACATCCTTGAGATCCAGCGTCAGGGTTCCCGAAACCTCCGGGTGTACGACCATATTGTCACCGGTACCATCCACCAGGCTCATGAAGAACTCACGTGCCGGAACATCTTTAACCGTAACGTCATAGGTCGGCACGTGCGGTGTCTGCCGGCCCAGCGTGCCTTGCACTGGCGGAAGCAGCGCGTCCTGAACAGCCTTCGGGGGTTCTGCAGGTACGACAGGCTGTTGTGACCGGGCAGTGTCCAGTGCCTCGGTAATGGCCGGCAGTCTGGTGACTGTGCGGACGGGTATTTGCTGACAGGCACTGAGTGCCATGCTGGCGAACAGGATACAAGTGACAGATATGCGATGATTCATGTTCATGGCCTTGTCTTTACCAGGTCAGGGTGCAGGCGCAGTTTCAGCGTTCGGCCCCGGGTTTTGAGTACAACGTGCGAGTTCTCGATGCGTGCGACCCGGGCTGACCCGATTCGTCCGCCTTCCTTTACGCGCTGCCCGTTAATAATGGCGATTCGGCGATCATTGGAAAAAATTATGGATTGCAGCGCCCAGCCACCACGGCTGTTTCCGTTACCGAAATACAGTACCGGGTCAGCAGGACGGGTCGGGTCACTGAATGCCATGGCCGTGTTTGCCAGCAGCACACCAAGCACGATTACTGCAAGATATCTAGCCATGGCTGGCCCCCAGCGTATAAAGTTTCAGACGCGTTGTTGCATGCGGGTATTCTGTGCTCTGGAAATCGACTTTTTGCCAGAAGAATTTCCATGGCAGTGATTCGAGCTCCCCGAGATAGGCCAGTACGTCCATATAGTTTCCATCCACGACCATATCGATCTGGTAACGACCAAGCCCTGCAGTGTCGCCATCCTCGATTTCAACGTCGTCAAGCGTGCGTGTGCTGGCTTCGAGGGTAACGAGCCTGAGGCCGCGGTGATTTGCCAACACCTGCTCCAGCACGTCCGCGGCCTGCGCAGGTTCTACCAGCGCACCGAGTTGCTCGACAATCTGCTTGTCCAGTGAGTCAAGTTCGAGCTTCAGTCTGTCTCGCTGTTCGTGTCTGGCCTGCAAAGGGTCAACATCACTCCGGTAACGCAGCAGGCGGGCTTGCTGACGCAGTGCGTCAAGGCGTGATTCCAGTTCGGTTATACGTTCACGCGCCACTTGCTGTGACTTCAGAACAGGCTGAAGCGCCAGCGTATCAATGCTGAAAAACAGCACCGCGATGGCTGCCACCAGCAACAGGACACGTTCGCGCAATTCCAGCGCATCGATACGCTCGGAGATTTGTTGCAGCCTGATCTTCAATCCCACGCCGGCTCTCCCTGGAAATTACGCAGCACGAAGCCGATCTTTGGCTGCTGTACGTCCGGTCGCGCAAGCTGCACGGTTTCAAAGGCAGTTGAAGACAGTTCCTTTTGATCTTCAAGCTGCTGCAAATAGAGCGGTACCAGCCTCGCCTCCAGCGTACTGCCCCGGATTTCGACATTGGCATTGCCGTCCAGACTTACACCCTCCAGCCAGAGGCCGGGAACATTCAGTTCGGCGAGCGTGCGGAAGTGGTCATAGAAACCAGTCTGTTGGTCGATGACCAGGTTGCCGAAACGCGTCAGCAACAGATTTCTTTCCTCGATACTCGACTGAAGTTGTTCGATCTCGCTATCCAGCAGCTGGGTATCCGGTGTGCGCAGCGTCTCGTCCAGCGCTTTAACTTGTTGCTGGAGATGGTCGTATTGTTCCTGCAGGTTATCTGCGGTGGCATTCATTCCTGTCAGCGTCCATCCGGCATGCCCCAGCAGCAGGATCAGCAAGACAGCAACAGCGCCCACGATTTGTGACAGCGTGGTGGCGGAAAACACTTTGTGCTGTTTTCTGAAAACCGGCTGAAACAGATTGATTTGCTGGTGCATGCGCGCTAAACCCCCACTAAATCAGGGCGTATGCCGCCGTAATTCCAGCAGGCGTCAAATTTCCGTGTAGCGCACTGATTGAATTGACGATTTTGATCTGACCCGGCTTGATGCAAAAATACTGTCTTAAAGCGGCGCAAACAGACCGGAAGAGGCCGGCGGGCCGGTGTTTTTGCACGCGGCGCGCCCGGCAATAAGGTCTCATGAAGACACAGGTTTTTGATGTCGAATACATTTTTGTACATAACAGCATGACTGAAGCAAGAAACAGGCCGTTATGCTTTCAGGAGGTGCGGCGGGTAACAAAAAAGGGCCTTTCGGCCCTTTTTCGAGGTGTGGTGATGACGGGTCAGAGTGACACGAAAACACTCAATCTGGCGTTCGGATCATAGGTTGCCCCCGCGCCCTGGTAGCGCGCGACCTCACCCGTTGTCGCATTTCCATCGTCAATCTCATCGTCGAGGCGTTGGGCAACATCGCCGGGCATGTTCCTCATCAGGATTTTGAGCTCGGTACGGCCGTTCGCCCAGTTTCCTGTAGAAACCGAGTCATAGATGCCGCCGTAGGGGTTGTCAAAAACACGTGCATCATTGGGACTTACGGCTGTAGGGTCACCTCCAAGCAAACCGGCATAACGTAGATGTGACCAGACAAGGCAGGCTTCCTCGCCAGCTGAATCGCACCAGCCACCATTCACACTACCGTCGCCATTACCGTTGGCTGCCGCCGCATTAAGCCGCGTGCTGGCGTTAATCATGTCACCAGGGAGTGCGCCGTAGCGGTCCTGGAACATGTAGACCTCAGTACGGAACGAGTCCAGGTCAGCCACCAGTCGTTTGTAGCGGCTATTCTCGATCATCGCCTGGCCCTTGAGCACACCGCCCAGCAGAAGGCCGATAATGACCAGCACAATGGCAATCTCGACCAGTGTAAAACCGCGTTGTTTACTATTCATGGTATTTCCCCGTCATTCAATTCGTTTTTACGCGCAGCCTGAAAAAGGGTTAACCGCGCGTAAATTATCTGTTGAGTTCACTATGGAACGTAGCTGGTTATCGGCCTGAAATGCGTCAGCCTTTAATTTTGTGACAGCATCGAATGTTTTTATAAATATCTTTTTAATACAGGGTGTTATTGTGTTGCGCAAGGTTCAGGGCAAACGACCCGCTTCGATCATGCGGTTAAAAAGAACGTTTTGTGACACCCACACCATCTGATCATCAAACTCCTGGCCATCACGCGTGCTGTACTCCCGGTAGACAAAGCAGCGATCGATGTCAGCATTTTCTGCCTCGTCAGCTCGCGGCGGCGATTGTGTGGCGTAATTTGTCTGCGCCGAACTCCATATCAGTGCGGGGATGTTCCAGGCGACCAGGTTGTTGGTGGTCCCACAGTTTCCCGCAGCAGTATGCACCTCGATGATTCCATTGAAGGAACCGGCCGTGCCAAGGGTAAAAGGAGTTGTGAAACCACCGTTTACGATATAACGAATCTGGTTTGGTGCACCCCAGGCGTCATACTCACCGACAACGCCGAGCGTTACCCAGGGGAGTCGTCCCTGCGGTGGCGGAGTGGCCGGGTTGGTAGAGCAGGGAGAATTCTCCTGTCCACTACCCGGGTTGCCCGCCGTATCCGTGTCCGGGCATGGCAATCTTCCGTTAACCAGTGCAAACCCGATAAGCGCATCGCGCGCCTTCTCCAGCAGCTCGGCATTTTTATCGCGGCGTTCCTGTTCCTGGCGAGCAGAAAGTGGCGCGAGAACGCCGCCCAGCAGCAAGCCGAGTATGACCAGAACAATGGCCATTTCAATCAGTGTGAAGCCGCGTTGTGTAGTAGTATCAGTCATGGCGAAACGATCATCAGCTGGTCATTGTCGGTCAGTGAAGGAACCGGTTCCCGGTAGGTGGGGACACCATCGGTATTGTCCGAATCATCCAGCAACTGTAAAACATCGGGCGATGCTGAGCGGGGTGAAGGCTGGCCAATGGCGGTCAGCGGTACACCGGCTGAAAACAGCAGGGTCTGCTGGCCAGGGAGCAGTCCTCCGTCCGCAAGCTGAACAGTGAGGCTGGACGATGGATCCATGACATACCAGACGAGTTTCTGCCAGTCACTGGCGAACCAGTTGGGGAAAACAGGTAGTGCAGCATCACACGTCAGCAGTGGATCTGTCGTGAGTGGTAACAGGCCTTCAACGAGGGTGTTATCGCAGGCGGTGGATCCGACGGCTGCGGGGTTTGGATAAGGCCCCGGGCCGAGTAGCGCAGATATCTTTCTCAGCACGCGTGCTTCCAGTTGTGACATAAAGCGGTCAAGTCGAATAGCCAACAGGCGGTCATTGAAGTCGGTGGCGCTACTGGATGGAGCACTGACATAATTTGTCCCGGCAAGGGCATTTATATCTTCTAAATAACGTGCAGGATCAAGCTGTGCCAGCGGATTGCCGGATGGTCGCGACTGGGAACCCAGCACGGCGCCGGGTGCAAGCACGATGGCGACCAGTGCCTCTGCGCCACCGTCTATGCGCAGTGCGGTAGTGTCCGTATTACTGTTGATTGGCTGGACGCCGGTAAATTCTATCGCCGGTACGTACCAGAGAGGTTCGTTTGCGGCATCACGCAGTTCTGACAGGCCCAGCGTCAACCAGGGCAAGCGTCCGGGCTGAACGCGACCACTGACGATATTACAGTTATCGCTGGCGCCATCCAGATCATAATCCGGGCAGGGCATACGTCCGGGCTGAATGGTGGCGCTGACAGGATCAAGGCCGTTGAGAGCATAACCCAGCAGTGCGGCGCGCGCCTGGTTGAGCTGCATCATGGTGTGGCGTTCACGGGCAGAGGCATCAGGCGCCTGGTTGACCTTTTTAAGCAGGGCATAACTGGCTGCCATCACCAACGCGATAACAAACAGTAACAGGGCGGCGCCGTGTTGTTTGCAGGGAAAGGGAAGATGAGTGCAGCGGCGCATGACGGTGATCACATCGGCGCGTCGGCCGTGTCCGTCTCCGTTTGCGCAGTAGCGTTTACAGCTTCCGGCGGCGCTGTGTAGCCTTCGACAATCTCCCCCGTTTGGGGGTTAAGCCGCTGACCGGATTTGATCAGGAGAGGTGATTCTGATGAAGGTGTGTATAGCTGTACACGCCCTGCACCAAGTACACGAACGTCACGGGAAGCCGGTTTGCCATTTATCCAGGCCGTGCGCTTACCCCTGTTGCTGGTCAGCGTGCCGGTTAACTGTATAGGCTCGACTGCACTTTCCTGCCTGGAACCACCGGAAGAGCTGCTTGCCGAGGGGGCAGGCTCTGCCTGCCCGCTATCCAGACGGGCACGCTGGTTCGGAGTGGTGAACAGTAGACCCCACGGATCAGCCAGTGCAGTAGCACAAGGTGTCAGTAGAAAGATTAATGATAGGGCCAGGTTTGAGTACCTCACATTGGGTCCTCCTCGACATGTTCGATCGGGCGAGCGGTGAACCAGACCAGTTCACAATCCGCGGCAATGTTGGGCTTGCCGAAATTGACATCCTGGTTGCCAAACGTAGGCGCTACTGTGCAGTCGTGCAGCTGGTATACAGCCGGGCGTTCACGGCGCAGGTTTTCGAAGAAGCCGATCAAACGCCCCTCGTGCGCCAGATCCAGGTGCAATTTCATGGGGCTGGCAAAGAGCTGGTAATGTGAAGTCTGTGGACCATCACTGAGGGTTACCGGACGTTGCTGGTTGAGATTATATTTAAGATTGTACAGGCGCTGTGACTGGCCGCTGTTGCGCAGAGACTCTATCCATAACAGCCTGGGTTCATCACCGATAAAACCTCGCTGCTCGAGATCACGGTAGCGTTGTTGTGAGGTGCGAAGTATGCCGCCGGCTTCCACTGCGTCGCGGTATTCGGCGCGCAGCACGTTAAGGTCTGCGCGTTCACGCGCAAGTCTTTCATGCTGGGTGCCGGAATACCAGGCACTCAAGCCGGCAAACAGACTGACGACACCGGCAATCAGAAGCAGGCGCTTTGCCGGAGCCATTAACATGTCCCGGTCAAGTTCAAACCGTTTCATTGTCGAGCTCCATTACCACGCGTAGCTCAAAATCTGCGCGGCTATTTTTCAGTCGATTGTCAATTTCACCCTGTATCTGCGTGTCGGGTCTCGTATCAATGGGCGCGCGTTCGATATCCACGGTAATGACGCCAGGCTGATCACTGAGCCAGGCGACCATTTTTTCAATCTGGTCCTGTGCGTGCTGGTAGCTTCCATCAAACTCTCGTAGGGAGCCGGAGACTATTGCAACCGAGTACACCGGCAAGGGAAGGCCGGCAGTATTATTTGAAGATACCAGTGAAACGGGCTCACGAGCATCGGTTTTATCCGATGTGAACCAGCGCAGTTTGCGTAACTCAAGTTCCGGGTTAATGGTGAACGCCTTGCCAAGAAGCCCGAATATACGGCTGGATTGCAATGGGTGTTGCTCAAGGCTGTTGGCCAGTGCGGTTGCTTCGCGCATGGCGCGCGCCTCGGCGGGCTGCACTGGCAGCTCCTGTGTCAGCTGGGTATAACGTTCCGAAATAGACTCGCGACTGGCGGCAATCTGGACTTGCTCGCGGGTTGCCATCCAGCCATCGATAACATTCATACCGGACCAGCTCAGCCCGATGACAGCCAGAATCCAGCTTGCTGCGCGAATAGCCACCGAACCCTGCCAACCACGCATACGTTTTAAGTGCTGGGGCTGGGCATAATGATTCCCGTGACGTGAGTTGCCGAGAAGGAAGGCAAACAAGGCATCACTGAAGCCTGTGTCCGGAAAGTTTTTACAGCCTGTCGCCAGCGCAAGCTGGCGTATATCAACCGGGTAAAAAGCCAGTTGTTCTGATTCACGACACTCACGTGCTACAGCTTCGCAACGAAGTGAATCAGCAACAGGATAGACGTCGATCGATTCTCCGGGTGCAACAAGTCTCAGCGTATTCAGATAACGATGAGTCTTGTGAACTTCTGCATCGAGCAAGCGGCAATATTCTTCTGGTGAGGATTCCTGTATAGGCGCAAGCCGGCTGAATTCTACCGTACCCTTGCGCAGGAAGGTTTCGCGTAATCCACCGCCTGGTTGTTCGGTTATCAGGAGGATATTTTCACCACAAGCACGCATTGGCTTGAGGATATCCGCACTGATGAGAGGCAGCGAAAAAATGCCCTCTAGCGGTGTGGCCGTTTCATCCAACAGGCTGATCAATGGCATCAGGTTGTCAGGGTTGGTCAAGGCGCTGAACAGTGCCTTGTCATCACGACGGCCTTCACGACTGCGTCCGATGACCTGGCTGTAGCGGAAAGGTGTACCGCGGAAAAGTTTTCCTGCCATACGTGCCAGCATGCGGGCACGGTCACGTCCAAGTATATGAGGAAGGTTGTCGTGACGAAACTCCTCCTCAATAAGGTCTACAAGAATAGATACCGGATGGTGATGAAGCTTCAGCAGAGCATCACGTAATCTGTGCATCCCGGCAAGACCGGCCAGATAGCTTCCGAGATGTTGCACCGAGTGCCTGCCAACCTGGTACAGGCTGCTTTGTTCGCCATTGACGTAGATAACATATTTCATGAAGTTACCTCGTCACTTCACCGAGCATATCGTAGACAGGCCCAAGGACAGAAAGCATAACCCAGCCAAGCATGGCGCCAAGGACGACAGTCAGCACAGGTTCTATCAGTGACTGGACGCGGTCGATGGATTCCTGCACATCGCGGTTGAAGAAATAGCTGACATTCTCCAGCGAGTTATCCAGTGCGCCGCTGCTTTCACCCACCCGGAACATGCGTACCACGAGTGGTGGGAAAAGACCGGTATTTTCGAAGCTGGAGGTCAATGCGACACCTTCACTGATCTGGTGTCTTACCCGCTGAAGGGCTTCAGCGATGACGGCGTTGCCAACCAGTGTTTCTCCCATGCGGATGCAATCAAGAACAGTAACGCCGGCCTTGTAAAGGAGAGCAAAGTTGCTGGTAAAGCGCGACAAAATGATTTTCTTGTATATGCCACCAATTGCAGGGGCATTAAGTTTCCACTGGTCTACCCGGTAGCGCCCGGCGCTGCTGTGACGTGCCCAGTAACGAATGCCAAAGAAAAGGGAGGGTGGAACAACAAGGAACAGGTACCAGTAGTGGGTGACAAAATCAGAAACAAAGATCAGCGCCCTGGTATGTACAGGTATTTCTGTCCCCATGCTGGTTATAAATCCAACAAGCTGGGGAACAAGGTAAATCATCATAAAAGCCATTACGCCGATAATGACTGTACCGACAAAAGCCGGATACATGATGATCTTCTTTGTATGAGCTGCCAGCTCATCCTGCCACTTGAGCGATTCAGTCAGTTCGCGCAGGATGGCCGGTAATTCGCCACTTTGTTCGCCGGCGGAGATCAGGCTGATAAAAACCGGATCGAAGATTGTCGGAAACCCTGCAAGTGCGCCAGAAAGATTCTTCCCGCCTTGTATATCCTCAATAATGGCGGAAAGCACATCACGGAAGCGCGGGTTTGGCACGCTGTCTCGCAGGTCAGCGAGCGCTTCAAGTATAGGAACACCGGCGCGCGTCAGTTGCTCAAGGTGGAAGCAAAAGGTAACGAGTTCTGGGCGATCGATACGGTTACGATGGGAAAACAGACGGCCCTTTCGCGCTGGACGAAAATTGACAAGGTCAAGCCCCATGCGTGTCAGGCGCAGTTCAAGATCATCGTCGTTACTTGCCTCGATGCGTCCCAGTACCTTCTTGCCGAAGTTGTCTACTGCCTTGTATTCGAATGCTGCCATCGCTCTTCTACTCTACAGACGGTCTGTGAGGTCAACGACGCGGGATACTTCCTCGAGCGTGCTGCTGCCATCCAGCACACGGCGCAGTGCGTCTTCTGCGATCGGTTCAAAGCCTTTACTGATCGCCAGTTCGTGAATTTCCTTCCGCGATGCCCGGCGTGCGATAAGGTCGTCTATATCTGTATCAACCTTGAGCAGTTCAGTGATGGCAATACGACCGCGATAACCTGACTGGTGGCACTGTTCACAGCCATCTGCACGGTAAACCACCGGGTTTTCATCTTTCGCGAGTCCCAGCAGGTGATGTTCCAGTTCAGTTGGCTTGTCCTGCTTTCTGCAATGTGGACATAGCTTGCGTATAAGTCGCTGGGCCACAATACCAATAATATTTCCCGCAAGAATATCCGGTACTATGCCCAGGTCCAGCAGGCGTGGAATCGCGCCAACAGCGGAATTGGTATGAAGTGTTGAATAGACCTGGTGACCTGTCATGGCCGCGCGTAGCGCCATATCGGCAGTATCTTCGTCGCGGACCTCGCCAACCAGGATGATATCCGGATCCTGCCTGAGCATGGAGCGGATGCCGCTGGCGAAATCCAGCTTTGCAGAAACGTTTACCGATGTTTGACGAATCATCGGCATGGGATATTCAACCGGGTCTTCAAGTGTCATGATGTTTACAGACTCATCATTAACGTAGCTCAACATGGAATAAAGGGTGGTAGTCTTGCCACTACCTGTCGGGCCGGTTACAAGCAGAATACCTTCCGGCCTTGCCATCATGAGTCGTAATGTGGCAAGTGCGTGCTCACTAAGACCGAGTTTGTCCAGCGGAACAATACCCTTGTTACGGTCGAGTATTCGCAGGACTATATTTTCGCCATGTGTGGTTGGCTGTGCAGAAACACGGAAATCAACCGGGCGGCCGAACAGCGTCAGTGAAATGTGGCCGTCCTGCGGTGCGCGTGTCTCGGCTATATTCATCCCTGAAATAACTTTTAAACGAACGGCAATGGCAGACCAGTAGTTCTGGTGCAGACTACGAACCTGGCGCAAGACACCGTCGACACGATATCGAATGCGCAGGAACCCCAGTTCAGGCTCAAAGTGAATGTCAGAAGCGCTCTTTTTAACGGCATCAGACAAAAGCGCATCAACCAGTCTGACCAGGGGTTGGCTGTACTCGTCGGATTCGCTGTGGTGATTGCTGTAATCAACCTGACCGGTTTCTATTTCATGCAAGATGCCATCGACAGAAAGCTCGAAGCCATATAGCTGGTCAATCGCAGTTTCAATTTCAGATTCGCCAGCCAGTACCGGCATAATTTCAAGTTCGCCGCCCAGTAGCGCGCGTAACTGGTCAATGGCAACCACATTGAACGTGTCAGCCATTGCGACTGTCAGAACAGCCTTGTTTGAATCAATCGATAGAGGCAGCATTTTGAAGCGGCGCGCCACATCCTTGCCAACCAGCTGCAGGACTTCCGTGTCGACGATCACTTTCGCCAGGTCGACGCTCTCCTGCCCCAGCGCTTCACCGAGCGCGTCGCGAACGACAGCCTCGGTCGCGAAACCAAGACTGACAATGATCTTGCCAAGCTGCTCGCGTGATTTCTTCTGCTCGGTTAGCGCAATACTGAGCTGGTCCTGGGTAAGGATGCCCTTTTCTATCAGCAGGTCACCGATACGTTTTGGCCGGGCAACAGCGTTCACTGTTTCGCTCCCCCGTAATTTTCCAGCTGGGTAATGCGCTGCTCCAGTTGTCTGGTGCTGAATAAAGTTGTGCTACCGGCAAGTTCCTGTGCCTTGCGGTAATACTCGAGTGCCTGTTTGCGCAACATCAGACGATCCAGTGTCACGGCAAGGTTGAAGGCATAATCGGCTCGTGAGGGTGCAAGACGAAAGGCTTCAAAATATGCATGCTGTGCTTCCTTCCATTGCCTGTTCTCAGCGTAGTAATTACCGAGTGCAAAGTGTAGTTGCGGGTTGCCCGGATCTGACTGCAACCATTGCTTGAGACGGCTGCCGTCTTTCAGTGCATCGCCTGAACCGATAAGTGAATGCAGTGCGATACGGGCAACACTGTCAGCAGGATTGGCTTTCAGGGCGCGCGTGTAGAAATCGCGTGCGGTGGCATAACGCCCCTGGTACATGGCAATGGCGGCCAGCCCCAGTACGGCATCCCGGTTATCGGGGTAGCGGCGCAGGACACGTTTATAGAGTTTCTCTGACAGTTCAAAATTCTGTTTCTGGTAAGCATTGTAGGCGGCTATCAGCTCCGGGTTGATGCCGGGTATTTTCTGCCGCTTGCTGATGTTGATTGATGGCTTTGGACGAGGCTCAGGGCTTATGCTGTGGCTCGCCTGCGCCGGGTGAAGGTCTGGTGCGTGTTTTGGTGGTGTAACTGCACGGTGTGTGGTGGTTGTCTTTTGTGCCGTTACGTTTTTTGTCACCGAGGCTGTCTCATTCTGAGCGAGTTCATTTTGTGAAACTTCTGGTGTTTCGGGTGAGTCGATCAGTGTTGCCGATGAAAAGCCTCTTTGTGCAGGTAGCTCGCTGGACTTCCAGGCATAGTAGCTGCCCACAATCAGCAGAATAAATGCCAGGCCGGAAATGAACATGAGTATGTTTTGTGTCCGGCTGGAGCGCGGCTCCAGTACTACGTGGCTGCGTTTTACCGTTCCGGATTCATCCGGACGTTCACTATCGATGGAAGCATTGTCATCAGGCGATTGTTGTTGCCGATCTTCACCGGAGTGTTGCTGACGAGCTTCTGACTGGCGTTCAACATCATTCAGCGGTTCCAGCGAAAGATCAGCCGCGCTGCTTTCCGTGGCGGTTGCAGTTGTCTGCTCTGCTGTTGCAGAGGTTTCATCCGTCGCTTCATCGGCAGGTGTCTCTGCACGTCGGAGTGCATCCATAAGCAGGCTCAACGCATTACCCTCCATTCACCTGCGTGGTCAGGCCCGAGCGCTGCATCAGGGTTTGGTAGGTAATCCGTGTAGACATCCAGTGGTTTGTCGAGGCTGTCCACAACGCGCGGACGCAGGAAAATTACCAGCTCGGATTTTTTGATTTTGTTGTCCCGGTAGGTGAACGCATCACCCAGGTAATCAATTTGTGACAGGACGGGGATACCCTGGTCAGTCAGGTTGACATTGTCCTGGATCAGCCCACCCAGCACGGCAATCTGACCACTGCGCACGCGTAATACAGATTCCATTTCACGAACCTGTATCTGTGGAATTCGACTTTCGATACTGTTGGCTGCCAAAGCAGGATTGGGGTCATTTACGAAACCTGTCACACGCGAGATGGTCGGTCTGACATTAAGCGTGACGGCATCTTCACGGCTGATTTGCGGTGTGACAGACATAACAAAGCCGACCGGTACGGTGTGTGGCGTACTGGTAAAGGTGGTTTGAGTGGTGGTCTGGCCGGTTACAGTATCGGCCTCAAGTGTAAAGTAAACAATATTATCAACAACCTTGAGCAAGGCTGTCTGGTTATTTATCGCCATTATCTTGGGGCTGGACAGTACCTTCACATTACCGAATTCCTGCAACATTTTTACAGTCGCAGAAATGTTGCCGAAGCTCTTGTTGTCGGTGTAGTTGAGAGAGAATACAGGCGGGCTGGCCAGATTGGTGCCAAGCAGGCTCTGGGTAAAACTGACGCCATTTCCGCTATCGGCAATTTTTGACCAGTCCACACCGAACTGATAGTTATTGTTCAGTTCGACTTCAACAACTGTTGCTTCGATCAGCACCTGGCGCTGTGCGTTGGTTACCAGTCGGTCGAGATACTCCTGGAGCTGTAAATGCTGGGTTTGTGTGGCGAGTATTGTAATCAGCCCTGTTTCGGCATTGATAATGACGGATTGGCCGGATGCATCGTCGTCGCCCTTTAGTCCCAGCATACTGGCGATGTTCTGCCGTAGGCGTCCCCAGAACTGATTTTCCGAAGAACTGGTGACATTTGTCGAAGAGCTGTTCGATCCACCGCTACTACCTCTGCCGCCGCTATCGCCTACGGCGGCCTGGCCGGTTGTGGCGATTTCGGTAGAAACACTGTTGTTGCTCTTGCTGCTGCGGGCCAGATTCACGTAATCGATATAGTAGCTGCGCAGATAAGGTTGATCGGGCTCTACCACCAACAGTTCATCTTCAAAATGGTAACGAACCGGTACCTGTGCAGAAATACGATCAAGTATCTGCAGCAGGGTCTGGTCGATTGCGTTTAATGTCACTTTTCCCGACAGTCCGGGATGAACATCGATATTGAGATGGGCATCACGTGCCAGTGCGAACAGCAGTTCATCAAGCGCTGCATTGGTCACAACGACAGTGTAGGTTTCCTGCGCTATCGCCGGCGTGGGCTCCGGGACAACCGGGGCTTCACGCACCAGTGAGGGAATGGCATCACTGGAAAGGTGGGAGGCATCCGGACGTTGACTGCTATCAATGTGTCCGCTCGCGGGTTTCGGAGGCGTCGACGCACAACCGGTTATGGTCACCAGCACCGTCAGCAGTAAATAGAGCATCCAGCGTAAACTGTTCATCCTGAGCTTTCCTTTTTGGTCTGCGCTTCGGTTCGTTCCTGGCTTTTGTATAGTGCGGATATCGAACGTATGAACGGTTTATGCCTGCGCAGCTCATCAGGTAGATCGGCAATTGCCGCCAAAGCTTTGGACTTGCTATCAAAATTCCCGTACAGGACGTTCCAGCGCGGGCGTCCCCCAATTTCACTTCGTGACAGGAAAATGTTTGATTGAATATTCCTATAAGGTTGTTTTTCAATCAGTTTTTCTATATTGGCAAGATCGTCGTCTTCACTCAGCAAGAGCTGTATCGTCAATCCGCCGTGCGGGTTGCGTAGCCAGATTTCTGATGCGGCCAGTCGTTGTGAGACGGCTGGCAGGCCGGCAGAGGGCTGGATACTGAGCGCACGCTGCCGGGCAGCTTCGAGCACCGGGTCTGGCGTTGGAGTTTCTGCGATTCGCTGCATGGCTGCAGCCTGCGTTGATTCAGCTTGTGGTGCCGGTAAATTCTGGAGGAATACGGTCAGTGCTGTAATCAGGGTGCCGGCCACCACTCCCCCGGCAAAACGTGGCAGTTTTGCCAGATGTTGGCCGTCACTACGGGCACGCCAGGCATCAATCAGCCGAACCCGTACAGCGTTGGCAGAGAATGCAGACAGTAATGACTTTTCTGCCAGGTGATGCAGTCGTCGAATCAGCCCACCTGAAGAAAGTGCCAGCAACCAGCAGGCCGACCAGGTAAACAATTCACCGCCCCGATAACCGGCATTATGAAGCCGGAAGCGCAAGTATTCAGCGACTTCCTTCGAGCTAAGCGGTGTGAGGTGAATACTGTGCCCGATACGATCCCGTAATTGACGAATTTCATGTTTTTCCAATAGCTTATCGAGTTCGGGTTGACCGAACAGCAGTAGCTGCAGAAGCTTGGCGTCACGGGTTTCCAGATTCGAAAGCAGGCGAATTTCTTCAAGTGTCTGCAAAGGCATCTGCTGGGCTTCTTCAATAAAGACCACGACACGACGTTGTTTGCGGTGACAGTAGAGCAGGTAATCCTGCAGGTGTTGCATAAGTTGCAGGCGCGAGCACCCCTCCGGAACAGGTAATTCAAGCTCCAGCACGATGGCCGTCAAAATTTCGTCGCGAGTCAGGTTGGGATTGGCAAGGTAAACGACCTCGACCGAGTCGGGCAGTTGTTCCTGCAGCATATGGCAAAGCATGGTTTTTCCGGTACCGATTTCACCGGTTACCTTGATCATGCCTTCGCCGTTACAGATCGCGTATATCAGTGTTTCCAGTATTTCTGCACGCTGCCCACCACCAAAAAATTTGCGTGTGTCCGGGGTAATACGAAATGGCGATACTGACAACCCGAAGTGTCTTTTATACATGGTGTTACCCTGTTGCTGCCGTGCTAGCAGGGGATATGAAGCAAAATTCACGCCATTTGCTGTGCAGGTGGCTTTGCAGGCAGGGGTTTGCCGGTTACAAGACGCGGCACCGGGGCGGATCAGGTGCGGTTAGTTGAGTTGAAGACTGCCGGTCAGTGAGGCAAGGCCCGGTAGCTGATGTCGCTGCAGATAGTCAGAAATACCGCTATTGAGAGTCTTGCATACCAGCGGATCATAGAACAGGGCTGTCCCGACGCCGACAGTTGTGGCGCCGGCAATGAGAAACTCTATGGCATCCTCGACAGTTGTAATACCACCCTGGCCAATAATAGGAATATGGTGTGCTTTACACACTTGGTAAACTTGCTGAACCTTGAGAAGAGCCACGGGTTTGATGGCCGGCCCGGACAGGCCGCCCTGGTTATTACCGATCACCGGCTGACGGGTTTCGATGTCGATGGCCATGCCCATCAGCGTGTTGATGACCGCAAAAGCATCACTGCCAGCCTCGATGCAGCGGCGGGCATTGCCGGCGATATCGGTCTGGTTGGGTGACAGTTTGGTGATCAGGGGTTTGTTGGTAGCCTTGCGACAGGTCTCCACCACTCTCGCGGACATATCCGGGTCATTCCCAAAGGCGACACCGCCCTCCTTCACGTTCGGGCAGGAAATATTGATTTCGATGGCATCGATCGGGGAGTCATCAAAGCGTCGCGTGACCTCATGATATTCCTCAACAGTAGAACCGGACACATTGGCAATAAAACGCGTTTCTTCAAAATCCAGCTGTGGCAGGATGCTGTTTACCACATGGTCTACGCCGGGATTTTGCAGGCCAATGGCATTGAGCATGCCTGCCGGTGTCTCATAGACACGGTGTGGCATGTTGCCCGGGCGTGGGTCGAGTGTGGTGCCCTTCAGGCAGACAGCACCAACATCACGATTGGAAAATCCCCGTACCCGTGTATATTCCTCGCCAAACCCCACGCAGCCGGACAACAGCACAAGCGGTGAGTGGAGTGTCAGGCCGCAGAAATCGACGGCAAGCGGATTGTCAGTCTGGTTCATGGAGCTGTATTTGACCTTAAGTGCAGGCGAAAGAAAAGCGGATTAACCAATGTTTCATATCGTACTCTATCAGCCGGAGATACCACCCAACACCGGCAACGTAATGCGCCTGTGCGCGAATACCGGTTGCAGCTTGCACCTGATCCGGCCGCTCGGCTTTGAGCTGGATGATCGTAAACTGCGCCGGGCGGGCCTGGATTATCGTGAATGGGCCAGTGTACAGGTGCACGATACGCTGCAAGGATTTATCACGGACATACAGCCGAAAAACCTGTACGCCGTTTCAACACGTGGTACCCGGCGCTATTGTGACATCAATTATCAACCCGGCGACGCGTTGCTGTTCGGTCCGGAAACCCGTGGGCTGCCAGTCGGTCTGCTCGAATCACAGCAGGTCAGCACAGTGATACGTCTGCCGATGGTGGCCCGGAGCCGTAGTTTGAATTTGTCCAATACGGTTGCTGTACTGGTCTATGAAGCATGGCGGCAGCAGGCGTTTTCAGGCGCTGACTGAGCGTTGCTCCCTGCCACGCCAGATGGGCAAAGCCGTAACGGCAGGAGGCGCTTGAATCGTTATTGTGATGCTTTCAGCCGGCCCAGCCGTTTGCGCATCAGTGCGTAGTACATCACCGGGATCACGACCAGCGTAAGAACAGTGGAAACCAGCAAGCCGAATATCAACGCGATAGCCAGGCCACGAAAGATCGGGTCATCGAGTATGAAAAGCGCACCAAGAACAGCTGCCAGTCCGGTGAGGATAATGGGTTTTGCCCGAATGGCGCCGGCACGAATTACGGCTTCCTCGAAAGCGATTCCTCTGGCGACTTCGTCATTGATGAAATCCACCAGCAGGATGGAGTTGCGCACAATAATACCTGCCAGTGCAATCATGCCAATCATTGAGGTAGCGGTGAACTGGGCGCCCAGCAGCGCGTGCCCCGGCATAACGCCGATGATAGTGAGCGGGATCGGTGCCATGATAACCAGTGGCGTCAGGTAGGAACGGAACTGTGCAACGACCAACAAATAAATCAGTATCAGCCCCACCGAATAGGCAATGCCCATATCCCGGAAAGTTTCGTAGGTGATCTGCCACTCCCCGTCCCATTTCAGGCTGTACCTGTAGGGGTTGTCTGGCTGCTTGATCAGGTGTTGCTGAACAGGTTCACCGTTGGTGGTGAGTGTCTCACCGATGTTCCGGTGCAGTGCTGCCATACCATACAACGGACTGTCCAGTTTGCCGGCCATGTCAGCAGTAACAAAAACCAGCGGCAGGTGATCCTTGCGGTAGATGGATCGTTCAATGGACGATGATTCCAGCGTAACCAGTTCCGACAAGGCGACCAGTGTATTATCCCGGCCGCGCACCTTGATGCCGAGCACCTGCTCGATATCTGTTTTTTCAGCCACGGGAAGTTCCAGCCGAATGGCAACCGGGTAGCGGGCATCGGGGTCGTGCAGGTAGCTGATATTTTCTCCGTCCAGCGCGGTCGCCAGTGCGCGAACAACGGTTGCCTGATCTACACCAAGTTGTGCAGCACGGGTGCGGTCAATGCTTACAATCCAGCGCGGTGCAGGCTGCTCAATGCTGTCATCGACATCGACAATATCCGCGGTATTTGTAAAAACCTGGCGAATTTGCCGGGCGACTTTGATCTGGCCATCGTAATCCGGACCATAGATTTCAGCCACCAGTGGTGACAGAACCGGTGGTCCGGGCGGTACCTCGACAATTTTAATGACAGCATCGAAGCGTTTGCCGATGGCTTGTAATGGATCACGCACACTGCGGGCGATATCATGACTCTTGCGCTGGCGATGTGACTTGTCCACCAGGTTGACCTGGATATCACCGACCGATGCACCTTCCCGGAGATAGTACTGGCGCACCAGTCCGTTGAAATTAATCGGGGCAGCCGTGCCGGCATAGATCTGGTAGTTGTCGACTTCCGGCACGCCGGCCAGGTAGCCAGCCAGTTCGGTCAGTACGCGGTTGGTCTGTTCCAGTGACGTGCCTTCGGGCATGTCGACAACAACCTGGAACTCGGACTTGTTATCGAACGGCAGCATTTTCAGAACCACCAGTTTTACACCGGCAAGTCCGACCGAGAACAGGATCAGTATCAGCATGGCCGCAAGCATGAGGAGGCGTGCGCGGCGTCCCTTGTCACCGGACAGGAACGGTGTCAGAAAACGCCGGAAGGCTGCCAGCAAGCGTGAATCTCCCTGTTCTTCAGCATCGTGCGCTGGTGACTTGCGCAGCATTTTCAACGACATCCATGGTGTGACAACCAGTGCCACTGCCAGTGAAATCAGCATGCCCATACTGGCATTGATGGGTATCGGGCTCATATATGGCCCCATCAGCCCGGTAACAAATGCCATCGGTAACAGGGCGGCAATGACGGTAAAGGTGGCCAGGATAGTTGGCCCGCCTACCTCGTCCACGGCAACAGGAATGGCCTGTACCAGGTTCAGCTTGCCCATTTGCATGTGGCGGTGGATATTTTCGACCACCACAACCGCGTCATCCACCAGGATCCCGATGGAGAAGATCAGCGCAAACAGTGACACGCGGTTAAGCGTGAAGCCCCACGCCCAGGAGGCGAACAAGGTGATGGCCAGTGTAATAATGACTGCGCTGCCGACAATAATGGCTTCGCGCCAGCCGAGGCTGAAAATAACCAGAAGAACGACCGATGCGGTAGCGAAAATGAGTTTTTTGATCAGTGTCTGCGCCTTCTGGTCGGCGGTGACGCCATAGTTGCGCGTGATGGTAACGTTCACACCTTGCGGGATGAAGATGCCTTTCAGTTCATCCAGCCGTGCAACAACCTGGTCTGCTATTTTTACTGCGTTGGTTCCCGGTTGTTTGGCAATCGCCAGTGTTACTGCAGGATGTACACCTGGCATCGAAGCATCACCCGCCGCGGCGCCGGAGCCGAACCAGACATACTGCGTGGGTTGTTCAGGCCCTTGCTGTACTTCGGCAACATCACGCAGGTAAACCGGTTTTCCCGCATGCATACCGACGACCAGGCCGGCAATGGTTTGTGCGTCGCCCAGCAATTGGCCTGCCTTGACCTGTATCTCACGATTGTGATTGACCAGCGTACCAACATCAGCGGACTGGTTCGCTTGCTGCAGGGCGTTGCGCAATGCTTCCAGTGTGAGTCCGTAACCGGCAAGTCTCTGTGGGTCGAAGTGGATATCCACGATCGGTGCCGGCCCACCTACCGTATATATATTCCGGGTGCCGGGCACACGCTTGAGTTCTGTTTCCAGCGTATGCGCAATGTGTCTGAGATCAGCACCCGCACGTGTGGGGTCCTCTGTCCACAATGTCAGCGTAACGATGGGTACATCATCGATGCCCTTGGGTTTGACCAGTGGCTGGCCAACACCCAGATCGGCTGGAAGCCAGTCCTGGTTTGAATACAGGGCATTGTAGAGCCGGACAATGGCTTCGGTACGCGGTTCCCCCACCAGAAATTCAACGCTGAGGATAGACAGTCCCGGGCGTGATACGGAATAAATGTGTTTGACGCCTTCGATTTCGGCCAATACCTGTTCGGCGGAACTCGTTACCAGTTTTTCCACTTCACGCGCGGAAGCACCGGGGAACGGGATGAAGACGTTGGCAAAAGTGACATTGATCTGTGGTTCTTCTTCGCGCGGTGTCACTGCAATCGCAAACAGCCCGAGTAGCACACCCAGCAATGCCAGTAGCGGTGTGATTTCGGTTTGCAGAAAGCGCCGGGCGATAGCACCCGAGAAGCCGGGTTGTTCACTCATGGGAGACAGTGTTTACCTGCTGTTTGAGCGCAATGCCGGCGGCCACCGGATCCAGTGCAACCGCCTCGCCCTCTTCCAGTCCGGCCAGCACAACGCGCATATTGCCGGCCGCGGGACGCCCGATCCGCAATTGGCGAAAATAGATACGTCCCGAATCCGCAACTACGTAAACACCGGTTACCTCGCTGCGATGTATGATGGCACTGTCGGGGATCAGCAGCGCCTGCTGTCGCCCGACCAGGAAAGCGACCTTGGCCAGCACACCCGGGTACATACCATGCTGGCCTTCCGGTAACTGTACTCGCGCTGTAAAGGTATGGCTGTGCGGGTCTGCGAAAGGGAACAGGGTGATGTCGGTACTTTCCAGCCACTCCTGGCCACCGGGTTTTTGTACACGCGCCTGCAGATTTTCACGTATATGGCCGGCGTAGTGCGCCGGAATGGCGACCTGGACGCGCAGCTTTTCCAGCGACAAGCCCGTTGCCAGCGGTGTGCCGGTTCGGGCATGCTCGCCTATTTCAACCAGCCTTTCGATCATGACGCCGGCAAACGGAGCACGTACCCTGGTGTATTCCCATTGCTCACGTGCCTGGTCCAGTTTTGCCTGTGCCAGTTCCAGTCCGGCTCGGGCAGACTTGAGCGCTGTTTCTGCCTTGTCCAGCGTAGCCTTGCCCAGCACCTTCTTTTTGAACAGCTGCTGTTTGCGCCGGTAGTCGGATTCGGCATCGGCAAGCTGTGCCCGCGCCCGTGCTTCACTGGCGATGGCCTGGTCCAGCTGGGCTTTCTGGCGTTTGTCATCAAGGCGCACGATGAGCGCACCCTTCGGAACATAATCGTTCACATCGAATGGAAGTTCGATAATCTCACCCGCTGTCTGGGCGGAGATTGTAGATTGATACACGGCTTCGACCAGGCCATCGAAGCGTTGTTCGTCTGGCATCAACTGGTAGCCAGCCTGCGTGGTTTTGAGTGTAGCCGGCGCTGCAATTGACGGCAGTGATGCCAGCTGCAAGACAAGGCCAGTGATGGCGGCATTAAGCGTGAGCGAGAAAAACGACATGACTGACACCTTGCACCTCATTGAGTATCGACCACAGGCCTATTATCTGCCCTGCTCTATAAATCGCAACGGAATGCTACCTTGAAGATTATCTCACGGCTGAAGTGATGTGCCACCTTAAAGTAATTCGGCCTTTGCTTCCCGGTTCAGCAGGGCCTGAACAGCGGATGCCGGTGGCGCACCGTCATACAGTACGGCTTTCACCTGTGCGGTTATCGGCATATCGACCTGGTGCCGTGTAGCCAGTGCATCAAGTTCTTTAGCCGTTTCCAGGCCTTCTATTGCCTGCCCGATAGCATCGATTGCGGCCGCCAGGGTTTGACCCTGCCCCAGCGCCAGCCCCAGCCTGCGGTTACGGGACAGATTATCGGTACAGGTCAGCACCAGGTCACCTACCCCCGCCAGTCCCATGAAGGTTTCACGCTGTCCGCCCAGTTTGGCACCAAGGCGCATGATTTCAGCCAGTCCCCGGGTAATCAGCGCAGCCCGCGCATTGGCGCCGTAACCAAGACCGTCGGATATACCGGCTGCGATAGCCAGTACATTTTTGACAGATCCGCCCAGCTCGACACCAAGCAGATCTGTACTGGTATAGGCCCGGAAGGTCGGACAGTGAAATAATTCAGCCACCGCGTCGGCGTAGGCCGGATCCGGTGAGGCAACGGTGACTGCTGTGGGCAGGCCGCGTGCGACTTCAAGCGCAAAGCTGGGTCCGGACAGGGCGGCGTAGGCAGGGTGGCCGGGCATCTCTTCTTCGACCACCTGGTGCAGAAATTTTCCGCTGCCGGGTTCAAGGCCTTTGCTGGCCCAGATCAGTTTACCCGGTGTTTGCTGCAATGCGGAAATGTTCTTAAGGGCGTCCCGGAACCCGCCACTTGGCACAACGACCAGAACGAAGTCGGATTCGGATAAAGCACTGCCCAGCTCTGCAACGGGTGAAATGCCATCTGGTAAGGGTATACCGGGCAGATACCGTTCATTAGAGCGGGACTTTTCAAGTGCCGCAATATGAGACGCATCACGATCCCACAATCGAACAGCAACACCATTGCGCGCCAGCAGCATGGCCAGTGCCGTGCCCCAGGAACCGGCGCCGAGTACGGTTATAGCGGCATGGGACAAGTTCGGCATACCTGGTGTGCTGTAGTAATAGCTAGTGGGAGTGTTTGTCGTCGACCTGTGCGCTGATTTGGTCGATGTTTTGCGCGTACAGGACGTCAAAATTTATTGGGGCAAGCAACAATTGTGGAAAACCACCCTTGATGACCAGGTCTGATATAGCTTCGCGTGCAAACGGAAACAGCGTGTTAGGGCAGTAGGCACCTAGCATGTGGCCTTTCTGTGTTTCGTCAAAACTTTTCAACGTAAATATACCCGCTTGCTGGATCTCTGCTAGAAAAGCGGTTCTGTCGCCAAGCTTTGCAGTGACCGTGACTCTTAGTACGACTTCGAAGAGATCTGTATCAACCGTGGATACCTCGGTGTTGAGTTGAAGGTTGATGTCGGGTTTCCAGTCTTCAGTGAATACCTGTGGTGCATTTGGAATTTCGAAGGATGCGTCCTTGAGATAAGTGCGCAGAATGGAGAACTCGGGCGCATCTTCTGACGAGGTGTTTGGATGGTTTTCTTCTGTCATGTGGGTGCTTCCAGTTGTTCTGTTTTAAGCCGTCAGTGCCAAGTGTTCTCGCGCTATTTCTTGTTTACCGGCAAATTGGCGCTTTGCCAGGCGGAAATACCGCCGTCCAGATTGTACACGTTTTCAAAGCCGTGTTTTGCCAGGATGCTCCCGGCTGCTGTCGAGCGGTTACCGGAACGACAGCAGGCAATGACGGGATTACCGCGGTATTTTTCCAGTTCCTTCACACGTTCCGGCAGTTGTTTCAGGGGAATATGAATTGCGTCCGGGATATGTCCCTTACGGTATTCAGCCTCGTCGCGAATATCCAGGAAAACGGCATCTTCCCGGTTGTTAAGCTGAATTGCCTCGATGGGGCCAACTGATTTCATGCCGCTGAAACGGCGGCCAGCCTCGAGGAATATCAGCAATCCGAGAGCGCCGAGAAAAGCCAGGATCAGGACCGGGTGATTCCCGGAGAATTCAAGAATACGTGCAAAATCCACCGTCGCAGCCTCAGGTAATCGTCAGAAATTTGTCGAATATCAGGTGGAGGTGTTAATGTTGCAGAACACTTCGCGCATCATGCCGATCAGGCGCAGGGTGCGTGAATCGCCCACCCGGTAATAGACACGGTTGGCGTCCTTGCGCGAGGTCAGGATACCCTTGTCGCGGAGTATGGCCAGATGCTGGGAAATGTTGCTCTGCGAGGTGCCGACGTGTTCGACAATGTCCTGCACGCTGACTTCCTGGTCGCCCAGGGTGCAGAGAATTTTTAGTCGCAGCGGGTGTGACATGGCCTTGAGGGAGCGTGACGCGCGGTCAATGTCCTCGTCACGGGTAATAAGGGTTTCGCTGGTCGTTGTCGCCATATCCGGATTTACCTGCCCTGTATTTTTAAAGTGGAAACAGATGTCCCGGAAAGCGGTTCTGCCCCTGCCCTTTATAATCAAAACATTATACAATAATAAACCTGATTAGAAAGCCGTAATTTAGTGGGTGGTGTTTTTCCGCATGGCGGCTTTCTGAATTTATCGTTAGAATGGGTCTAGTCACTGTTTCAGACCCCTGCGCAGACTCTGAGGTCATGTCAAAAACTCCCAAGACGGCCGTACTGATTATTCTCGATGGATGGGGATACAGCGAAGATACGGACTACAATGCCATATATTCCGCAAACACACCGGTCTGGGACCGGATGTGGTCCGAGTACCCGCACAGCTTTATTCGTACTTCAGGGGCGTCGGTCGGTCTGCCCGGCGAGCAAATGGGCAACTCCGAGGTCGGGCACCTGAATCTGGGGGCGGGTCGTGTTGTCTACCAGGAGTTCACGCGTGTCAGCCGTTCGATCAAAACCGGCTCTTTTTTCAACAATGCAACCTTGACTGATGCTGCGGATGTTGCCATCGAGAGTGGTAAGGCTTTGCATGTACTGGGGTTACTGTCACCCGGTGGCGTACATAGCCACGAAGAGCATATTCACGCCATGGTCAAGCTGGCTGTCGATCGCGGTGTCAAGAAAGTCTACCTGCACGCCTTTCTCGACGGGCGCGATACACCGCCACGTAGTGCGGCAGCATCAATCCAGGCCATGGAGGATCGCTTCCGTGAATACGGCGGCGGCCGTTTTGCCTCGATTATCGGTAGATACTACGCCATGGACCGCGATCACCGCTGGCCGCGTATTCAGTCTGCCTATGACCTGATTACGCAGGGCAAGGCAGATTTTGAGGCGGAGGATGCGATTACCGGTCTCGAAATGGCCTATGCGCGTGGCGAAAGCGATGAGTTCGTCAAGGCTACACGGATTGTGCCAAAGGGCGAGCAACCGGTTCATGTCGAGGACGGCGACGTCATGGTGTTCATGAATTACCGGTCCGATCGCGCCCGTCAGATTACGCGCCCGTTTATTGAAAGCGACTTCGATGGATTCGAGCGTGAGGTCGTTCCGAAACTGGCCCGTTTTGTCAGCCTGACTGAATACAATTCCAAATTCGATGTCCCGGTGGCCTTCCCTGCCGAGCGGTTGAAAAATGTGTTTGGTGAATTTGCCTCGCACCACGGCCTGCGCCAGTTACGCCTCGCCGAAACGGAAAAATATGCCCACGTGACATTCTTTTTTAATGGTGGCGTGGAAGAACCCTTCGAGGGTGAGGAGCGCATACTGGTACCCTCCCCGCTGGTTGATACTTATGACCTGCAACCCGAGATGAACGCACCGAAGCTGACAGACCACTTGATCGAGGCCATAGAGGGCGGGAATTATGACGCCATCATCTGCAACTATGCGAACCCGGACATGGTCGGCCATACCGGCAACATGGAGGCGGCCGTCAAAGCGATCGAGGCCATCGATGAATGCCTGGGCAGAGTTTTGCCGGCACTGCAGGCAGCCGGTGGCGAAGCGCTGATTACAGCAGATCATGGAAACGCCGAGCAGATGCGCGACAAGGAAACCGGCCAGGCGCATACCGCGCATACCTCCAATGTGGTTCCGTTGGTCTACGTGGGTCGCCCGGCCCGGTTAAATGACGGTGCATTGTCCGACATTGTGCCGAGTCTCATCGATATAATGGGGCTGCAGCCGCCAGCGGAAATGACAGGCCGTTCACTGATTGAATGGCAGCCAGCCGATGAAACCGGTCAGACCGTCACCGGCATGGAGACAGGGGCCTGAGCCGGTATGGTCGCATATGTGGCCACAAACTGATGTTGTGCCGGTGTGCCTGGCTGGTTTTAAGCATCGTTCTGGCAGGTCTGCCCGTACCCCTCAGTGCAACAGAAGACGCCGCTGCGCGGACGCGTGAACTCGGTGAACTACGCACCCGTATTCATCATTTGCAAAACCGGCTTGAAGTCAGGCGCAAGCAGAAAACCCGCGAAGAAAAAGCACTGCGCGATATTGATCGTGAAATCAATGTTTCCCGGAAAGCGCTCGGGCATACGGAGAAGCGGTTGAATGCGGTAATCAAGCAGCTGGCTGAGTTACAGCGACAGCGGCAGGAGGAAACCCGCCAGCTTGGGGCGCAAAGAGACCAGCTGGCATATGAAGCCCGTAGCGCCTATGTCATGGGCCGACAGAAACAGGTCAAGTTGCTGTTGAACCAGGAGCAGCCGGATGCTGTCGGACGCGTGTTGACTTATTTTGGCTACTTTACCCGGGCACGTGCAGAAAAAATCGATGCCATGAATGCCTCGATAAAGCGGCTGCAGGTGCTACAGGGTGATATCGAGAAGAAGTCACGGGTATTGTCCGAACTAAAAGGCACCCAGCGCGCGCGTATCACTCAGCTGGCAGAGCAAAAGCAGTTGCGGAAGAAGGCGGTTGCTGAACTCAGACAGCAACTGGCAAAACAGGGCGGTGCATTAAAACAACTCCAGGTGGATGAGCGACGTTTGCAGGAGTTGGTGCACTCACTGCAGGAATTACTCGCGGATATCCCCGCCGATACGGCACACAACAAGCCTTTCAAGGCATTGAAGGGTGCGCTGAACTGGCCCGCCCGTGGCCAACTCAGCGTCCGCTTCGGTACGCCGCGTGGGGATAGCGGGCTGGCATGGCAGGGTGTGCTGATTACAGCGCCAGAAGGCGGCAAGGTACATGCCGTTGCCCAGGGTCGGGTGGCGTTTTCCGACTGGATGCGGGGCTTCGGCCTGTTGCTGATTATCGATCACGGCGATGGCTATATGAGCTTATACGGTCATAATCAGGCGCTCTATAAGGAAGTCGGGGAATGGGTCGATAGTGGGGAGACGGTTGCAACATTGGGCGCCAGTGGCGGTCAGACCCGTTCCGGGTTGTATTTCGAGGTGCGTCACAAGGGGCGTCCTGTCAATCCACGCAAATGGTGCCGAGGGAAACCATCAGGTGCGGCAAGTTAGTGGCGCAGGTTTGGCCAAATCTTGTCCGGCTATGGTATGGTCGGCACTGTATTTAAAGCCAACCCCTTGGCAGGCTTTTATTAATTCTAATTTCGAGGCGACAGTGATTTCGCCAGGTCAGGTTTTTAATGAGTGTGAAACGGCAAAATATTTTTTTAGTGCTGATTGGATTAACCATCGGTGTTTCCCTGTCAATCGGGCAAGGCGTATTTGCTGAACGCGAAGCGCCGGCCACAGTACGTGGCCTGCCGGTCGATGAGCTGCGGACCTTTACCGATGTCTTCGGCCGCATCAAGAACGACTATGTGGAGGATGTCGAAGACAGCGAGTTGCTGGAGAATGCCATTCGCGGCATGCTTTCCGGTCTCGACCCGCACTCCTCCTACCTGGATCGTGAGCAGTTCAAGGAATTGCAGGTTGGCACCACCGGTGAGTTCGGCGGGCTGGGTATCGAAGTCGGAATGGAAGACGGTTTCGTCAAGGTCATCGCACCCATCGACGATACGCCGGCGCAACGGGCCGGCGTCAAGGCCGGAGATCTGATAATTCGTCTCGATGACACGCCGGTAAAAGGCCTGACACTGAACGATGCTGTGAAAATCATGCGTGGCAAGCCGGGTTCTGTGCTCAAGCTGACCATCGTACGCGAGGGTGTCGAGAAGCCCCTGAAGATAGAGATCAAGCGCGACGTCATCAAGGTCAAGAGTGTCAAGAAGCGCATGCTGGAAGACGGTTTTGGCTATGTGCGCATATCACAATTCCAGTCCAAGACAGCGGACAATATGGTGACAGCTATCGAAGCGCTGAAGAAGCAGGCTGGCGGCTCACTGAGAGGTATGGTGCTGGATCTGCGCAATAACCCGGGTGGTGTTCTGAATGGTGCGGTGGCCGTTTCTGATGCTTTCCTCAAGAAAGGTTTGATTGTCTACACAGAGGGTCGGGTCAATGATTCACGGCTGCGCTTCAATGCAACCCCGGACGATATACTCGATAGCTCTCCGCTGATCGTACTGGTTAATCAGGGTTCGGCGTCTGCCTCGGAAATTGTGTCCGGTGCGCTTCAGGACCACAGCCGCGCCATCATTGTCGGCACGCAGACTTTCGGCAAGGGTTCCGTGCAGACGATATTACCCCTGAGTAATGGCACGGCCGTGAAGCTGACCACTGCGCGTTACTTTACACCGTCCGGACGTTCCATCCAGGCGGAAGGCATCAAGCCCGATATCGAGCTGGAGCAAGTTAACATTTCCGCAGTCGAACGAACTTTTGACCCGATCAAGGAAGCGGATCTGTCCGGGCATCTGGCTAACGGCAATGGCAAGAAGGACGGTGCCGGCGATTCGAAAGAAGCGAAAAAGAAGGAATCCCTGGCACAAACAGACTACCAGCTCTACGAGGCGCTGAATTTGCTACGCGGTCTCGCCATACAACGGGAACACATGCAATGACAAAAACAACCGGCCTCTGGCCGGTTCTTTTTTTGTGGGGTTTTTTTGCACAACAGGTGCACGCACAGCCACCCGTTACGTCGCAAGCAGTTATTGGCATCATTATTGATGATATGGGCAAGCGACTGGAAACCGGTCGCCGGGTACTCGCCCTGCCCGGTCCGGTAGCCTGTGCTTTTCTGCCGCACGCAAGCCACACCCGTGAACTTGCCAACCAGGCAAATGATCATGGACGTGAAGTGCTACTGCACCTCCCGATGGACAGTGTCGATGGTCGTCCACTGGATGCCGGTGCTGTTACCCTGCAAATGACCAAAAGCGAATTTGTCGGGACAGTGCTCGAGAACCTTCAGCGTGTGCCGCATGTTATTGGCGTCAATAATCACATGGGCAGCCTGTTGACCCGCCATCCCGGTCACATGCGCTGGTTGATGGAGACCCTTCAGCATCAGGGGACATTGTTTTTTGTCGACAGCAGGACCACCAGGGCCACAGTGGCCCTGCAGGTTGCGGAGGAAACCGGTGTACCCGGTATTCGACGCAATGTGTTCCTGGACAACAGTCATGATAAAAAGGACATAGCCTTTCAGTTCGACAGGCTGGTAGCATTGGCGCGTGAACAGGGCACCGCGCTGGCAATCGGACACCCTTACCCGCAGACGCTGGCGGTGCTGGAGCAACGACTTCCACAGCTGGCGAAGATGGGTATTCGTCTGGTGCCGGTGCGGAAACTGATTGAACAGCAACAGGAGGGTGAAAAGACATGGCAAGCGTACTGGTCCCCCTCGCGCAGGGATGCGAAGAACTCGAAGCCGTCACTGTAATTGACCTGATGCGCCGCGCCGGCATTGATGTGGTGACGGCCGGGCTCGACGATCAGCCAGTCAAGGCATCGCGTGGAACTGTTCTGGTTCCCGATACCACGCTTGATGAAGCGCTGACACATAATTACGACATGCTGGTGCTGCCAGGAGGGTTGCCCGGCGCCGACCATCTCGACAGAGATCCACGTATTCATGCGTTACTAAAGGAGATGGCGTCCGCCGGCCGCTATACGGCGGCTATTTGTGCTGCACCCAAAGTGCTTGCGCATAGCGGGCTACTCGAAGGCCGACAGGTGACCAGCTTTCCCGGTGTGCTTGATGACGTCAGCGGGGTTGATTATCGCACGGACGCTGTGGTCGAGGATGGAACGGTTATCACTTCTCGCGGGCCTGGTACTGCCATGGATTTTGCGCTGGCACTGATTGAACGCCTGGTCGGGAAGGCAAAGCGTGACGAGGTGGAAGTAGCCCTGCAGCGACCATAGCGCGGCCACCCAACAAAGAAACCATGAAACTTATTGAAGTCGTTGCCGATGCCGGTCATCTTGATACGCTGGTCAGTCTGGCTGAACAATACGGAGCACTGGATTGCTGGTACAGCCAGACCGTTGAGGACCAGCGCCGTAGCGTGAAAATGCTGGTGGCGGATGATTCACGCCAGACTGTGCTGGATGCATTGCAGAGTTTGCTGGGAACGGCGGAGAATGCCCACATCATTGTGCAGCCGGTCGAGGCAGTCCTGCCCCGCCCTGCTCCGAAAACAGATGATACCCCGGACAACGGTAATGCCTCGGCGAAATCCGGTAGTGGTCTGACGCGCGAGGAGTTGTACAGCGAGATCGAAAAAGGCGCACGGCTGAACGCCAATTTCCTGATCCTGGTATTTCTTTCAACCGTGGTAGCGGCGATTGGCCTGCTGGAAGATAACGTCGCTGTTATCGTCGGTGCGATGGTAATTGCTCCCCTGCTCGGCCCGAACATTGCGCTGGCATTTGCCGCTACGCTGGGTGACCGGGACCTCCTGCAGGAATCCCTCAAGACCAACCTGGCCGGTGTGGCGCTGGCGCTGGTGTTGTCTTTTCTGATTGGCTGGTTCTGGCCGGTCGAGGTACCGGGACCGGAGATTCTTTCGCGTACTACGGTCGGTTTTGACGGCATCGTACTGGCACTGGCTTCAGGCGCTGCGGCTGTTCTTTCACTGACCAGCGGAGTTGCCAGTGCATTGGTAGGTGTGATGGTCGCGGTTGCATTACTGCCGCCGACCGCCGCACTGGGAATGATGCTGGCGTCCGGGCAGTCTGACATGGCGACAGGCGCCGCTTTACTGCTTGCGGCCAATATCGTTTGCGTTAACTTGTCTGCCAATCTGGTTTTCCTGGCCAAGGGAGTAAGGCCGCGTACCTGGCTGGAGAAGCGCAAGGCTCGCCAGTCTGCCGTATGGATTGTGTTGTTCTGGGTCATTGCACTGGTTGTTCTGATGGCGGCTGTGGATTTACTGCACCCTGTGTGAGGTTCAGTATTAGTGACTAAAGGGAGGCGTTTTATTAATGCCGCCTTTTGGGTGTCGAAGATATTTACACATAATAAAAAATGTAACGAACCCGTTAGAGGGATCTAACTTACTGATAGATATGGTATATAAGGGCCTTCTGTTAAGCCGCTGTTGTCGGTAATAATTACATTACCGAACATTATCTTTGGCTCACCGGCTTAACTAAATGATTTTATTGATAATTTAAAACAGGCACGCTTGTTGCTCTAGTTATTACACAACAAAAATCAACGCAGCGAATAACAGTGAAGTAGAGAGTGCTTGCAGAGACGGTGTTGGAGGAGAGACAAAGATAATAAACGCAGACGATTCGGAGGAGTCGCACGGCGTAACAAGACAACAACAAGGCTCAACTTTAAAAATAGCTATAAGTAACTAAAGAGCCACATTTTAACCCGCCTCAAGGCGGGTTTTTTATGCCTGTCGACTAGTCGGTTTCCCAGGCGGCCAGGAACAGTAGCGCAGAAATTCCACCAAACACCCAGCTTAATAGCGGCGCGCCGCCGAGCATGGCAGGCGTATAGCCGTCGAGTCCGTAGATCAGTGAGGCACTGATTAAAAAGCCGCTGCCGAGTATTGCATAAATCGTCCTTTGGCTGGAGCGCTGCATCTGGTGGCGGAGTTTTTCCAGTTCTCGTGATTCCCACTGAACTTGCAGCTTGCCTTCAGAGGCCTGTTGCAAGGTTCGGTGAACCAGTTCGGGAATTTCCGGCAGACGCTCGCTCCACTCGGGAAAGCTGCGTTTCATACGACCGACAAATGCGCGTGCTCCAACCTGCTCACTCATCCAGCGTTCCAGGAATGGTTTTGCGGTTTGCCAGAGATCGAGGTCGGGGTAGAGCTGTCGGCCAAGGCCTTCGATGTTGAGCAGGGTTTTTTGCAGCAGTACGAGTTGTGGCTGTATCTCCATGTCAAAGCGCCGTGCCGTCTGAAACAGTCGAAGTAATAGCTGGCCAAAGGAGATTTCTTTAAGAGGTCTTTCAAAAATCGGTTCACAAACCGAGCGGATGGCAGATTCGAATTCATCAACCCGGGTACCTTTCGGTACCCATTCTGATTCAACATGAAGCTGCGCGACCCGGTAATAGTCGCGTCGGAAAAAAGCCAGAAAGTTTTCTGCCAGGTAGCGCTGGTCGACCGGACTCAGGGTGCCCATGATGCCGAAGTCCACGGCCATGTACTGCCCTTCACGGGACACAAAAATATTGCCGGGGTGCATATCGGCATGAAAAAAATTGTGCCGGAACACCTGGGTAAAAAAGATTTCCACGCCACGTTCTGACAGGGACTTCATATCCACACCGGCTTCGTGTAGCGCATCCAGATCACTGACCGGGATGCCGTAGATGCGTTCCATCACCATTACATTGTGACGGCAATAGGGCCAGTACACCTCGGGAACATGCAATAGCGTGGAATCCTCGAAATTACGTCGCAATTGTGAGGCGTTCGCGGCTTCGCGCAACAGGTCCATTTCCTCGTAGAGCGTTTTCTCGAATTCGGCAACGACCTCACGCGGGCGCAGGCGCCGGCCTTCACTCCAGTAACGCTCTGCAAGGCCTGCGATGTAGTGGAGCAGGCTGACGTCACGCCGAATCACCGGTTCAATGCCGGGGCGTAATACCTTGACGACAACATCTTCGCCACTGTTAAGTGTGGCGGCGTGGACCTGGGCCACCGAGGCGGAAGCCAGTGGCACAGTGTCGAAGTGGGCGAAAATATCCTGCACGGGGCGACCATGGGTTTTTTCTATGATGGCAGAGGCCAGATCCCCGCTAAAAGGAGGAACCCGGTCCTGCAGCTTGGCCAGTTCATCGGCAATATCATCGGGTAGCAGATCTTTGCGGGTGGACAGGATTTGGCCGAATTTGACGAATATCGGGCCGAGGTCTTCAAGCGTGCGACGAATGCGTACTGCACGCGGAGTGCGCCGGCTGAGAAGATGCCAGGGCGCGAGCCAGCGCAGGAAGCGCACCGGTCGGAACAGGTGGGTTGCGAGGATGACTTCGTCGAGCCCGTTTCTGACCAGCACCCAGTTGATATGCAACAGTCGTAGCAACTGTCCTGGCCGGATCATGATGCCTCCTCGTGCAGGTTAAGCAGGCGTTCAACGCGAGCTGACAGGCGGTCAGTGTCGGATCGGAGCTGGTCCACGGCATCAAGAAATGTGCTGAGTTCAACACGGGCAGGAAGCAGTCTCGCTTCCTCCTGAAGGTACTCGGACAAATCCTGTTGTAGTGTGTCACCACTTTCTGTGAGCCACCGCTGCCCCTTGCGCACCAGTTCACCGAGCTGGTGCGCAACTGTGTCACCGGTCAGTCGTGAAAGTTGTTCTTCCCAGTCCCAATCGACCCGGGAGAGAAGTTCCTGGAAGGCCTGACCTGTCTCCGTGTCACCGATAATCTCCACAGCGCCGTGGAAAAGTGCGTCCTCACGTGTTTCAAGGGCAAGCCGCGCAAATCCTGCCGGTGTACCGCGCAGGAGCGTGTCAGGTTTTCCTTCGTAATGTGTCAGGACCTTGATGCCTTCGGCATCTGGCAGCAAATACAGGGAGAAATCTGTTCCGGTAAGATTTATGGCAATGACCTTGTCCCGCAGTGCCGCACACCGTTGTAATGCATCCGGGTCCTGTTTGAGGTACAGGTCTAACGCGGATTCCAGCGCAGCAGAAATCAGGGCAGGGGTGCTCATGGTTGTTTCAGTAACGGAACCCGCGATGCAGGGCGACTATGCCGCCGGTGAGGTTAAAATATTCGCAGTCCTCGAAGCCTGCCTGCTCCATCATATCTTTCAGTGTGTCCTGGTCAGGATGCATGCGAATCGATTCGGCGAGGTAGCGGTAGCTGTCTTCGTCTTTGGCGATAAATTTACCCATCAGTGGCAACAGCCTGAAAGAGTAGATGTCATAGAGAGGCTTGAGACCCGGTGCGACCGGTTTGGAAAACTCCAGTACCAGTATACGTCCGCCGGGTTTGAGGCAGCGATGCATTGAGGCCAACGCTTTTTGTTTGTCGGTGACATTGCGCAGGCCAAAGGCAATCGTGATGCAGTCAAAACTCTGGTCGGGGAAGGGCAGGGATTCAGCATTGGCCTGTACAAATTGAACATTGCCGGTAATACCCTTGTCGAGCAGCCGTTCACGACCGACATGGAGCATGGAGGCATTGATGTCACCAATGACGACCTCACCGGTCGGGCCAACCAGTCGCGACAGTCGTGCGCCGAGGTCACCGGTTCCACCGGCCAGGTCGAGGATGCGTTGTCCCGGTCGGGCACCGGTCTGCTCGATGGCGAAGCGTTTCCACAACCGGTGAATACCGAACGACATGGCATCGTTCATCAGGTCGTAGTTGTCGGCGACCGAGTCAAACACGCCGGCCACGCGGCGTTGTTTTTCTTCTACATCGACCTGCTCGAAACCGAAATGGGTTTTTTCAGACATTGCGAATCCGTTTCTGTACCAGGTTGTATTGTAGCCGGAACGCGGCGCAGAGTCTCCGTGCTGCGGTAGCTGTTATTTTGTGCGAAGTTGTGAATGCGGCGCACCAGCTTCTTTCATCCGCTCCAGGTAGGCTTTCCAGTTTTCTTCCATATTGGCGCCCAGCTTGTACAGTGTTTCCCAGGAGTAGATGCCGGTATTGTGGTCATCGTCAAAATGAATCTGGACAGCATAGTTGCCGACCGGCTCGATGTGCTTGATGTTGACGTCTTCCTTGTCTACCTGCAGTACGCCTTCGCCGGGGCCATGGCCCTGTACTTCGGCAGAGGGTGAGTGGACACGCAGGTACTCGGCGCTCATGGTGAAGTTACTACCGTCATCAAACGCTATTTCCAGCGTACGGGACTTCTGGTGAAAGTTGATTTCGGTCGGGTGTGGGGGTTTGTCAGCCATGTGCGGTGTTACCTCAAAAACAGAATCAGAGAATGTAGCGGCTCAGGTCTTCGTCCCGGGCCAGATCGTCGAGCTGTGAATCGACATAAGCGGCATCGACGTTCACCTGTTGCCCGGCCTTGTCGGCGGCCTCGTAGGATATATTTTCCAGCAGCCGTTCGATAACGGTGTGCAGGCGGCGTGCACCGATGTTTTCAGTGCGCTCGTTGATTTCCCAGGCGACTTTGGCAATACGTTCGATGCCATCGTCGGCAAAGGTCAGTGTCAGTCCCTCGGTTTTCATCAGGGCGGCGTACTGCTCGGTCAGTGAAGCGTCGGGCTCGGTCAGAATACGCACGAACTCGGACACCCCGAGTGCCTCCAGTTCGACACGAATCGGCAGTCGACCCTGCAGCTCCGGGATCAGGTCGGACGGTTTGGATAAATGGAACGCCCCGGAGGCAATAAAGAGAATGTGATCGGTTTTGATCATGCCGTACTTGGTGGTGACGGTGCTGCCTTCGACCAGCGGCAGCAGATCACGTTGTACGCCTTCACGCGATACGCCCGGGCTGCCGCCCTGGTCGCTGCGCTGGGTGACCTTGTCGAGTTCGTCGAGAAATACGATACCGTTTTCCTCGACGCTTTCGCGGGCTTGCAGCTTGAGATCTTCCTCGTTGATCATGCGTGCGGCTTCTTCATCGATCAGGATTTTCAGGGCTTCGTCCACACGCATCTTGCGCGTCTTGGTGCGGCCGCCGCCAAGGTTCTGGAACATGCCCTGCAACTGACTGGTCATTTCTTCCATGCCGGGGGGTGCCATGATCTCCACACCGACCGGTGCAGCGGATACCTCGATTTCGATTTCACGCTCGTCAAGTTTGCCTTCGCGCAGCATTTTGCGGAATTTCTGTCGCGTGTCACTGCTTTCGTCTTCCTGTGGCTCGGCACTGAAGCCGACACTGTGCGGTTTGGGTAACAGGACATCCAGGATGCGCTCTTCGGCAGCATCTTCGGCGCGGTGCCGCACCTTGGCCATTTCCGTTTCGCGGGTCATCTTGATAGCGACTTCCATCAGATCACGAATGATGGACTCGACGTCCCGGCCTACGTAGCCGACTTCGGTAAACTTGGTGGCCTCTATCTTTATAAAGGGTGCATCGGCCAGTCGTGCCAGTCGTCGGGCGATTTCGGTTTTGCCGACACCGGTCGGGCCGATCATTAAAATATTTTTCGGCGTTATCTCGCTACGTAGCGGTTCCTCGACCTGCTGGCGGCGCCAGCGGTTGCGCAGGGCGATCGCGACGGCGCGTTTGGCGTCGTCCTGGCCGATGATGTGTTTGTCCAGTTCCTGAACGATTTCGCGGGGGGTCATTTCAGACATGGTTTCACTATTGGGTGTGGTGTGCGAGCGTTGGCTCAGCACTCGAGTTCTTCAAGCGTAAGGTTGTGATTGGTATAAACGCAGATTCCGGCGGCGATGTTGAGACCTTTTTCGACAATCTCACGCGCGCCCAGTTCGGTGGTTTCCAGCATGGCGCGAGCGGCCGCCTGTGCAAACGGTCCACCGGAGCCGATGGCCATCAGGCTGTCTTCCGGCTCGATGACGTCGCCATTACCGGTAATAATCAAAGAGGCTTCCTTGTCGGCCACCACCAGCAGGGCTTCAAGCCGGCGCAGCATGCGGTCGGTGCGCCAGTCCTTGGCCAGCTCGACGGCAGAGCGTGTCAGGTGGCCCTGGTGTTTTTCCAGCTTGGCCTCAAAACGCTCGAACAGCGTGAAGGCGTCGGCGGTACCGCCGGCGAAACCGGCCAGCACCTTGCCGTGATACAGGGTGCGTACCTTGCGGGCATTACCTTTCATCACAGTGTTTCCCATTGATACCTGCCCATCGCCGCCAACGACCACCCGGCCGTTACGTCGTACAGAAAGAATGGTTGTGCCTCGGTACTGTTCCACGCCGCAGTCCTGAAATTGTCTGAATGGGGTGGAGGATTGTACACCAGACCCGCAATACGTTCAGGCTAAAACCCGGTAAAACCGCCGGTTAGCGGTGGCAGGCAATCCGGTTACGAGCGCTGTTTTTTACGGGCACGGGGGTGCGCAGCGTCGTAAACCTGTGCGAGACGCTGGAAATCCAGGTGAGTATAGATCTGAGTAGTGCCAATATTGGCGTGACCGAGTAACTCCTGCACAGCGCGCAGGTCGCCGCTGGATTCGAGGATATGGGTGGCGCAGGAGTGGCGCAGGGCATGTGGATGCAGGCGGCCTTCCAGCCCCTGTTTCAGCGCCCAGCGCTTTAGCCGTTGCTGCACGCTGCGGGGGCTGACGCGTGTTCCGTTACGGCTGATGAACAATGCGGTTTCGTCTTCCGCTACATGCAGGTTACGCAGTGGTAGCCAGGCGGCGAGGGCATTTCGTGCCTTGCCGCCGACCGGTACGATCCGCGTCTTGCGCCCCTTGCCCAGCACCCGGGCCTCGCCTTCCCGTAAATCGACATCACTGATATCGAGGCCAACCAGTTCAGCCAGCCTCAATCCTCCCGAGTAGGTAAGCTCCATGAGGGCCAGGTCGCGCTGTTCCAGCCAGTTTTCCGGTTTGCATTCCAGCAGCCGTTGCAGGCGGTCGACGTCCAGGCTGTGAGGGAGTTTGCGCGGTGATTTTGGTGCACGAATATCCCGTGCCGGGTTGTGTTCCAGTACTTTGTTTTCAACCAGGAACCGGCAAAAGCCTCTCAGCGCGGACAACCGGCGCTGGATACTGCGCCCCCCCAGTCCTTTGCGGTGACATTCTGCGCTCCAGTTGCGCACGTCCTGGTTGTTCAGCTCGCGCCAGTGGTGAAGGTTCTGTCTGTCACACCAGCCGACAGCGGAATCGAGGTCGCGCCGGTAGTTGCTCAGGGTGTGCGTGGAGAGCTGCCGCTGCTCACTCAGGTGCACCAGGTAGCGCTGTTGCCAGTCTAGTGCGTCTTTGTGCACGGCGTGTCAGCCAAGACCTTTCTGCCTGAGCAGGGCCAGTAATAATTCGCCGAGATGACAGAGAAACAGAGTGCCCATACTGTTATTGAAGCGTTTGGCCTCACGGCTGCCGATAGCGAGCAGACCGGCTTGTGCGTGGTCTCCGAGCGGGACCACTGCGGCCGATTCAATGGCCTGAGCCTGCTCACGAAACAAAAACGCTGTCTGTTCTGCAGATAACCGGCCGCATTGAGGCTTGTTCTCGCTGAAGGCCGGTTCAAAGAGGGCTTTCAGTTCATCGTTGGCGTCCAGCTTCAAAATACCGCTTTCACGTTGCTGGTTCTCATCGATATTGGTGAGAAACAGGCTTATGGAATCGGCATCGAACTCGTTGCGCAGTCTGTCCTCAAGGGTATCGGTCAGCGCCGCAGAGCCATCTGTCGCAAGTAGATCCAGTGTCATGCGGTGTACACGATCGCTAAGACGGTCATTATCGCGGGCGACATCCACAAGCTCCAGCAAACGGGTTTTCAGGCCTTCGTTCTGTTCGCGAAGTACCTGTACCTGCCGTTCGATCAGGGAGACGGTGTTACCACTTTGGTGAGACAGTCGCAGCTCGGCAACGAGGTCAGCATGGTTTTCGAAGAATTCGGGGTGACTGGCCAGGTAGCGTGCGACCTGTTCTACATCGGGTTCCTGTGCGGCGACAGGGTTGGCGTTGGCCTGGGATGTCATAATGTTATAGTTCCTTCGAAGACAAAGGTGGCCGGCCCCGTCATCAGCACCGGCTGGTTTTCACCTGCCCAGCTTACCACAAGATTTCCGCCACGCAGCTCGACTTCTACCTGTTCATCCAGCTCGTTCCAGAGGCGACCCGCCACAACCGCAGCACAGGCCCCCGATCCGCAAGCCAGTGTTTCACCTGCACCACGCTCGTAAACACGCAGGCGGATATGGCCGCGATCGACAATCTCCATAAATCCTGCATTGACCCGGTTGGGGAAGCGCGGGTGCGATTCTATCAGCGGGCCAAGTTGTGCCACATGTGCTGTGTCAATGTGTGGCACCTCCATAACGGCATGAGGATTACCCAGGGACAGAGCGCCGATTTCAAGCGTTTCACCTTCCACTGACAAGGCATATTGAGGTGCTCTTACCAGCGCCTCAAAGGGGATGCCGGCTGGCTCCAGCACCGGAACACCCATGTTCACGGTCACCTGGCCATCGTCCCGGACAATCAGCTCGAGTAGCCCGGCACGTGTATGAACCGGGATACGGTCGGCATCAGTCAGGCCCTTTTCGCGCACAAAGCGCGCAAAGCAGCGTGCTCCATTGCCGCATTGCTCCACCTCACCGCCATCAGCGTTGAAGATGCGGTAGCGGAATGCGCTGTCAGGCCGGTCGGAGGTTTCGACCAGTAAAATCTGGTCACAGCCCACACCGTGACGGCGATCGGCGAGAAACCGTAACTGGTGAGTGTCGAGATTGACCGACTGGTTGATAGCGTCGATGACGACAAAGTCATTGCCGAGACCATGCATTTTGGTGAATTGCAATTCCATCGGTTCAGGGTACGGGTCAGGCAGGGATTTGCAAGCGGGGCGGTGGCGGCGGAGAATTTATCCTCATGGATCATGGAATCATACAACAGCATGCGGATGTGCTCAGCGTACAAGGGCTTGGTATCGATGTATTGCAGGTACTCCTTGTGGATTATGGCCTGAGCTGTGAACGGGTGGCTGCCGGCAACGCTATTTCGGGCAGTTTCTGGGGCGACAGTGAGGCCGGTCTGGTGGGGGACAGGTTGGTGTTGCGTGATGACACGCCCGTGCATTCTGCATTACACGAGGCCTGTCATTATATTTGCATGACACCGGATCGGCGTGCCGGGCTACATACCGATGCGGGCGGGGATTACGACGAAGAGAGTGCGGTTTGCTACTTACAGATTTTACTGGCGGATCGTTTGACTGGCGTGGGGCGTGAGAGGTTGATGGCGGACATGGATGCATGGGGCTACAGTTTTCGGTTAGGGTCGACAAAGGCGTGGTTTGAAGGGGATGCCGGGGATGCAAGGGGGTGGTTGCTGAGGGAGGGGATTATTGATGCTGAAGGGAGTCCATCAGGACAGCTGCGGTGCTAGGCTGCACCGACGAACCGAAACAATCCGACAAGCCAGCGCCTGAGCTTTTTTGGCAGCAGCCAGGGAAGGTTATCCGCATATATTTCCGGAAACACTCCTTTGCAGGTTCTTTAGCATTTGGTGGTATACGATGATCAGTTTAGTTTGCTACCAAAATAGGACAGTCAGTGGTTTCATGCTTGAGTTGGCCCAGACTTCAGTATGAATATAAAAATAATAAAGAGGGGAAATATCGTATCATGCCATTCTGTCCTGAAAGGCCTTCTTTTTTAAAAGCTGCCGGTGCGCTGCTGCCTTATCACTGACTGCGTAGCGGCGTTTGCATCGACAACCCTGATGGGGAGCGTGTAGTTGCGCGCGACGTGATTACACTATCTGCTGGTTTCGAGTCAGGGAACTTTGCTGTTTGGATAGTTAACGTCCACTGTGGACACGGCTCAGAAATGATCTAAAGTAACAGTTACCACTTCGTCATATGGCACGGTCTTCGGATTGCTTTATCAGGATACTGGTTGGTACGCACATTATCTGCCAGTAAAAAAAGGGCAGCTGATGAACATTGGGTTTATATCGAAGATTGGTAGATATTTCTTTTTTTCGAGCCTGGTAATGCTAGGAGGGGGAGTTTCAACGTCTGTCAACGCGCTTGATCCGCTTGTCAAGCAAGGCCTCTTGATATTTGTACAGGAAACATTCAATGGTAATGGACGAACCTGCGCCACTTGTCATCCGCTGGAACGAAGCACTACGATAGACCCCGGTTTTATCACCTTGCTGCCCCCGGACGACCCCGTTTTTGTTTCGGAAACCAATCCGGACCTGGCAGATCTGGAAGATGATACCTTGGTGCGGCAGTTTGCGCTGTTCAAGACCAGTCCGGATCCGGCCTTCCCCGATTTCCGCAGTACAAACCATGTTCTGGCACTGCGAACCAGCAGGGATGGTCCTGATGGCGAGCGAATGGGCTGGGCCGGGGTGAGTGAGGGTGATGGGTCTCTCCGGGAGTTTACCGAAGGTGCGATCAAGCAACATTTCCCTAAGACAATGGCGCGCGTTGAGGCTGTCGACTTCCGGCTTGCGACTGATGCAGAGCTGGATGCGCTGGAGGCATTTCAACTGTTTCTTGGACGTCAGGTGGACCTGTCATTACCCCTTAATCTTGTGGATGCCGACGCCAGTCAAGGTCAAGTGCTCTTTCTCGACTCAGCCAGCGCAAAATGTAATAACTGCCACACGAATGCGGGTTCCGGGATTAACAACCCGAATTTCAATACCGGAGTGGAGAATCTTTCCCAGGAAATCGCCTTGCAAACAGGCGTATTCATACCGACTGATACTGGCGCAGGTGATGGGACATTCAACACCCCGCCGGTGGTAGAAGCCGCCGATACCACGCCGCTGTTCCACAATCACGCTGCTCAAACATTGAGGGACGCTATTGCCTTTTATACCAGTGCCAACTTCAATAATTCGCCTGCTGCAGCAGTAGTGGGAGGTATAAGCCTTACCAGCGAGCAGATTGGTCTGCTTGCGGCTTTCCTGACAGTGATCAATGCCAATGAGAATATCAATCAGGCCGTTGTCTTTTTGCGGGAAGCAATTATCGAGCAGGCTGACACGGAGGTTGCGCAGATATTGCTAACTGCAGCAATTGCACAGCTTGAAGACGCACAACAGGTGTTGGCGATCGAGGGCCTGCACAGCGATGTACAGCAGTCACTGCAGCCGATAATTGATCGCATTAACAGCGCGCAGGCATCGGATGACCTTGCCCAGGAAATTCCGCTACTCAGTGGCATCCAGAAATTGATGATACTTGAACCATTAAGCCTGTCGGGTATTTCCCCGGCCAATCTGGAAGTGGGCAGCACGGTCGATGTGACGGTCAGCGGTGCGGGGATCAAGGATGGGGTGAACATGGTGATATGCAGGAACGGGGGCGTCACAACCAATCTGGTAACGGTCCCGGATTCGACGATGCTGGTTGCGAATGTGACAGTCGATCCTGATAAATCGGGTACGTGTGGCGTGACGGTTACAAACGCTGATGGCGCGCGTGATATTCTGCCACGTGGTTCGATTACGATTGATGCAGGCGGGGTTGAACCTCCTGGCGAAGTATTAACGCTTGCGAGTGTGTCGCCATCCACTCTGGATGCGGGTAGCACGATGGATGTGGCGTTAACCGGCTCTGGTATCGACGTCGGGGCAAACGTCCTGGTCTGCCGAAGTGGAGCGATTACGACTAATCTGGTAACGGTAATCGATTCAACAACGCTGATTGCCAATTTGACAGTGGCAGCCAATGCATCGGGTGCCTGTAATTTGGCGGTAACCAACCCTGATGGAGAGCGAGAAGTACTGCGCAGTGCGATAGCGATTAGTGCGGGTGGCGTGGGTGGTAATCCATTAAGTATCACAGGCGTTGTTCCTGGCCTGCTTTTCGCCGGTAGTACGGTCGATGTAATGGCTTCCGGTACCGGCATCCAGGATGGCGTGAGCGTAGAGGTATGCCGTAATGGGGGTGTTACGACCAACCTGGTGACGGTTATTGATTCGACGATGCTGGTTGCGAATGTAACAGTCGATCCTGACAAATCGGGCACGTGTGGCGTCACGGTAACGAACCTTGATGGCGGGCGTGATGTGTTGCCGCGCGGATCGATTACGATCCAGTGATCTGCAATGTCGGTCGAAGGCAGTCATCCATCTGGCATGCGCTGAACAGGTCACGGGCAAGGCGTTTTTTATTGGCGTCGGAGCAGCCGGGCGTTGCTGCGCTCCTCGCAATGACGCAAGTTGGCTGGAAATCCGGTGCGTTGCTATAAATCCGGTATCGACTCACCTTCGAATAGCCGATCAACCGTTTCCCGCTGGCGAACGACATACGCCTTGTCGCCATCAACAAGGATCTCTGCCGGTCGTGGTCGGCTATTATAGTTGGACGCCATAGTAAAACCGTAAGCTCCGGCAGAGCGCACCGCGAGCCGGTCACCTTGCGCGAGTGTCAGTTCCCGATCCTTGCCAAGGAAATCGCCGGTTTCACAAACCGGGCCGACGACATCCCAGTGCTTTGCCGCGCCGTCGTGCGGGATTACCGGCACAATATCCTGCCAGGCCTGGTACAGCGCCGGACGCAGCAGGTCATTCATGGCGGCATCGACAATGGCGAAGTTATGTTCGGCCGTTTCCTTGAGATATTGCACTTCCGTCACCAGGACACCGGCGTTGGCAGCGATAGCGCGACCGGGTTCTATCAGGATTTCCTTGTCACAGTTGGACAGCCGTGCCATCAGGGGTCGTACATAGTCTTCAGGCAGTGGCGGGTGTTCGTCGCGGTAACGCACGCCGAGACCACCGCCGAGATCGATATGGCTGACAGGAATGCCGTCCGACTCGATGTGGTCGACCAGTTCCAGCACCCGGTCCAGCGCATCCACGAACGGGGCAATTTCAGTGAGCTGTGAACCAATGTGGCAATCGATGCCGTGAACATCGAGGTGTTTACTGTCGGCCGCCTGCCGGTAGGCATCACGCGCGGCGTTTACCTCGATACCGAACTTGTTTTCCTTCAGGCCGGTAGAGATATAAGGATGGGTGTGCGCATCCACATCCGGGTTGACGCGCAAGGAGACAGGGGCATAAACACCGTGCGTGGCTGCGACATCATTCAGACGTGCCAGCTCGGCGGTTGATTCCACATTAAAGCAGCGAATACCGGTTTCAAGTGCCATTTCCATTTCGGCAACAGTCTTGCCCACGCCGGAAAAAACGATACGCGCCGGGTCGCCACCGGCTTTCAGCACACGTGCCAGTTCGCCACCGGACACAATGTCGAAACCAGAGCCAAGTCTTGCCAGCAGTGCCAGAACCGCCAGGTTGGAGTTCGCCTTGACGGCATAGCAGACCAGGTGCGGATGACTTCCCAGCGCTTCGTCAAAAGCATTCCAGTGTCGCTCCAGCGTGGCGCGAGAGTAGACGTACAGGGGCGTACCGTACTGGTCGGCCAATGTCGGGATATCGACCTGCTCGGCACACAGTCGCCCGTTGCTGTAATCAAAATAATCCATTCAGGTTACTTTTTGCTGTCTTCTTTGTGGTCAGCGGGTTCAGGCAGGTAGAGGTCGCCTTTTTGTCCACAGGAGGACAGCATGGCGCCGACACCGGCAACGCCGATGACCAGCCAGAGGAGGTAGCTTGCCCAGCAAGGTTTCATATCGATAATCCCCGGTTTGCAGGCCGGCAGTATACGAAGCCGGCAGCAAAAGCCCAAGTCGAACCTGTTGCGGGTTGCGGGTACTATGTGCCGCATCTGAAGATACGGGAACAAACATGCTGGAAATACTGGAGATTGAGCCAACAGGTAAAACGAAGGGTGCCGTGATATGGCTGCACGGTCTGGGTGCTGACGGCCACGATTTCGAGCCATTGGTGCGCGACTGGGGGTTGGCGGAAAGCCAGGGTATCCGGTTTATTCTGCCTCACGCCCCTCGCCAACCGGTTACGCTCAATGGCGGTATGGAAATGCGTGCCTGGTACGATCTTTACGATCTGACTTTCGATAATGGCGAGGACACAGAGGGTATTGAGCGGGCGCGGCAAATGCTGCTGTCGCTGGTCGCACGCGAGGTGGAGCGGGGTGTTCCCACCGGGCGGATTCTGCTGGCAGGCTTTTCCCAGGGCGCGGCTGTGGTATTGCATACAGCGTTACGTATGGCTGAACCACTGGCCGGGGTGCTGGTACTGTCCGGGTATCTGCCTCGACCAGGCACGCTGGCAGCTGAAAAACAGGCCGATCCTCAGCGACTTGCGATACGTATCGATCACGGCGAGCAGGATCCTGTTGTGCCGTTCGCCGCGGCAGAAAGAACACGCAAGGCGCTGGAAGCACTGGGTTACAAGGTCGACTTTCATGCCTGGCCGATGCAGCACAGCCTGTGTCCAGCACAGGTGCGTAGTCTCCGCAGCTGGATTGCGGAAAAGCTGGATTGATTCAAATCAAGGCCGGCGATGCCGGCCTCTGGGACAATAAGCAACTATGAAGAAACAAATACAATACCTGTTTACGGTGCTGGCACTGATGACCGCCACAACCCTTGTCGCACAAGCGGATCATTCCGACGGAGATGAGCTTTACCAGCAACATTGTGCCGCCTGCCACGGCAGTGATGGCAGCGGTGGTGTCGGTGTACCGCTGAATCTTCCTGATTTTCTGGCGGTAGCCAGCGACGACTACCTGAGAAAAACGGTGCGTAATGGCCGACCAGGCCGGGTTATGCCTGCCTTCCCGTTACTTTCAGAGGACGAGGTGGGTGCTATTATCCAGACAGTACGGGGCTGGTCCGGGGTGCCGCCGCCGGACTATGACAGTAAACCACTGAAGGGTGATGCCGTGCGTGGCAAGCAGTTGTTCACGCAATATTGCGTTGCCTGTCACGGGGAACGTGGCCAGGGAGGTGAGGGTACCGGTGTAACATTCTCGCGGCCGCGCGAAGCACCGATCATGGCACCAGCGCTGAATAATCCCGGGTTCCAGCAATCGGTGAGTGATGCCATGCTAAAGGCGACCCTGTTACGTGGGCGGCATGGTACGCCAATGCCCTCTATCACTGAGTTGGGGTTAAAGGAAGGCGATGCTGATGATCTGGTTGCGTGGTTGCGTCAGTTGCCCGCTGATTCTGCACCGGTGCGCAAGAGCGAGTCACCGGTTATCCGCATGGAGTCTTCCTACAGCTTCGAGGAGACGCTGGATAACCTGAAGAAAGCCATATCTGCACGCAATTTCCGCGTTATACGCGAGCAGACACTGGATAGCGGGTTTGTTGAAAAGAACAAGGAAAGCAGGCGTCAGTACATTGTTTATTTCTGCAGCTTCTCTTTCCTGAACGAAGCGCTCTCGATAGATCCTCGTGTGGGGCTGTTTCTTCCCTGCCGGGTGACTCTGCAGGAGACCGAAAAGGGTATTGAGCTGGTAACCATCAACCCTGAAAACCTCAGTCACCTGTTCAATAACAGAGAGCTGGACAAGGCCTGCGAGCGCATGCACCGTCTTTATACAGAAATCCTCGAGGAGGCGACGCTATGAGAATATGGCTGGCAGGAATTCTGCTGATGGTGGCTGCTTCGGTGAATGCGCAGGATTTGTATATGGCGCGTTCGCAAATGGCTTTTCCTGAAACCATGATTGCCTTGCAAAAAGCCATCAAGGTACAGGGCTATACCTTGTCACGTGTACAACGCGTGGATATCGGCCTGACAAAATCCGGTTTCAAGACAGACCGTTACCGTGTGGTATTCTTTGGCAAGCCGGAGGAGATCAGGGAACTGGGCGATCGTTACCTCGACCTGGTGCCGTATTTACCACTGAAGATCGCGATTTTTGCCGAGGGTGACGAAACCCTGCTGCTGGCATCCAGTTTTGAGCATCTCCGTCCTTTCTATACGCAGGCAGATATCAGAAAACATTTCGATGTGTGGGAGACAGATTTACAGCATATCCTGGAGCAGGTTCGCCTCAGTGAGTAAGTGCGGTACTGTGTCAGTTTTTACGTAGCTGGTGCAGTGATTCGTTCAGCTGTTGTTCGATGCGTTTTTTCTGGTTCAGGAAATGAATGGTTTGCACACCGGTTCCGCTATCTGAAGCAAATACCGAAGATGAAAGGTCGATATCGGTAATATAAATCGGGTAGCGGCTGCCACTGCCGCGTTGATCGGTAATGTAATTGGCGACAGCCAGAAAAATATTATCACCGTGCTCCAGTATGGAGAACTCGCGGTTGCCACAGAAAATACTGAACGCCCCCCGGTTGCTGTCATCCGGACTACCAATAACCTGAACGTCGAGATAATGGCTGTCCATCCAGCGTGACGTCTTCTGTGTTTCCGGAAACCACTGGCCCATGCTGTCGCGTACGATACGGTAATATTCTGTGTCATCGTCATTTGACAGGCTGCTTGGCTGTTGCATATTGCGTAGTCGGTAGCGCACAGCTTCCAGAAAACGCTGGAACTGTCCAAGCAGCGTCTGGCGGTCATGAAAAATAATTCGTTGGTGAAACAGCGAGCCGCGTTCGTCGAGAATCCACACTTCGGCATGGCCATGATCGAGTCGATAGAACAGCTGCACCACGCCTTCGCGGTTGTGTTTCAGTGCAATGCCCAGAGGGGAGTTATCCAGTGTCTGTACATCTACATGGATCGGGCTGAATGATGCCTGGGCCTGGCCAAGATGGTCAAGCAATGCTTCACGGGATTCCAGCTCAAGGTAACGCGGCACATCATTTTCACACTGGAGTACAAAATAATGTTGTCCAATGCGCAGGGCGTAGCGGGCATGACGCCGCCAGTAGTTTCGGTAAAAATACTCGGCGACATCACGGAACAGGTCTTCGATCCTCCGCGCGATAATGGCGCCGCGTGAGGATGAAAAACTGAAGCAGGGAATAGGAGGTGGCGCCGAACCGTTAGTTACGGGTTGCCAGGCAAAGTAGTCGCACAGGCAGTCCATCAGTGCAGTATGACCGGAATAGCCGAAAGTCAGTACCTCACCCCACGATGTCAGCGCGATCATCTGGAAGCTGATGGCAAGATTCTCCCACTGCCCGCCATAGCTTAGCGGGTCGATACGTTCGCTGACCAGCTGCATACCATTACGTGTCAGCTTGGACATCGGGTCCTGTGCAAGATTGATAAACAGGCCGGCCTCGCACAGTGTGGCTGATTTTGACAGTGCATCCATGTTGTTGTCCGGCAGTCTGCCACCGGGGAACAGTTGTTGCAGGCAGTCCAGTACGCAACGTAACTCCCACTGGCTCAGGCAGCAGTCAGTTGGATGAATACTCACTGTTGACGGATTGCGATTAATCAGGCCGTTGAAGTGGCACCAGGCAAGCAGATCCAGCAATCCTGCCGATCGCTTAAGCGGCTCGTTTTCGGCGGTATCACGTTCGAGAACAGGGCCGCGATACATTGCCCAGCTGTGCTGTCCTTCACCGCTGATGTAATGCAAGGCAAGGCGCTCTTCCGACAGGTCGCTTGAGACGCCGGGATTAATCAGTTCAACCTTCCCGGACTTGCGTTCAAACGCAACATAGAGTTTTCTGCCAAGCAGGTTGAGGTCGTCAGCATTGATGGATACCTTGCTGTCATCATTTTCCCTGCCAAACTGGGACAGGGCACGATAGCTGCGCGTCAGCTCATCCACTAACAAGTGACGTTCCTCGAGAACGCGTTTTATTTTCCATTGCCGGCGCTGATCAAGCGTGGTGAGCTTGGAATGACTCCATCCCCAGCTTTCTACCAGCTCGCGGATGGCCTGGCGGCGCCAGGACTGTGCCAGGCCATGATCCGGCTTGCTCATGGCCTCGTTGACCTTGAAGTAAAAACAACGCCGCGCCAGGTCCAGGCGCTCCATCTCGCGGCGTGAGAACAGGTACTCCTCTACTGTGTTACACATCATCACATAGGGATCCAGACGATCAAGCTGAACGTCCGCCTGATGAACGAGCTTCTTGAAACGCATCGCCAGCAGATCGATGTCCGGGTACTGATTGGCATAGGCTTCCATCAACAGGATCTTGAGGATGGACTTGTAGGGTGAGTCGACCGCCTTGTACAGTTGCCAGAGGGTGGCACCAAAAAACTCTTCGCTGGGTAACCCGGAAAGTCCGCCGAAATCGACAATGTCAACGGCCTTTATAAAACGGTTAACGATCAGTTTGTCAACGTACTCGTCATATCTCGATTCGTATTCTGGTGGTACCAGCCACCACACCGGGAAGCGACCTGCCACCAGTAAACCCGTTCGGTAAAATTCGTCGAGCAGCAGGTGATGCTGTGAGCTGCCGGCATTTTCATTGGAAAGCTGCTGGTGCTCCTGTTCGCGGAACGACACATCATCCATCAGGAAGAAGTGCACTTCCAGTCCAAGGGATTCGGCCCAGCTCTGGATCCCGTCAGCTTTTTCCCGCAGCGCGGCAAGTTGGTCGTCCGGCAGACCTGGGCGATGGCAGATCCAGATGTCGAAATCGCTGGCGCGTGAGTAGGCAATGGTGCCCGTACTACCCATCATGTAAAGCGCGTGAATGGAATAGCGCCGTTGTGCACGACGCTGGTAACTAAAGCTTCGGGCCAGCTTGCGCGCAGCCTGGATGCAACGCTTGCCAGGCGCATAGTCAGAGATTCCGCACGGTGTCTTGTTGGTCAGATAGCCTGGCAACATAGGGTGATTGATGTGGAACAACAGCGGTAGAAGCTGCATAAAGACCTGCTGGCGGTGCTCCAGTGATTCGCGGACACGACGTAGTCTGTCCTGGTTTATCGCCATGAAACGGCGCCTTACCGCACGCAACTCGAGGGCGTCAATGGCGATTGTTGAACTGGAAGAACGCGTGAACTCCGCCTTGACGATCTGGCCGCCAGCCCTTTTTTTGCCAGCAGCGTCCACCATTCCGGTGGTTTTGCGCGGTGAGGTCACGTGCAGGTGCTCTATGAAGCTACCGGTTGTGTTTCCTGCCCGGAGCGTGACTGTTCCAGGGCTCGCCCGGCACGCCTGAGCAATGTGGCGGCATTGTCTGTCCTTTGCCAGCCGGTTACACCGTAAAAGATCGAGATTTGCTGTTTTGCAGATGTAACCTGTAAAAATTCAACCAGCCTTGTACGCAGCTTTTCAGCCAGTCGGCATGCATCATCTTCCCCCGTTTCAGGGAGAATGAGCAGGAAGGCATGGTTCTCATCACAGCCAATAAGGTCCGCCCAGCGTAGTTGATCCTTGAGCTGTAGTGCTACCTGTTTTCGTAGCGTGTCATCTTCACTGACACGATATACATCCAGGCTGATGACAGATATCGGGCTGTTGTAGCGGCGCGATCGTGCCACCTGTGGCTCAAGCGCAAGTATAACGCCGCGCTGGTTGAGTAGTCCGGTGACGGGGTCGGTCAGGGTGTTTTCGCGTAATTCTTCGCGCAGTGCACAGTGTGAATCCTGCAGCGCACGCTGGCGGGTGATGTCGATAAAATAGCGGATTTCCAGAGTGTCGGGTCCGTCGATGTTGCAGCAATGGATCTCATAGTGTCGGGGTTGACCGTTACTATCAGGCCAGCTGATCGGTGCGCCGGTTGCAAGCAGCACCTTCAGTGAAGTATTGCCGATTGACCTGGCTGATTTTCCCGTCAGTGCTTCAGCCCGGGTTTTACCCGCCAGTACGGCAAAGGCCGGGTTATAGCTATGTACGATACCCGTGTGGTCAAGTACCAGTAGTGGTATCGGGCAGGTTTCGATCAGGCGCAATGCCTGTTCTGGAGACAGGTATTCCGGCATCCGTAGGGTTCTCCGCAGCAAATGAAAAATATGAGGTACTGTCTGTAGACAGACTCATCGATTGTTAGCGGAAACTGTGACGGAATCTTTATATGGAACGTGCGGTACCGGAGTACCGGCCCGCATTGGATGAGCTAGCGGAAATCTTCAGCGCGACCTGCCTTTCCTCTAACTTTTTCAACGGGATAGCGTTCTTCGTTTATGACGATTTTGTCATTTGCGGCACTGATCAGGTCAATTTCCAGCTGGTCGGCAGTGCGTATCAGGTAGATCAGGATGTCGGCCAGCTCCAGCCTCACCTGCGCGTGCTTTTCTTCATCGAGGCTGTGGCTTTGTGCTTCGCTCAGCCACTGGAAGTGCTCGACCAGTTCGGCGGCTTCGGCGATCAGCGCCATGGAAAGGTTTTTCGGTGAATGAAATTTTTGCCAGTCCCGTTCATCAGCGAATCTGGCCAGTTGCCGGCGCAGCTGCTCAAGACTGTCGCTGTCAGTCAGGTGGTTCATATGGTTCATTAAATCACATTCGCGGCCGCTAGACCCAGGAGCAAGTATACAAATCAGGGAAATTGACTGCTGATGGTTCGCAACATACTGAATTCAGGAATATTGCCTCTGGCCCTGTTTGGCCAGTTTGCTGTTGCTCCGTTGCAGGTATCAGCCGCCGAGGTGAAGGGCACGGTGACGATTGCGTACCAGGGCATGTTTGAGGCGGACGCAAGTGCCCAGCCACAACCTGTTTCTGTAGCGCTACTGCCGGCACAGGGTCAGCATGTTGTACCGCGGCGTCAACGGCATCACAAGGTCGAGATTGCAGGTAATCGAATGTCGCCGGCATTTTTTACGGTGAAGAAGGGTGACAGTATCAGCTTTGTTAATCGCGACGGGGTCTACCACGAGATATTTTCCCTGTCTCCTGGCAAGCCCTGGTCAATACGTCTCGATCGTGCCGGCAGCAATGAAGCCACCAGCCCGGGGCTGGTTCTCGATATGCCAGGCACAACACATTTCTTTTGCCGCATTCATAACAAGAGTTATGCGCGCATTGACGTGGTGGACACCTCATATCTGGAGACTGTGCAGTCCGGGCGGTCTTTTCATTTTGCCGGGTTGGGGAAAGGGCGCTGGAAATTACGCCTGGCTGCACCTGCTGCCGAGACGCGCTGGCTCGAGGTCAGTGCTATTACATCACCACCACCACTGTCACTACAGCTGGTATCGCGTGGTGGTGGGCAAGGTCGTGGGCAGTTGAATGCACAGGCTGGCGTCGAGCAGCTTTATCATGAATAAAGAGAATTCAGGCTAACGCGTGAATATAGAACAGAAAAATACACTGTTTGTTATTTCGCTGGTGCTGGCCGTGCTCATGGGTGTGGCAGGTGCAGCCTTCCTGTTGGTTCGAGATCATGTGACGGCAGGCGTTCATGGTGATCTTGAGCGAGCCAGCAAGGTATTCGTCAGCGCACAGAAGAATACGTTCGATAATCTGTTGAGCGTGGCACGCAGTGTACGTGGCGAACCAAGCCTGATAGCAGCAGCACTGACCGGTGATATCGCAACCGTTCGCGGTATGCTGGATGACCTCTACCCGCGCCCGGGTGCAGATTTTATTGCCGTCTATCTGGATACCGGTCCAGGTGATGTTGCCGGGGTCGGGGACAAGCCGCATTTTACTTCTTCTCAGGTTCTGGGATCGGCAGACCTTCTGGACCTGGTGCGAGGGTTGGCAAGCGGGGATCCCGTTGAGTTTGGAAACGCATTACTGTTCGACAGCCTGTTGCAGCTTGTTGCTGTCCCTATACAGAGTCCGCTTGGTGGCCGTGTCGGCGCATTGATCGTAGGAAAACGTTTTTCAGAGAAAGACCTGCAGGCATTGCGGGAGCTGGTGTATGCAGATATTGCCATATTTAGCGATAGCGTCGTACTGGCCAGCACGATTCCCGGTCTTAAAACACAGCTACCGATGATCAATATGGTCAAGCCGGCGCAGCGCGGCGCAGTGCTGGATGTGGATGGTGAACGTTACAGTGTTCGTGTGCTCCCTGTATTGAATCATGCCGGCTCGGAACGAAAAGCGGCAAAGGTCTTATTGGCCGTCCCGCATTCCAGTTACTGGGCACCGTTCCAGGTGCTGGGTGGAAACGCACTATATTTCTCTGCCCTGATCCTGCTGCTGGCCGGTTTGTTCGGTATCACTATCAGTCGCCGTACCCTGACGCGACCCATACAATTGCTGGCGCATGCTACACAGGCCATTGCCAACGGTGATATGACGCAGAAAATAAAGCTTGCTCGCAGGGATGAGCTGGGTCAGCTGATGACTTCATTCAATACCATGCTGGGTACACTCAATGCTTCACAGAACGAGCTGAAGAACAGCAGGCGGCGGTTCCGGGATTTTGCTTCCAGTTCATCTGACTGGTTGTGGGAGACAGATCGCTCCGGGCATTTCACATTTGTTTCAACCAGTGTTTCCGAGACACTCGATATTCCGGCGGAAAGCTGGCTTGGGCGAACGCCTGCAGAAGTTTTCCCGGGTTCAAGCCTGGGAGAACTGATGTCATTGTTGCGCTCTGGTGAAGATCGACACGATATTTTCAAGGAAGTTGAAATTTGGGTGCACGCCAGAAACGGTGATCAGCATTGCCTGCGTCTCAACGGTGTACCGGTATTCTCGGGGAAATCAATCAAGGGTTACCGTGGTACAGCGCGTGATATCACCAAGGTCAAGCAGGATGAGAAGCGCATGGTTGTCCTGGCCAACCAGGACCACCTGACCGGTTTGTCCAACCGACGACGCTTTATCCAGGACCTCAACCATGAAATACGACGTGTTGAACGAGACTCACAAAGCGGTGTGCTGCTGCTGATTGATATCGATCATTTGAAACTGATCAATGATACGGCCGGTCATGCGGCTGGAGACCAGATCATTGTACAGATTGCCGGTCTGCTCAAGCGTGCTTCACGTGAACAGGATTTTCTTGCACGGGTCAGTGGTGATGAATTTGCAGTGGCCTATCCTGGCATGGATGAAAAGCTGGGGTTTGAAAAAGCGGCGGAACTGCTGGAGCGGATCAGCAGGCTCAAGCCGCGTTATGGTGGGCGAAGCCTGAATGTGTCAGCAAGTATCGGTGTCGTAACCTTCCCCGCGCAGGGCAAGGCGCCGGTTGAATTGCTGGCTAAGGCCGATGCCGCCATGAGTTCAGCAAAACACAGCGGGCGTAATTGCGTGCGCGCGTATGACGAATCCGAGATGATGCGTGAAGAGATGGATAACCAGCTGGTGTGGAAGGATCGTCTGCTGGAAGCACTGGACCGTGATGAGCTGGTGCTGGTTTTCCAGCCCATCGTTGCCATTGCGGCCGGTCGTACCTCTCACTACGAGGTGCTGGTCCGGATGCGTGAGAAAAATGGCAAACTGGTGCCCCCCGGAAAGTTCATCCCGGCCGCCGAGCAGTTCGGATTCATCCAGCGTGTTGACCGGCATGTGCTCACCAAGGCCATTCGTTACCTGGCAGAGTTACCCGCAGAATTTTCACAGACCGCATTTTCCATCAACCTGTCCGGCATGTCGGTGGGTAGCCAGGAGATGTATGAATGTATCGAGAAAGAAGTCCGTGAATCCGGTGTTGATCCGGCACGTATCACGTTTGAAATCACCGAAACTGCAGCTTGCGAACAGCTCACCAGTGCGATGGAATTCATCCAGAAAATCCGTCAGCTCGGTTGCAGGATCTCACTGGATGATTTTGGCGTGGGCTTCTCGTCGTTCTCGTACCTCAAGCATCTGCGAGCTGACATTTTGAAGATCGATGGCAGTTTTATTCGCGACATACACAATAACAATGCCGACCAGCTGTTCGTCAAGGCGCTGGTTGATGTGGCGCGTGGCATGGGTATGCGTACCATTGCCGAGTTTGTGGAAAACGAGCAGGTATACGACCGGGTACGCAGCCTTGGCGTGGACTACGTACAGGGTTACTACCTGGGCAAGCCGGAGCAGGAGCTGATTCCTGCCAGTGTGGAAGGCAGGCGCCCGGCCACTATTTCGGTTGCCTGATCAGGTCAGCCGTTGTTTCGCTCGCACGATGGCCTCACGCACCTGTTGCGGCGCTGTGCCACCAAAGTGATTGCGCGCCGAAACCGAACCTTCAAGTGTCAATACGTCAAACACATCTTCGCCAATAGCAGGTGACAGGGACTGCAGTTCAGCCAGTTCCATTTCTGCCAGGTCACGCCCGCTGTCGATACCAAGCCGGACTGCTGTGCCGACGATTTCATGCGCGTCACGGAAAGCAACACCCTTGCGCACCAGGTAATCGGCAAGATCAGTGGCGGTTGAATAACCGCTGGCCGCCGCCTGCCGCATGTTGTTGTTCTTCACCTGCAGGGCGGGGACCATGTCAGCGAAGGCGCGCAGGCAGCCAAGCAGTGTATCCACGCTGTCGAACAAGGGTTCCTTGTCTTCCTGGTTGTCCTTGTTATAGGCCAGGGGTTGACCTTTCATCAGCATTAACATGCTCATCAGGTTTCCGGTCACGCGGCCGGTCTTGCCACGTACCAGTTCCGGCACATCGGGGTTTTTCTTTTGCGGCATGATGCTTGAGCCGGTACAGAACCGGTCCGGCAGATCAATGAAATCGAACTGCGCGGAAGCCCACAGGATCAGTTCTTCAGAAAAGCGTGACAGGTGGGTAAGCACCAGTGCGGCATGGCTGCAGAATTCGATGACAAAATCACGGTCGCTGACCGCATCCAGCGAGTTTTCGGCGGGCGCGTCGAAGCCCAGCAATTCGGCGGTATAGTGACGGTCGATGGGAAAGCTGGTGCCAGCCAGCGCGGCAGCGCCCAGTGGCATCACATTGACCCGCCTGCGACTTTCCATCAGGCGTTCCCGGTCGCGTTGCAGGTTTTCAAACCAGGCCAGCATGTGATGGCCAAAGGTGACCGGCATGGCGACTTGTAAATGGGTAAAGCCGGGCATGATGGTATCGGCTTCACGCTCGGCCAGTTCCAGCAGGCCAGTCTGCAGGCGTAATAATTCAGCACAGGTGGCATCGATCTGGTCGCGCAGATACAGGCGCAGATCAGTGGCGACCTGGTCGTTGCGCGAGCGGCCGGTGTGCAGTTTTTTACCGGCTTCGCCGACCAGCGCCGTCAGCCGTGCCTCGATATTCATGTGCACGTCTTCGAGGCTGACAGACCATTCGAACTCCCCGGCTTCGATCTGTTTCTCGATGGCGTCCAGGCCAGCAAGAATCGTATCCCGCTCTTCAGCGGTAATAACGCCAACCCGCGCGAGCATGCGTGCGTGCGCCCGGGAGCCTTCGATATCGTAGCGATACAGGCGCTGATCGAAGGTGACGGAAGCGGTGAAAGCTTCCACAAAAGCATCGGTGGATTCGGTAAAGCGACCGCCCCATGGCTTGTCGCTGCTCGGTTTGTCGGTCATATCGGTGCAAGTGCGGTTAACGGGGCGCCAGTATACCTCAAAGTACTGATAACACTGGCCGATATTATGGTGTTGCCCGTTTTTGGGCGTTTCACCGGACCTGTTATCGCTGTCATGGGCCAGACAAGCCGAAAAAATTCGTCAGAGTTGCCGCAGGATACCCTGTTCCTGCCGAGTTTCTGTGATATCCGCCTGGTATTCGCTGTGGTGGTCATTGCCGAGCTGCTGGCCTTTGTGCTGGTGTTGGCCAACGGGCGCGCCGACCCCTGGAATGATCTCGGGCTGGTATCACTGTTTTTGCAATGGATTGCCCTGAGCAGCGCGGCTGCGTTGTGTCTTGCCCGGCCACTGTTGCTGAAAATCAGTAATACCGCCGCCGTACTGGCCAGCTACCTGTTACTGCTGCTGGTTACGGTGCTGATCAGTGAACTGGCCTGGTACATGGGCGGCCTGGAACAGAATGGTGGTTCTGCGGGGCATGTCGAGTTCCTGTTCCGCAATACGGGCATCAGCGCCATCGTTAGCGGGCTGGTGTTGCGCTATCTGTTCGTACAGCACCAATGGCGGCGGCAGATTCAGGCCGAGTCGCAGGCGCGCGTGCAGGCGTTGCAGGCGCGTATCAGACCCCACTTTCTGTTCAACAGTATGAACAGTATTGCCGCACTGACAGGTAGTGATCCACAGCGTGCAGAGTTGGCTGTGCAGGATTTGTCCGACCTGTTTCGCGTCACGCTGCGTAATGCATCAGAGCGTATACCGCTGGACGAGGAAATCGATGTGGCCAGACGTTACCTGCGTATGGAGGGCCTGCGTCTTGGTGAGCGGCTGCAGGTGGAGTGGGACATCGACCGTCTGCCGCGCAAGCGGCTGGTACCGTCACTGGTTCTTCAGCCGTTGCTGGAGAATGCCGTATATCACGGTATCGAGGCCTTGCCACAAGGTGGGCGCATTGTCATTCACGGTGCAGCCGAGGGCCGGCGTATCAGCATTACAGTACGTAATCCACGTGCACCACATGGCGTTGCCTCACACCGAAGGGGTAACCACATCGCACTCGAAAATATCCGCCTGCGCCTGCAGCTGGCGTTTGGTAACCAGGCCGGTGTGGCGCTGCGAGAAGTGGGTGATGAATTTGAAACAACCCTGTATTTCCCAAGGGAGAAGGCCATATGAAGTGCCTGGTGGTGGATGACGAATTGCTGGCACGCGAACGTTTGACTCGCATGCTCGATCAGCTGGAAGGCTGTGAAGTCTGTGGTGAGGCAGCAGACGGACAACAGGCGCTTGACCAGGCGCAGGTGCTGGTTCCAGAACTGATTCTGATGGATATACGCATGCCAGGCATGGACGGCCTGGAAGCAGCGCGCCACCTGCTAAAGCTGGATAACCCACCGGCCGTGGTGTTTACCACCGCCTATGGTGATCATGCGCTGGAGGCGTTCGAAGCGCAGGCGATAGATTATTTGCTCAAGCCGATCCATCCCGAGCGCTTGCAGCAGGCACTCGAAAAGGCGCGGCGGCTGAACCTTGTCCAGCTGGAAAATATCAGCGGTGATAGCGATGTGCGTACCCACCTGTGTGCGCGTAACCGGGGAAACCTGGAGCTGGTTCCGGTGGAAGAGGTTGTCTATCTGCAGGCCGATCAGAAATATGTCACGGTACGTTCTGCTACCCGGAAAATCCTGGTTGAAGATGCACTCAAGGCCCTGGAAGAGGAATTTGGTGACCGGTTTTTGCGCATTCACCGCAATGCCCTGGTTGCAGTACAGTGTATTCGTGCACTGGAAAAGGACAGCCAGGGGCATGTCAGTGTAGTGCTCGATGGCGTTGAAGAACGCCTCGAAGTGAGTCGCAGGCTGTTGCCTGAGGTCAGGCGGAATATTCGCAATGGCGCCTGACTGCTGAGGCATTCAGGGGTCGCAGCGCCCCAGTTCCTGTAGACGTCGCCGTGACTCGTCCAGGGCGGCATCCAGGTAACCCCCGTAAAAATCCACCGAACTTATTCCGACCAGGCGTTTGGCTATTTCCATCCCGTTACGGTCGACAAACAGCACAGTGGGCGTCACCCAGACTTTATAGTGAGTGGCAATACTGCGCTCATCGATTGTTTTACCATTAAAATCCAGCAGCCGGCGGTTACCGTCAATCATAATCTTGCGCATCAGCACGCGTCGGTCGTAGTCTCTGTCCAACAATGTCGGGTCAAGAATTTCATGTTCAAGTAACATGCAGTAATCACAATATTCAGCGGCAAACTCCAGCAGGACGGGTGCACAATACCGTTCAGCCTGGCGACCGTCCTTTTGCAGATCCTGCGCCAATGGCACAGCGGCCCGTGTTACGTTCGCGACCAGCAAAAAAATCCCGGCCATGATGTGCGGCCACTTGCACCACTTGTCAGTCACTCGTTATGCTCCCATAAATATTCCGCTCTGGTGGTCATTATACGGTTCCCATGCCGACTGGATCGGTGGTTTTCACAGTTTTAGCAAGTCAGGTAGCCATGACAAATTCCACACTTCGTATCGCAACCCGCAAGAGCCCGCTCGCGCTCTGGCAAGCCAATCACGTGCGTGATGCACTGCTTGCAAGACACCCCGAACTCGAAGTCGAACTGGTCACTATGACCACGCAGGGCGACAAAATCCTGGACACACCGCTGGCAAAAGTCGGTGGCAAGGGGTTGTTCGTCAAGGAACTGGAAACCGGTATGCTGGAAGGACGCGCCGACCTTGCCGTGCATTCCATGAAGGATGTGCCGGTAGAATTTCCCGAAGGTCTCGGTCTGGCGGCTGTATTGCCACGAGAGGATCCCCGTGACGCATTGATTTCAAACGAATATGCTTCTATCGAAGGGTTGCCGGATGGCGCCAGAGTGGGAACTTCGAGCTTGCGTCGTCAGTGCCAGTTACGGCGTATTCGCCCGGATCTGGAAGTTCTGGACCTGCGTGGTAACGTCAATACCCGCCTCGCCAAGCTGGATAACGGTGATTATGACGCCATCCTGCTGGCGGCGGCGGGCGTCAAACGTATGGGCTGGGAAGAGCGTATCACCGAGTTACTGGCACCGGAGCAGTTTATCCCGGCCATTGGCCAGGGGGCCATCGGCATCGAAATCCGTGTGAACGATGCGCGCGTACGTAGCCTGGTAGAAGAGCTGAATGATGGACAGACGGCGACGCGCATACGCGCAGAACGGTCCCTGAACGAAGCCCTGCAGGGCGGTTGTCAGGTGCCTATTGCGGGTTATTCCGAAATCAGCCACGGCGTCATAGTGTTACGCGCGCTGGTGGGGCGGCCGGATGGTAGCGAGATGGTGCAGGGTGTGATCAGTGGGCGACCGGAAGACGCCGAGGAGCTGGGAAGAGTGCTGGCAGAAGATCTGCTGTCGCGCGGAGCAAGGCAAATTCTCGATGACCTGTACGCCGAGGACGATGAATGACAGAACCGCCAGCTACGGGGAGCGGGCCGCTGAGGAATTGTGGTGTGCTGGTCACCCGACCGGCGCACCAGGCTAGCGGGCTGTGCCAGCGAATCGGGCTGCTGGGGGGGCGAAGCATTAGCTTCCCGGTGCTGGAGATAACTGCGCCAAAGGACAGTCGTCCACTTGAAGACAGTGTGGCGCAGCTGGATGATTTTGATATAGCCATTTTTATCAGTGCCAATGCTGTTGAGCATGCCCTGGCCTGCATCCTTGCACAGCGTGACTGGCCGGTTGCTGTGCGCATCGCCGTTATCGGCAGGCGCTCTGCGGAAGCACTGGAATCCTTCGGCCTGCAGGCAGATATCTGTCCACAAGAGCATTTCAACAGTGAAGGACTGCTGGAGCAGGAGGCACTACAGGATGTAGCAGGCCAGCAGGTGCTGATTTTTCGTGGTAACGGCGGCCGTGAATACCTGGCAGATAGCCTGCGTGAACGTGGGGCGACGGTTCAGTATGTCGAGGCATACCAGCGCTCCCGACCGGCTGAGAGCAGCACATCACTGGTTAAAGCGTGGCGTAGCGGCAAAATCGACATAGTGCAGGTCAACAGCATCGAGAGTCTGGAGAACCTGTTTGCCATGCTGGATGATGAAGGCAGGGCTTTGCTGCGCGATACGCCGCTGCTGGTCGTCAGCGAACGTATGTTGCCGGTCGTCGAACGCATGGGATTTACTCAACCCCCTGTACTGGCGGCCAATGCCACCGATGATGCGGTTCTCGATGCGCTGTGTACATGGCATGGTTGAGTTCGATACGCAGTGCAATGCATCCAGATCCGGTACAATCAAATCTGACTTTACCCATACAGTGATCCGTGAGTTGCCATGAGCCAGTCAAAGAAACGTCTGCCGAAAACTACAAACCACGAAAATACCGCCGAAACTTCGAGCGACAAGCCACAACCTGTGCCCCGGAAGGCCTCGCCACTGCCACTGGTATTCGCGATGCTGGCACTTGGTGTTTCCATCGGGTTGGCAGTTGGCGGCTATTTTATCTGGAACCAGGTACAGCAGTTGACGGGGGAGCAGGCGGGTCTGGTGCCAGAGCTGGAGCAAAAAGTTAAGCCGCTGCAAAGTGATTTACAGGCCATCAGCAATGAATGGCAAACAGGTCGCCGTGAAATCGAACAGCAGCTGAGTGAGCTGGGCGAAGCACAGGCCGCACTGGCTGAAAGACTTAACCGCCTTGCATCGCATGTCAATCGCAGTGAGACCGGCTGGACGCTGGCCGAGGTTGAATACCTGTTACGAGTTGCCAGTGAAAGCCTGCAACTGCGCCGTGACAAACGAACAGCGGTCGCAGCACTGAACAGTGCCGATACCCGGTTGCGCGAACTGGCAGATCCGCAGCTACTACCGGTCAGGGAGCAGCTGGCGCGCGACTTGAACCGTTTACGCGAAGTGCCGGATGTGGATTTTGATGGTATCTCGCTTCGACTGGCCGATGATTTGCAGCAGGTCGAGAGCTTGCAGGTGGCAGGCAGCCGTTACGAGCCTCCTGAGCCCAAACCTGAACAGTTTGATACGACTCGCTCGGCAGGCGACTGGCGCGAATTGCCGCAAGTCATCTGGGCAGCATTGAAAGAACTTTTCCTGATTCGTGAACACGACAAGCCGGTTGCTCCCATGCTCCCCCCGGAGCGCGTCTGGTTCCTGAAAGAAAACCTGAGGCTTCAACTGGCGGCAGCGCGGCTGGCACTGCTTCGCGAGGACCGACAGGCCTACCGGCAGGCACTGGATACTGCTGCCGTATGGTTGAGGGACTGGTTCGATACCGGGGACCCGGCAGTGGCTGCGATGGCGCAAGGCCTCGATGAACTGGCTGCTGTAGACATTCATCCCGAGCTGCCGGATGTTTCGAAATCTCTGCAGTTACTGCACGGGATACAGAAGCAGCAGGAGAACCTCGCGCTACCAGCCGTGGTTGAACCCCCTGCTGTTGCACCGGAAGCGGAAGCAAATGATGCCGTGAATGAAGCGAATACCGAAACCGTATTGCCTTCAGTGGAGGAAGCTCCGGTAACAGCCGAGGACGCGCCATGAAATTGCTGTTAATCGGCGTATTGGTGCTGCTGGGATCAGTTGCCGCTGCTTTATTTGCCCTGCCGGACCCGGGATATATCCTGATTGGTTACGGTAATATCAGTGTGGAAACCTCCCTTGTGGTTTTCATTATCGTTTTACTTGTCGGCTATCTCGCATTGCGAATGCTGGCGGGGTTGTGGCGCATGCCGGTACGCATCAGGCACTGGTCAGGCCAGCGCCAGCTACAAAAGCTTTCACGGCGTTATGATGCTGCGATTATCGAACTCGTCAGTGGAAAACTCGAGCGTGCAGAGCGGCAGCTCGGGCGTCTGGCCGATGATTCACGTGCACCGCTTGCCGCCTGCCTGTCTGCGGCGCATGCCGCAAATCGCCTCGGTGAAGATGGGCGTCGCGATCGTTACCTGGGGCAGGCACTCAAGCGCTTCCCTGAGGCAGAATCAGCAATATGTCTGGTGCAGGCCGAGTTGCAACTCGCACGTGACCAGTTCGACCAGGCGCAGACAACACTGGCGCATCTACGCACCCTGATGCCGCGCAATCGTGAAACGTTGCGCCTGCAGATGCAGCTATATCTGGGTCAAAAGGACTGGGGGAAATTACGCGAGCTGTTGCCGGAATTACGTCGTAGCGAAGTGCTGAACCATGACCAATGGCAAAGGCTGGCAGTTCAGGTGTACCAGGAACGGATCCGGGAACTGACTTCGGCGCGGGATATCGATACGCTCAAAAAAGGCTGGGCACAGTTACCGCCCCCGGTGCGACAGGATCATGCCCTGCTGGCCCTCTATATTGAACAGCTGGTGCGCCTTGGCGAACATGATCAGGCAGAAGGCCTGTTACGTGAGCAGTTATCTGAATACTGGGATGACAGACTGGTCTACCTGTACGGTGAACTCGAGGGTTGCGACAGTGCAGTACAACAGAAAATGGCCGAGAAGTGGCTGGCCAGGCACGACAAGGATGCGGTGTTGCTGTTGACGCTGGGGAAGATAAGTTTGCGTAATAAACTATGGGGCAAGGCGCGCAGTTACCTGGAAGCCAGTATCGGCATACAACCGACGGCGGAAGCCTATCGTCTGCTTGGCGATTTACTGGAACAGCTCGAGGATCATGATGCGGCGGCAGAATGCTACCGCAAGGGCTTGTCGCTACCCTTGCCGGTACTGCAGGCACCCGCACAGGTTGTGCCGGAGGAAGCCATGTTGCAGGCGGCCGAAACCGATCGCATCGAGATGCTCAGCCACTAGGCACATCAGTCCGCCGCCTTTTCCTCGCGGGCAATTTTATCCAGCACGTCCTGTGCAAACTCGAAGGCATCGGAATACATATGGTCCAGGCTGGCGCCGTGTTGTGCGAATACCGGCGTTGCAGCCTCGATCATTGCGGGTGGACCGCTCATATAGATATCGTAGTTTGCCAGATCCGGATAGGCTTCCAGCAAAGTATTCATAACCAGGCCGGTTTTGCCTTCCCACCGGTCCTCTGTAGCGGGATCTGATAGTACCGGCGTATAACTGAATGCGCTGCTGTTTTTCTTCCAGCGCTGCGGTTCGTCCTGGAGATACAGGTCACGCTTTGAACTGACACCCCAGAACAGGTGAATGGTACGGTCGATGCCGATGTACTGGGCATGGTCAATTATTCCCTTGAGCGGTGCGATGCCGGTGCCGCCCGCCATCATCAGGATGGGGCGATCAGAATTCTCGCGCAGGTAGAAAGCACCCAGCGGGCCTTCGATACGCAGCAGTGCGCGATCTTTCATTTCATCAAACACATGGCCGGTGAATGAACCACCGGGTACATGGCGGATATGCAGCTCAAGATACTCATCCTGGTGTGGCGCATTGGCGATCGAGAAGGCGCGCCGCCGGCCATCTTTGAGAATAAATTCAATATACTGCCCGGCGAGAAATTGTAGTCGTTCGGTTTCCGGAAGTTTGAGTAATACCTGCATGACGTCGTGTGACAGTCTTTTCAGGTGCTCGGCACGGCACGGCAGGGTTTTTACGATGATGTCGGCATTGGCACTGACTTCGCGCGTCCTGATGGTCAGGTTGCTTCGTGCGTGGGCCTGACAAATAACGACCTGGCCGGTTTTATATTCGACTTCTGGTCGACCGTCGGGATAGTCGACCTCACCGGACAGCAAGGTGGCGACACAGGACCCACAGGCACCGTTTCGACAGCCATAAGGCAGACCGACACCCTGACGCAGAGCAGCGTCCAGCAGTGTTTCATCTGCCTCAGTGGTGAAGCGGTGGCCGCTTGATTCGATCTTAACCTCAAAGGTCATGCTGAATTCTCTTGACGAAGGGCGGGCATTCTCGTTGATTTCATGCAGCAGGTAAACGCATGAATGTTGTGTTTATCCGGCACTTTTAAGTTGGCTGGCAGCGAGACCGGCCGGAATTACGCTTATCCCTGGCCTGAGCCGGGCTTGATAAAAGAAACAACGCTATCACAGTGTGCTTCGGTGTGGCGCACAGCTTGTGGTTTGTCGATGGCGTAGCCCTGGGCGAAATCCACGCCAATAGTAGCCAGTGCCCCGAGGATGGATCTGTCCTCGACGTACTCGGCTATGGTCTGTATGCCCATGGCATGGCCGATCTGGTTGACTGACTGCACCATTGCGCGGTCGACCGGGTCGTGCAGCAGATCACGTACATAGCTGCCATCTATCTTCAGGTAGTCGACCGGAAGTTGTTTGAGATAGGCAAATGATGACATGCCGCTACCAAAGTCATCGAGCGCAAACCGGCAACCCATGCCGTGCAACAGACGCATGAACTTGAGTGCAGTCTCGAAGTTGGCTATGGCAGCTGTTTCGGTAATTTCAAAGCAGATCTGTTCAGGCGGCACCTTGCTGTCGTGCAGCAGGTCGACGATGCTGGAAAGAAAACCGCGTGCCGTGAGCGATTGGCCGGACAAGTTCACTGCCATGATAGTGGTGGACTGACAAAGCCGGATTTCATTGGCCAGCCAGCGCAGGGAGTGTTCAACCACCCAGCGGTCGATTTCCGGCATCAGGCCATATTGTTCTGCCGCACGCAGGAAACGGCCGGGCGGTATCAGCTTCTCGTCCTTCCCAATCATTCTGAGTAGTATCTCGGTATGTAATTCCCGCTGATCACTGCAATGCACAGGCACTATGGATTGCCGGTACAATGTGAGCCGGCCTTCTTTCAGTGCGTCGCGTATACGACCTACCCAGCGCATTTCGCTGCGATGACGTTTCAGCTCCTTGTCATCCGGTTCGCTGACATGTACGCGGTCTCTCCCCTGCTCCTTGGCGGCGTAACAGGCGACATCTGCTGACGAAAGGGCCTCGGCAACACTCTGGGTTGTTCCGGAAAGAGGGACGATGCCAATACTGGCTCCAATTTCAAAGCTCTTGCCATCCCATACAAAGTTCAGGGCTCGAATAACCTTCCGTATTTCACCGGCAAGTTTCTCGGCGTCCGCCATGGTGCAACCCTGTAAAAGAATGCCAAACTCATCACCCCCAAGCCTGGCCACGATATCACTGTCGCGCAATTTCTTGTGCAGCAGGCTCCCCAGAACGCGTAGCAGTTCGTCGCCAGCGGTGTGGCCACAGGTATCGTTGATGATTTTGAATTGATCCAGATCGATATAGCACAACGCATAGTGCTCGCCATTGCTGCGGGTATTTTCCAGTGCCTGCTGCAGGCGTGCTTCAAACTCACGCCGATTAAGTAAACCGGTAAGGGCATCGTGGGAGGCCTGGTGCGACAGCTGGCGCGTAAGTTCACGGGTCTGGCGAACATCATCAAAGACCAGTACAGCACCAACAATATTGCCTGTTGCGTCGTGCATGGGCGCAGCTGATTCAGCGACAGCAATTTCTTCACCACCCTTGCGAACCAGTAAACGGCTTTGAAGGTTGCGCTCGATTTTGTTGTTTCGCAGGCTGCAACTGACTGCACAGGGAATAAAGTCACCGGTTTGTTCATCGATCAGGTGAATGATGTCGTCGATATCCCGCCCGGTGGCCTCTTCCTGTTTCCAGCCAGACAGTCTTTCAGCAACAGGGTTCATGAAACGAACTTTTCCGTCACGGTCTGTAGTAATGACTCCCTCTGCAATGGAATTCAGTGTCACTTCAGCCCGGTTCTTCTCATCGAACAGAGCATGTTCGCCTGCCTGTGCACGTTGCAGTGCATCGCTGAGTTCCAACTGCCTGGCCTGCAGTGCCGCCATAGCCTTGTTGATGAATCGCGAGAGATAACCGAACTCATCGAAGCGATTCTCGTTAAAGCGTGCTTCGTTGCCATGGGAGCATAATTCGGCAGTTGCAATCATCTGGTGGAAGGGCTTGGTGATAACCTTCTGCAAGATCCACTGAATGATCAGGCCGAAAGCAAAGAAACTGATGCCAAGTACAAGCATCAGTTGTTTCTTCCGGGTCAATAATGCCTGTTCGATTGTTTGCTGGTAGACAGTGACAACAACATCCACTAATCCCCCGGTCTGTAAATCGGCTGATGTAAAACTCGAGGTAAAACTCTCCAGGCCGGGTTCCGGTTTACCGAAGGTTATGCTCTTGGTGCTGCGCTCGATGCTGACTGCGGGTATGTTCAGTTCCTGCATCAGTGGCGGAATGGAGGGCCGTAATGCATCCAGTGTTACTGCGTTGTCTTCGAGTAGTTGTTCGCGTACAGATGTAACGATCTGGCGGGGAGATGTCTCGTGTTCCAGAACGGCAATCCTTTCCAACCAGGGCATGGCCATGGCAACCATCAATAATCCAACTGCGACCAGCCCCCAGAAAACGATACCGGCAATCTTGAGAGGAAGGCCGATATGGACTGCTTCATTGTGCCGCGCTGATTTCATCTTAACCCTGCCCATTTTAACGCAAGGAACATCGGGCATACACCACTTACACCGGCACCCAGAATGGCGAAACCCATGAACCAGGGTAAAAACCACAACGGTCCAGGAAAAATAAATACACTGACCGCCAGCATGGTGGCAACCAGCAGGCGCCAGCCACGTTCAGCCTCGAAGCTGCTGCGTGTATGGAAATTTATGCCGAGTGATCCTTCGTCTGGATCCGGATTATCTACCCCTCGAAGCCTGGCGATCAATAAGGGAATACGAAGATTAGTAACGGCTTCGAAAACAGTCAAGCTTACCAGGAAATATATCAGTTGATGCAGACCGAAATAGAGTGCAATCAACAGCAAAGTGCCAAACAGCAGTCGATAGAGCCGGTTGCCCATATTGAATACAGCCTCCCCGCAGGCGGGTATTAATGAAGAAAGTCTTCTGGTGCAGGATATATTTCTAGCAAAAATCACGCCTGGACATGGATGTCTGTATTGTTCTGCGCAAGACGGCAAGCAGGTGTTGTTGGCCGTCAACATGATGGCAGTTCAGGTGTCGGGGTTGCACTTCGCGGTGGGCGAAAGTCTCTATTAGCCATATATTTGACAGTTACCCGGTCGTGCATGGCAGGGTTGATTCCGGAGGGTAAAGCTGGGCTATTGATGGCCGTTACCGTGACCGGAACGGGATTAGAATTAACACTGGAGAGGTATGGGAATGGCGATTTTTGGGCGTACTCGCACACAACTGGCTAATGCCGAAAATGAGATTGCAAGTTTGCGCAGCCAGCTGGCAGAAAAAGATACCATGCTGGAAAATCTGCAGGAACAACTGGATGCGGCTGCTGCGGAACAACAACAACTGGCAGCCAGGGTGCAAATGGCAGATGGACTGTATCGTAACTTCCATCACTTCGGTGAAAGCCTGACCGCACTGCAGTCGACGCTTGCGCAACTGGCGAACAGCCTGGCAAGTGAAAAACAGGTCGCTATCAAGGCAGCAATGGTCTCGGTCGATGCGCGTAAAGGCACAGAGTTGATGGTATCAAACCTGCGACAGGTGTCATCGACAGTCGATCAGGCTGTCAATAACGTGGAGGGCCTGAACGAGCGTACCGATGCGATTGGAAATATCGTCAACCTGATTACCGAGATTTCCGAACAGACCAACTTGCTGGCATTGAATGCTGCTATCGAAGCTGCACGCGCAGGCGAGCACGGGCGTGGTTTTGCGGTAGTGGCTGACGAGGTGCGTAACCTGTCCAAGCGAACCAACGAAGCAACCCAGGAAATTTCCTCACAGGTCACAAAGATCCAGGAAGAAACCAGTGCAACACAGGAAAAAATGAGCACCATGGCAAACCAGTCATCTGAACTGAGCAAAATCGGAAACAATGCAAGTTCAGGTATGGGGTCGGTACTGGAATTATCCAAGGATATGGAAGGCGTAATTTCAGCGGGGGCATTAAGAAGTTTTGTGGAGTTGGCGAAGACGGATCACCTGGTTTACAAGTTTGCGATATATCAGGTCATGATGGGTGTATCGAACAAGAGTATTGATGAGTTTGCTGATCATACCCGCTGCCGACTGGGGCAATGGTACTACGAAGGAGAGGGGATCGGTTGCTTCAGCAAGTTACCCGGTTACCGGGAGCTGGAAGAACCGCACCGTGGCGTACATCGTCACGCACTGGAAGCCCTGGCGCAGTACCATGAAGGTAACATTGACCAGGCCCTGCGTGAGCTTGAGGAAATGGAAGCAAACAGCATGCAGGTGCTCAGGTACCTGGAGGAAATGGCTGTTAGCGCCGAAGGTGACAACAGTCTGTTGTGCGCGACGGCCTGAAGCCTGGTAAAGGACAATCCTTGTCTGTTCAGCAACGTTTTACGGTGTCAGTCCAGACGTATACCCAGTTTATCCCACATGGCATCCACGTGTGCCCTGGTATCTGCATCCATGCTGATGGGGCGCCCCCACTCGCGACTGGTTTCGCCTTTCCATTTTGATGTGGCATCCAGCCCCATTTTACTGCCAAGTCCGGAAACCGGTGAGGCAAAATCCAGGTAATCGATAGGCGTGTTTTCTACCAGTGTGACATCTCGCGCCGGGTCCATGCGTGTGGTCATGGCCCAGATCACATCTTTCCAGTCACGTACATTCACATCATCGTCTGTGACAATGACAAACTTGGTGTACATGAACTGACGCAGGAAACTCCATACCCCGAACATCACACGCTTGGCGTGGCCGGGATACTGCTTTTTCATGCTCACGCAGGCGATCCGGTAGGAACAGCCTTCCGGCGGGAGATAGAAGTCGGTGATTTCAGGAAACTGCTTCTGCAGGATCGGTACAAAAACCTCGTTGAGTGCTACTCCCAGGATGGCAGGCTCGTCAGGCGGGCGACCGGTATAGGTGCTGTGGTAAATCGGCTTGTCCCGGTGAGTGATGCAGTCAATGGTGAATACCGGAAAGCGTTGCTGCTCATTATAGTAGCCGGTGTGATCGCCGAACGGGCCTTCCAGTGCCTCCTCGCCCGGGTGAATATGGCCTTCAAGGACAAATTCAGCACTGGCAGGAACCTGTAAATCCAGTGAGTGGCATTTCACCAGTTCAGTCTTTGCCCCGCGCAGCAGGCCGGCAAAAGCATACTCCGACAGGGTGTCGGGCACGGGAGTGACAGCGGCCAGTATCGTGGCAGGGTCTGCACCCAGCGCAACAGCTACCGGGAAAGGTTTGCCGGGATGTACCTGTTGCCAGTCACGGTAATCCAGTGCGCCGCCGCGATGTGCCAGCCAGCGCATAATGACCTTGTTGCGAGACAGCACCTGTTGTCGGTAAATGCCCAGGTTCTGGCGTTCCTTTTGCGGGCCTTTGGTAACCACCAATGCCCAGGTAATGAGCGGGGCGGCGTCTTCCGGCCAGCAGGTCTGAATGGGCAGTTTTCCAAGATCAACTTCATCACCCTCTAGAATGTGCTGTTGACAGGGTGCGGACTTCAATATTTTTGGTGCCATATCGAGCACCTTGCGGAACATGGGCAGTTTCTGCCACGCATCTTTCATCCCTTTTGGGGGTTCGGGTTCCTTGAGTGCTGCCAGCAGCTTGCCGATTTCCCTCAACTCGGCGACAGAATCGGCGCCCATACCGGCAGCAACACGTTCGGGTGTACCGAACAGGTTGGCAAGGACAGGGATTGAGAAATCGCCCGGGTTTTCGAACAACAGGGCAGGACCGCTGGCGTGCAAGGTGCGCTCACAGACTTCAGTTATCTCAAGCTTCGGGTCAACGGGGTGGGTAATACGCTGCAGCTGGCCGTCAGCTTCCAGTTGCCTGATGAAGTCGCGAAGATCCTGGTAGTGCATGTAAGTCTTCCTGGGGCCGGAACAAGTGCCGATTGTACCGGAAGCCAGACATTTACAGAATTGTCGAAGGCTTGCGCTACCCAGATTGGCGGATTGTGCGGCCTGCTTTGTGCTGGCCAGGCCCGGCAGGACAGAGCCTCCTGAACCGTTCTGGCTTACTGCTCAAGCCCACTGTGCCGGAGCAGTGCACGGATATCCGGCTCACGGCCACGAAACTGCCTGTAAAGCTGCATGGGATTGGCCGAACCGCCCTGTTCCAGAATATTTTCCAGGAAGCGCCGGCCACTTTCCCGGTTGAAGACGCCGGTTTCTTCGAACAGTGAGTAGGCGTCGGCCGATAACACCTCGGCCCACTTGTAACTATAGTAGCCGGCGGCGTAACCGCCGCCGAAGATATGTGAGAAACCGTGCGCAAAACGGTTGAATTCGGGTACCGGCACGACAGCAACCTGCGTACGAACCTGATCAAGCATTTCGTAGATTCGAGCACCTTTGTCAGACTGATATTCGTCGTGTATGCGCATGTCGAACAGGGCAAACTCCAGTTGTCTGACCATTTGCATGGCTGACTGAAAATTCCGGGCGCCACGCAGGCGTTCGAATAAATCATCAGGCAGCGGCTCTCCGGTTTCGACGTGTGATGAAATCAGGTTGACCGGTTCGCGTTCCCAGCACCAGTTCTCCATGAACTGGCTCGGGAGTTCGACAGCGTCCCAGGCCACGCCATTGATACCGGATACACTCGGGTAATCGACACGTGTCAGCATGTGGTGCAGGCCATGGCCGAATTCATGGAACAGGGTAGTCACCTCATCGTGGGTGAGCAGCGCAGGGCGGTCGCCAACGGGGGGGGAAAAGTTACAGGTCAGGTAGGCGACCGGCGTCTGCTGTTGATTTCCAATCATCAGTCGCGAGGCGCAGTCATCCATCCATGCGCCTCCACGCTTGTTGGCGCGCGCATACAGGTCGAGGTAGAAACTGCCTCGCAGTGTGCCGTCAGTATCGTGGATATCAAAAAAGCGAACATCGGTGTGCCAGACCGGGACACCATCACGTTCAGTGATGCGCAAGCCATAAAGCTGTTCGACCACATCGAACAGCCCCTTGATGACACGCGTGTGCGGGAACCAGGGTTTGAGCATTTCCTGCGAAAGGTCGTGTTGTTGCCTGCGCAGCTTCTCGGACCAGTAGGGGACATCCCAGGCCTGTAGCGTGTAGTCTGCACCCTGTTCCCGGGCAAACTCGCGCAGTATGTTCATTTCATTGTGCGCGGACGCGTGTGAGTGCTCGGCAAGCTCATTCAGAAATTGCAGAACCTGTGTCGGTGAGTCGGCCATCTTGGTCGCCAGCGAGTATTCGGCATAGCTTGCGAATCCCAGCAGTCGGGCCGATTCGTCCCGCAGCATGAGAATTTCATCCATCAGTGCCGTGTTGTCCCATTGACCGGCATGGGGGCCAGTGTCTGAGGCGCGCGTCATGTAGGCGGTGTAGAGCTCCTCACGCAGGGCACGGTTGTCAGCATAAGCTACGACAGGGAAGTAGGAGGGAAAATCGAGTGTGAACAGCCATCCTTGCGTGTTTTCATTTTCAGCGTGCTGGCGCGCCAGCTCAAGTGCGGATTCCGGCAGCCCGGATAACAGGCTTTCATCGGTGATAATTTTTTTCCACCCATGGGTCGCATCCAGCAGGTTTTCCTGGAAGCGGGCCTGTAATTCGGAAAGCCGTTGCTGTATTTCCTTGAAACGGGCCTGTTCGTCCTCACCCAGTGCTATGCCCATCAGGCGGAAGTCGCGCAGCCGGTGACGAATGGATTGCTGGCGCGCAGGATCCAGTGCGTCGAATTCATTACTGTTGGCAATGGCATTAACGGCCCGGTACAGACCTTTGTGCTGACCCAGTTCGGTTTCAAGGGCACTGAGTTTCGGCAGGCAGGCGTTATAGGCGGCGCGCAGGGCATCGCTGTTCATTACCGCGTTGAGATGGCTGACCGGAGACCACACGCGGTGCAGGCGGTTGAGTGCCAGTTCAAGTGGCGCCAGGGTGTTATCCCAGTTCCAGGGTGGCCCGGCCTGCAGCAAATTTTCTATTTCTGTGCGTACATCAGCCAGCGCCTGGTCTACCGCAGGCTCTACGTGTTCGGGGCGAATACGGTCAAAAGCAGGTAGTTCAGTCAATTCCAGTAAGGGATTCATGGTGTCTCGGCAGCTTTCCAGTAAAATGTGACCCCTGTACAACAACGGGGTATGTGATGAGCCAGCATTATGACCTGATTGCGATCGGTGGTGGTAGCGGCGGACTGTCTGTGGCGGAGCGTGCAGCCCGATACGGGGCGCGTTGTGCGGTGATAGAAAAGGGGCCGCTGGGCGGTACCTGTGTGAATGTCGGTTGCGTGCCGAAGAAGGTCATGTGGTTTGGTGCCAGTATTGCACACACCCTCGAAGATGCGGAGCACTATGGATTTCACCTCGGCGAAACAGCATTTGACTGGAAGGCACTGAAAACAAAGCGTGACAACTATGTGCACGGCATCAACGACTGGTACCACACCTATCTTGCGGACTCGAATATCGACGAAATCGTTGGAGAAGCGAGATTTGTCGATGCGCGCACACTGGAGGTCGATGGTCAGCACTACACCGCTGATCATATTGTCGTCGCTCCGGGCGGTGCGCCCATGCTGCCTGAAACACCAGGTGCCGGGCTGGGCATAACGTCCGACGGTTTTTTCGAACTGGAGAGCCTGCCGCGCCGCGTTGCCGTGGTGGGGTCCGGGTATATTGCAGTAGAACTGGCGGGTATGCTGAATGCGCTGGGGTCTGATGTCACCATGTTGTTGCGTCGTGAACACCTGCTGCGCGATTTCGACGCCATGCTGCGTGAAAACCTCATGGAAGAAATGCTCGGTGATGGTATCGACATACTTGCACGCACCCAGGTCAGGGAAGTGTGCGGCGCCGATGACGGCACACTGGTGATCGAATGCGAAAACGGTCAGCGACTGGAAGGGTTCGACGAGCTGATCTGGGCCATAGGTCGTTACCCGTTGAGCGCAGGGCTGGCACTGGGGAAGGCCGGTATCGAAGTCGATGCAAGCGGTTACATCCCTACGGATAAATTTCAGAACACCAATGTATCAGGTGTATATGCCATCGGCGATGTAACCGGGCAAGCGCAATTGACGCCGGTTGCGATTGCTGCCGGTCGCCGGCTCGGCGACCGCCTGTTCGGTGGCATGGCAGACCGGCATCTGGCTTATGAGAATATTGCCACAGTCGTTTTCAGCCACCCGCCAATCGGTACAGTCGGACTGACGGAAAGTGAAGCGCGTGACCAGCACGGCGAGGCGGTCAAGGTTTACCAGACACGCTTCACCGCCATGTATAACGCGCTTACCGAGCGCAAACAGAAGACCGCCATGAAGCTGGTGACCGTCGGTGCGCAGGAAAAGGTTGTCGGGTGCCACGTCATCGGCCCGGGTGCGGATGAAATGTTACAGGGCTTTGCGGTCGCTATCCGCATGGGCGCAACGAAGAAAGACCTTGATGATACGGTGGCGATTCACCCGACCAGCGCGGAAGAGCTGGTAACCATGCGCTGATGTTCGGGGTGGTTGCTTGCGTGAGGCCAGAAACCGGCCCCGTTATGAATTTCTGAGAGCTTCAATGACCGGCAGCGTATCCGGCATTACACCGCGCCACAGGCGAAACGATTCGGCTGCCTGTTCCACCAGCATGCCCAGTCCATCAAGCGCTTTTGCTGCATTGTGTTCAATACAATGGCGGACAAAGGCAGTAGGCTCCGATGAGTACATCATGTCATAGCACAAGGTGTGCTTATCAATGACGTTATCGGGTAAAGGGGGTACTTCACCACCCAGTCCCGCTGCCGTTGCGTTGATGATTACATCGAAATTGCCGTGTATTGCATCGAAGCCGCTCGCGCTGAGGTCGCCGAATTCCTCGAAACGTTCCACCAGTTCCCGCGCGCGCAGAACGGTGCGGTTGGCTATGTGCAGGGATGCTGGTTGTTGTTCAAGCAGCGGGAGCATGACGCCACGCGCCGCACCACCGGCACCCAGCATCAGGATGCGTTTGTCTTTCAGTTCCACGCCGTGATTGCGGGTCAGGTCCCGCACCAGCCCTGCGCCATCGGTATTGTCACCGTACAGCGTGCCATCCCTGAACATCAGGGTATTGACCGCGCCGGCAGGTTCGGCGCGCTCACTCAGACGGTCGGCAAGCTCCCAGGCCTGTTGCTTGAACGGCACAGTAACGTTGAGTCCCTTGCCGTCATTGCGATACAGGAAGTTTGTTACGGCCTCGGCAAACCCGTCTTCCGGCACCAGCAGGGCATCATAGCGCAGTGCCTGGCCGGTCTGCTCGGCAAACATGCGATGGATCTGTGGTGACTTGCTGTGAGCAATCGGGTTGCCCATGACGGCGTAACGGTCAACGTTATCCGCTTCAGTCATCCTTCACGCAGCCATTGGGCGGCGCGTTTGGCAAAATAGGTCAGTACACCGTCTGCGCCGGCGCGTTTGAAAGCCAGCAGCGATTCCATAATGACCGCTTTTTCGTCCAGCCAGCCGTTCTGTGCGGCAGCCATAAGCATGGCGTACTCGCCACTCACCTGGTAGGCAAAAGTGGGTGCACCGAACTGGTCTTTCACGCGACGAACGATATCGAGGTAGGGCATGCCGGGCTTTACCATGACCATGTCGGCACCTTCGTCGAGATCCAGGCTGACTTCCCACAAAGCTTCATCACTGTTGGCAGGATCCATCTGGTAGCTGTATTTGTTGCCGCCCCCAAGGTTTGCGGCCGAACCCACGGCGTCCCGGAACGGACCATAAAAGCTGGAGGCGTATTTGGCCGCGTAAGCAAGGATGCGGGTATTGCGGTGGCCGGCAGCTTCCAGTGCCGTGCGGATGGCACCAATACGACCATCCATCATGTCGGATGGCGCGACAACATCGGCACCGGCTTCGGCATGGGAAAGTGCCTGCTTGACAAGAACGTCTACGGTTTCATCGTTAAGGACATAGCCGTTCTCATCAATCAGGCCATCCTGGCCATGGCTGGTGAAAGGGTCGAGTGCCACATCGGTAATCACTCCGAGTTCGGGTAGCTGACATTTCAGTTCTCGTACTGTGCGTTGTGCCAGTCCATCCGGGTTGAAGGCTTCAGCTGCGTCATCACTTTTGGCAGCAGGGGGTGTTACCGGGAACAGTGCCACGGCAGGGACACCCAGCTCATGGAGTTCGGTGGCTTCCTGTAGCAGCAGGTCAATACTGCGGCGCTCTACACCAGGCATCGAGGACACGGCTTCACGCTGGTTGCTTCCCTCGAGCACAAACAGCGGGCAGATAAGATCATCGGCGGAAAGTCTGGATTCACGCATCAGGCGTCGTGAAAAGTCGTCACGGCGCATGCGTCGCATGCGTACATCTGGATAGCGGCCACGGCCGGTTTCAAATTCGGACACGTTATGACTCCCTGTTAATCGTAGGAACCCGAGTGGCGACAGTGTACCCTGTGTGTAGTTGCAGAACTATGTCACGGGGAGTGATTTTGCAGGCACCGGAGCCATTATCACAGTTGTTATCGGACAATGACCTGTCACTGGCCGACTGGTATGGCGAGCCACTGGATGCACGGCAGGCAGAATACTGGGTCAGGCAATTACTGGCATCGTCTGCCCGAACCAGACTGCGTTTTCGCGATCGCCTGGCTGAACTGGTTGCGCGTTACTGGTCAGGACGCGATGCTGAAATGAGCTATTACAGTTTGTTGGCCATCGCACAGAATGATATTGAACGTGCTCTTCTGGAGCTCTGCTATGGTCAGCTGCTGCTGGCGCGAAAGCGGCAGCCGGCACGAAAGCACCTTGATGCCGGTTTTGCGCTTGCGGCACATCTGTGGCCAGCGGACGATTATTTTCGTGTGATGAAACGGCATCAGGCGCTGGCAGTACTCCCTCTATCCACCAAAACGGCAGCCCCGTCCGGTCTTGAAGCGTTGCTAAAGGAGGCCTGCGTCATCGATCGGCTGACAGGTACTGCCCGGCATCATGACCATGCTGAAGGTGAGCATTGCGATACGCTGGACTAGGTTTCGGGATTTTCTTGATGTCTGACAGGTAAAAATGGCGGTTGGTTGACGATTGCACGGCGGTCAATTGCGGATGCACACGCATTAGAGCGTCAAGAAGTTGTTGGTGCTTTTCCCAAACAATAAAATATATCTATAAATAACAAAGCACTAACAAATTATATCGAAGCTGGCATCATGTTTGCATTTACTTTGGGCAGGGACGGGAATCGGTAGCCAATGGATGGCTAAAGTCAAAGCCGTGTCGGCCGTTACAAGGGACAAGGTCGACAATCCTGATCCATGGATGGAACTCGATTCGGACTGTGCCTTCTCATTGAAGGCACACTCCAAATCAAACAGTTTCATTGTTGTGTGACTGACTCCTCCGACGCTGAAAAGCGTTTTTCGCCCCGCCACTTTGGCGGGGTTTTTTTTAGCCTGTTCTAGATTTCGACCATCTCAAAATCGGACTTGGTTACACCACAATCCGGGCATTCCCAATCCTCCGGAATATCGTCCCAACGCGTGCCGGGGGCAATGCCGTCATCCGGCCAGCCAGCAGCTTCGTCATAGACAAATCCGCAGACCACACATTCCCATTTTTTCATAGAGAGTTTCCCCGGGACCGTATTAATTTCAGTTCGTTACGTCAGTATACCAGCTGCCGGAAATGTTTTGCCCGCGGATCGCTGGGGGATTAATTATTATTAAAAGTGGCCGTTAATATGTTGAGTAACAGCCTGGCTATAGCAGTGGCAATGCGCGTAGTGGCTCCAAACCGCTGTAAGCGGTGTCTGGTGAGTGAAAATTTGTTTCCTGGGGGGAACTCGATGAGAAGGATGAATGAAATGAAAAAGGCCTTTATATTTCTGGCGCTGTTGGTACTGGGGCCAGTCTGTGCGCTACCGGTACTCGCTGAGCAGCAGCCTGCACTGCATTGGGTCGGTTGTGGTATTTCCAAAAAAGCCTACCTTGTGGCGCTTGCAAAAGCTTATGAGAAGAAAACGGGAATCGTTATCGATGTTCAGGGCGGTGGAGCGACGCGCGGCATACGTGACGTCGCCAGTATGTCGGCTGATATGGGCGGTAGCTGCCGGCGCAGAATACGCGGTGTTCCAGAGGAAAGCGGTATTGTCCAGGTGCCGGTTGCCTGGGATGCGCTGGTCGCTATCGTGCACAAGGACAGCCCGGTAGACAATATTTCACTTGAAGATTTACGCATGATATATCTCGGCCAGATTACCAACTGGAAGCAGCTGGGTGGCGAAGACATGCCAATACGTCTGCTCGCCCGCAAAGGAAAGATTTCCGGTGTTGGCAGTACTGCGCGCAAGTTGATGTTTGACAATTTCGATCAGGAGTTTGCCGCCAGCGAGTTATTCGATTCATCAGGCCCGCTTGAAAAGCAGGTTGAAAACGAGCCTGGAACCATTGCGATTTCAGGTATCAGCAGTGCGCGCAAGCGCAACGTGAAAATTCTCGACCTGAACGGAAAGTCACCGACGTATGAAAATGTGCAGACGGGTGAATATTTGCTCTATCGTCCCCTGTACATGGTTTATAATAAAAAAAGTGAACATGCTGACATGGTCAGGGAGTTCATCCGTTTTGCAGGTAGCAAGGAAGGCCGCGCTGTGATTCGCGCTAACAATACGGTGCCTTATCTTGAAGGGCTGAACCTGTTACGGGTTAAGCTGAAGGAATCAAAAATGGCGCGTGACGGCGGTCTGCACTAGCTAACAAGGTTGAGTGTGACTGGCCTGTTTCAGGCCAGTCTAGACCCAGTCCTGCGGTTTCAGAAAAATATCGTAAAGCACTGCCTCGGCAGAGCCTGCTTCAGGCTGCCAGTCATAACGCCACTTCACCAGTGGTGGCAGTGACATTAATATTGACTCGGTGCGCCCACCGGTCTGCAGGCCGAATAGCGTGCCACGGTCATATACCAGGTTGAATTCCACGTAACGCCCGCGCCGGTAGAGTTGAAAATCACGCTCCCGCTCTCCATAGGCAATGTCCTTGCGTTTTTCCACAACAGGGACGTAAGCCGGCACATAGTGATCGCCAACGCTGCGCATAAACGCAAAGCTGTCAGCAAAACCCGGTGTATTGTAATCATCGAAAAACAGCCCGCCGATACCGCGTGGTTCATTGCGGTGCTTCAGATAGAAGTATTCATCGCACCATTGCTTCAGGCGCGGATACAGTTCATCCCCGAAAGGTTCACAAGCCTCTTTTGCCGTCTGGTGCCAGTGTCTGGCATCTTCCTCAAAACCATAATACGGCGTAAGGTCGAAACCACCACCAAACCACCAGACCGGGTCGGCGCCTTCCTTTTGCGCAATAAAGAAACGTACGTTGGCGTGTGAGGTCGGCGCATACGGATTGCGCGGATGTATCACCAGAGAAACACCCAGCGCCTCGAAGCGACGCCCTGCCAGTTCCGGCCGGTGTGCGGTGGCCGAGGCGGGCAGTTGTTTGCCATGAACATGTGAGAAATTAATACCGGCTTTCTCGAGTACGGTGCCCTCTTCCAGCACGCGTGAGCGGCCACCACCACCCTCGTCGCGAACCCACGTGTCTTCATGAAAGGGGGTGTCGGGTTCAAAAGTCTGCAGGGCGTCACAGATGCGGTCCTGCAGGTCCATCAGGTAATCACGCACTGCTGCGATATCAGGTAGATTGTGGTCGATTTGCGGCATAGTGTTTCCGGTTAACGGATGATGCGCCCGGTCTGCAGGTCGCGGATGCGGGTGGGTTGTTCCAGCCCGCCCAGTGCACCGGGTAAACAATAATCGATCCCGGTCGGGAAGCGAAGTTGTAGTTCCAGCCGTGAACGGGCCGGGGGCTTGCTCTCCTGGTTGGCGCTGGTGGAGACAATGGCGCTACCAGTGGCATTGCACAGGCGTTGTACTACCGGGTGAGCGCTTACGCGCACTGCAAGCGTATTCCGGCCACCGGTCAACCAGTCAGGGCAGTGTCTGGCGGCGGGTAGCAACCAGGTGTGTGGGCCAGGCCAGCTCGATTCGAGAGGTTGGTCCAGTTTACGAGGAACCGGTGCAACCCAGGGTTGAAGCTGCTGCCGGGAAGCGGCGACCAGAATCAGGCCTTTTTCAATACGGCGTTGCTTGAGTGCCAGCAGCCGCATCACGGCATAAGGATTTGCAGGGTCACAACCCAGTCCGAACACGGCTTCGGTCGGGTAGGCGACGATGCCACCATGACGGACACAGCGCGCCGCCTGTGAAACCTGCCACTGTGACGGAAAGCGGCTCAATCGGCGTTACTGGTTTCTTCGGCCTCGTCCTGCTCGAAGGGCTCGGCAAAGGAACAGTCCTGCTGCGGGCAGACACGCTCGGTGCCGCGTTTCTTTGTCGTCTTGATGGTCAGGATTGGCCAGTTGCATTTGGGGCACGGGCCTTCCACCGGTTCGTTCCACACGGCGTAGTCACAGTCCGGGTAGGTCGAGCAGGAATAGAAGATTTTGCCGCGCCGTGATTTACGCTTGAGCATAGTGCCCTTGCTGCACTTCGGGCAGGCCACACCGGTGTCTTCGGGTTTTTCCAATGGCTCTATGTATTTGCAGTCCGGGTAACTGGAACAACCGATGAATTTACCGTAACGCCCGCTGCGGATAATCAGTTGTGAATCACACTCGGGACAGTTACGACCTTCTACGATCTCCGGTTCGCTGCTTTCTCCGTTGTCATCGAGGTTGCGCGTGTAGTCGCACTCCGGGTAGCCGCTGCAGCCGACAAAGCGACCGCGTCGTCCCAGTCGAATGTTGAGTGGCTTGCCGCATTTGGGGCAGTCCTCACCCAGCGGTTCGGTTGTAACTTCACTGCGCGAAACGCTTTCTTCCTTGTCCTTGACCAGTTCCTTGAACGGGTACCAGAACTCCTTCATCAACGGGATCCATTCCTTTTCGCCACGCGAGACGGCATCGAGTTCATCCTCGAGACGCGCGGTGAAGTCGTAGTCCACATACTTGGTGAAGTGATTGGTGAGAAAATTGCTGACAATGCGGCCGACGTCGGTAGGCTGGAAACGTTTCTTTTCCAGTGTCACATACTCGCGCTGCTGCAGGGTCGAGATGATAGTGGCATAGGTCGACGGGCGGCCGATGCCGTGTTCTTCCAGCGACTTGACCAGGCTGGCTTCGCTGTAGCGCGGTGGCGGTTCGGTGAAGTGCTGTTCCGGGCGAATTTTGTTCAGATCGACCGTGTCGCCTTTTTCCAGCGGCGGCAGACGATTTTCATCGCTACCACCCTTTTTGGCGTCGTCCACACCTTCCTGATAAACGGCCATGAACCCCGGGTCGGCAATAGTGGAGCCGGTTGAACGTAGTGTGTTGCCGTCGCCGACGTTGAAATCCACGCCAACCGTGTGAATGGTCGCGTGCTTCATCTGGCAGGCAACGGTGCGTTTCCAGATCAGGTTGTAGAGCTTGTACTGGTCGGAACTCAGATGTTTCTTGATCTCTTCGGGAATATTCCTTGCCGAGGTCGGGCGGATCGCCTCGTGGGCTTCCTGCGCATTCTTGGCCTTGGTCTTGAACTGATGTGGCTTGTCCGGCAATGCCTTGTCGCCGTACCGCTCACTGATCAGTTCGCGTATCTCTTCCAGCGCTTCGTTGGCAAGATTCACCGAGTCGGTACGCATGTAGGTAATCAGACCCACAGCGCCTTCGCCGATGTCGATACCTTCATACAGCTGCTGCGCCACGCTCATGGAGCGCTTGGTGGTAAAGCCAAGCTTGCGCGAGGCTTCCTGTTGCAGCGTCGAGGTTGTAAAGGGCGCCGCCGGGTTACGCTTGCGCTGTTTCTTCTCGATGGTGGTGACGGTCAGCTTGCCCTTCGCGGCTTCCAGCAGTTCTTTTTCCGCCTCGTGCGCCGGCTTCTCCTTGTTGATAGAAAACTGGCTGAGTTTCTTGCCATGCAGGTGTGTAAGTCTGGCAGTGAAGGCCTGCTTGTCTTTTTCGAGGTCGGCCTCGATGGTCCAGTATTCGCGTGGCTTGAACTTCTCGATTTCTTCTTCACGCTCGACAATCATGCGCAGCGCCGGGCTTTGCACGCGGCCCGCAGACAGGCCACGACGGATTTTTTTCCACAGTAGCGGAGACAGGTTGAAGCCCACCAGGTAATCCAGCGCGCGGCGCGCCTGCTGCGCATTCACCATGTCCACAGACAGCTCGCGCGGGTGCTCAACAGCATCGTTGATGGCACGCTTGGTAATCTCGTGGAACACCACACGGTGAGCTTCCTTGTCCTTGAGGATGCCGCGTTCTTTCAGCAGTTCAAGCAAATGCCAGGATATGGCTTCACCTTCGCGATCCGGATCAGTCGCGAGGTACAGGGTGTCAGCTTTTTTCAGGGCCTTGACGATGGCGTCGACGTGTTTCGAATTACGTTCGATGACCTGGTATTTCATGGCGAAATCCTCGTCGGGTTTCACCGCCCCTTCTTTGGGTACAAGGTCGCGGACATGACCGTACGAGGCCAGGACTTCAAAGCCCTTGCCGAGGTATTTTTTAATGGTCTTCGCCTTCGCGGGCGATTCCACAATAACGAGATTTTTACTCATAGTCTGTATAGCTAAAAGCCGCACAGTGTGCGGCTTGAGGCTGAATTGGGTTGTTGTTCCGGTTAGTGCAGGTAGCCACCCGGCACACTGTCAAACACCAGGTCTTCCATCCAGGCATAGGCGGCTTCGGCGCCGGGCTGGTTGAACAGCACCATCAGAATGACCCACTTTAACTGGCCGATATCAAAATCATCCGTGTCCAGCGCCATGGCGCGATCGATAACGCGCTCGCGCGACTCGGGCGGCAGAATGCCCATCTGTTCGAGGAACAGCAGAAAACCGCGGCTTTCTGTATCCAGGCGTTCGCACTCCCGGTCGGAAAACAGCCGTATGGCATTCTCGGTTTGCGGGGACTGAATTTCGTGCTCCTGCACCGCGAGACCTTCCAGCCACTCAAACGCCTGGTTGATTTCCATTGACGGGAAGCCGGCTTCCACCAGTTCGGTGTGCAGGGATTCACGATCCGGGCTCAGATCGGTTTCCTCATCCATGTAATAGTGCTCAAACAGATACATCAGCACGTCAAACATATTTTCTTTCATTTCAAGCCTCTATCGTACGCGGGTATAGCGCCCGCCAGCACTGGAAGCGAGGTGACCCTCCAGCTCCAGCATGAGCAGCATGGAGGAAACCTCTTCCGGCGTCAATCCGCTGCGTTGCACCAGCTCATCCACGCTGATGGCGTCATAGCCCATGCTGTCGAGCAATTTCCGGTAATCCTCTGCAAGCTGAGGGGTTTCATCAGGCTTCGAATCCAGGGTTACGGCAGGTTTCTGTGCCACCGGGACCAGTGGGGCCAACTCTTCGAGGATATGCTGTCCGGTCTCTACCAGCTTTGCGCCTTCCCGGATCAGCGCATGGCAGCCGCGTGCCAGCGGGTTGTGGATGGAGCCCGGGATGGCGAATACCTCACGGCCCTGGTCACGAGCCAGGCGGGCGGTAATCAGGGAACCGGAGCGCAGGGCCGCTTCTACGACCAGGGTACCAATACTCAACCCGCTAATGATGCGATTGCGGCGTGGAAAATTACCGGCTTGCGGCGGAGTGCCGGGCGGAAATTCGGAAACCAGTGCCCCACAGCCGGCAATGCGGTGCGCGAGTTCGTGGTGGCAGGCGGGATAAACCCGGTCCAGCCCTGTCCCGGTGACGGCCAGTGTGCTGCCGTGCCCTTCCAATGCGCCTTCGTGTGCGGCTGCATCGATGCCGGTTGCCAGCCCGCTGCTGATGGTCAGGCCGAATTCCGCCAGGTAGGCAGCAAACTCTCTTGCCAGCGCCAACCCTGAAGGTGTCGGGTTACGGCTACCGACGATAGCCAGCTGCGGCTGACCCAGGTAGTCCGGGTCACCGTGGACATAGAGCAAAGGAGGTGGATCGGGGATCTCCTTCAGCTGCTGAGGGTAGCGTGGGTCATCCAGGCTGATAATGTGGTTGTCCGGTGCTTCGTTCCAGCGCAGATCGTTTTCGATGGCGTCCCGATCCGGTTGCTGCAAGCCTTCTATACAGTTATCCGGCACTCCGGCCCGGCCCAGCTGTGCGTCAGAAGCGGAAAATACAGCATCGATCGTTCCAAAGGCTTCCAGCAGGCGGGTAATGCGGCGACTGCCCATCCCGTGCAGGTGTGCCAGTGCCAGCCAGTGATAGAGGGTGTCGTCAGTTGCTGTGTCGTTGTCGGGTGTTTCCGGGTGTGGTCTCATCCTTGAGTTCCTCCCAATAAAAAGCCGGTACCTCGAAACATGATATTACCATGCCCGAAGGTACCGGCTTTTGCCAGTAAAGAACGCTTGCCGGTCAGGGCGCGCGGATGTGGTCTCCGACATGCAATGAGCTGGTGGCTTTCATGATCAGGCCAAAGCTGACCTTGTCGAAGGTGCGGAATACCATTAACAGGCCCGCGCGCTCATCGGGCAATTTCACCACGTCCTTGGGGTCTTCGCTGACCTGGTCAGGGATGGTTACGCCACGCTGTTCAACGGCAAACACAGTGCCGACATCGACATTTTCGCGATTACCACGGTTTATCACGACGACCTGGTACTGGCCGATCTGGCTGACACCATCGACCACCGCGATAATCGTACCCTCAACCTCGCTGTCGCTCGCGTGAGGAGTGAAATAGGCGTAGACATCCTCCTGCGTCATCGGCATCACGCGGTCGCCGGTATTGATTTCCCGGGTGGTGTGATCCAGCTTCAGGGTTGAAGGGTCGCCAAAGCGCTCGCTACGGCCATCGCCGAGATACAGTGCTTCAAAGCCGAGCACTTCTCCGCTATCGGGATCAATGTAGGCATCGCCCGGGCGGAAGACGTTATATCGATTGCCCTGGTCGGCACTGATGCCACGTACATAAATGCGGTCACCGGCACCGACAATGAGGTGCTCGCCTGCGCTGGAAACGACATAGGCTGCATTTTCCATGGTGTCCTCATCGACCACCAGCGGCTGAGTCAGGAACTGCTGGATACTGTCAATCGGAATCGTTGGAATGGCCTGGTCCAGCCGTTCTGCGCGCACTTTGGGTGACAGCTTGAAGGTACCCTTGCCACGCTGAATACGCAGCTGTGGCTTGCCGTCGACGTAAACCAGGTTGATCACGTCACCGGGATAGATAAGATGTGGATTTTCGATCTGGGGATTCACGTACCAGATTTCCGGCCATAGCCAGGGGCTGTCGAGGAATTTTCCGGAAATATCCCAGAGTGTGTCCCCCTTGACGACCACGTAGCGGTCTGGGTGACCTTCCTTCAGTGTCACCTGGTCTGCGAATACGGCTGTGGCCAAAAGTGCCAGAGCCAGCGCCAGCGATTTGAGTATCGACATATGGGCGTCCCTTTATTACGTTCCGTTTTTTGTCTGTATTGCGCGCCGACCCACCGCCAACGCAGTTATCCGGTCATAGTTAACGGCAGCCGGCTCGCGGAGTGTAGCGAATTTTGTTCCACCACTAAATAGCGGGGAGTTGGCCAAACAGCCTAATGATCATTATGTTAGAGTATATTCACAAAGTAGACGATAGATTGTGACGTAAATCACATGGCGAAGCTCGAAATACTCCATTTTCCCGATCCCCGGCTCCGTACCCGGGCGAAACCCGTCGAAGAGGTTGACGCCGCTTTGCGCGAGTTGATCGAAGACATGTTCGAAACCATGTATGCAGCGCCCGGTATCGGCCTCGCCGCCACCCAGGTGAACGTCCATCAGCGGGTTCTCGTGATCGATTTGTCCCAGGAGCATGATGAGCCGAGGGTCTTCATCAACCCGGAGATTCTCGAGAAAGACGGTGTGGAAGAAATGGATGAAGGCTGTTTATCGGTCCCCGGCATCTACGAGCGCGTGAAGCGTGCCGAGCATATCCGCGTGCGGGCGCTGGACCGTGACGGGCAGATATTCGAACAGGAAGCCGATGGCTTGCTCGCCGTCTGTATCCAGCATGAAATTGACCACCTGGATGGCAAGCTGTTCGTCGATTACCTGTCGTCGTTGAAGCGTAACCGCATCCGCAAAAAACTGGAAAAGCAGGCGCGTCACGGTGATACCGAAGGTGCTGCCGAGCAGCACGCTGAACCTGTTATCTGAATGCGTATTGTTTTCGCCGGTACCCCGGATTTTTCTGTTCCCGTGCTGCAGGCGCTGCTGGACAGTGGGCACGAAGTTGTCGGTGTTTATAGTCAGCCCGACCGCCCGGCTGGCCGGGGCAGAAAGCTGCGGCCCGGACCCGTCAAACAACTTGCCCGGCAGCATGATATTCCTGTTTTCCAGCCTCACAGCCTCAAGGATAAAGCCGAGCAGGCCAAGTTGGCCGCACTCAAACCCGACCTGATGGTTGTTGTGGCCTATGGTCTGATACTCCCCGGGGCGGTACTGGACATACCCGCGCGGGGTTGTGTCAACCTGCACGCTTCACTGCTTCCTCGCTGGCGCGGTGCTGCCCCGATCCAGCGCGCCATTCTGGCCGGTGACAGGGAAACCGGGGTGTGCCTGATGCAAATGGAGGCCGGACTTGATTCCGGCCCCGTGCTGGCGCAGGTAAAAACCGCGATCTGTGACGACGAGACCGGTGGCTCCCTGCATGACCGCCTTAGCCGGCTTGCTGCAGACCTGCTCGCCCAACACCTTGACGACCTGGCGGCAGGGCGCCTGACGCCTGCACCCCAGGATGAGTCGTTGGTTACCTATGCTTCCAAGCTCGACAAGGCGGAAGCTGCCATTGACTGGACCCGTGATGCCGATGAGCTTGAACGTCAGGTGCGGGCATTTAATCCCTGGCCGGTAGCGCAGGCGGATTACCAGGGTGAAAAACTGCGTATCTGGGACGCTAGGGCAATCCATGACGTGCCGGCTGACATGCCGGGGACCGTTGTGGCTGCCGGGCCTGAGGGTATAGATGTTGCCTGTGGTCAGGGCGGTCTGCGCCTTCGAGAGATCCAGCTGCCCGGGGGCAAGCGAATGTCCAGCAAGGATTTTCTCAATGCGCGCTCGGTCGATGGACGGGTGTTGAAATGAGGGGCGGCAGCGTGCGAATGCTGTGGCTGCCGGTAAAATGAATACACAGGATGCCCGGGTGCGCCAGCCCAGGGAACTGGCAACCCGGCTGGTATTCCAGGTACTCGAACAGGGCGAGTCGCTGGCGGGCATTTTGAACGCGGAAATGGCCGCTCTCAACGACCCGCGCCAGCGCGCCTTTACACGGGAACTTGTGCTGGGGACGCTCCGCTGGAGGAACAGGCTCGAGTTTTTTCTTGGCAAACTCCTGCAGAAACCTCTGCGCAAAAAAGACCGGGATCTGCACGCGCTGTTGCTGGTTGGTCTTTACCAGGTATTGATGCTCGATACTGCCGATCACGCGGCGGTGAGTGAGACGGTGGACCTGGCGCGGCATACCGGCAAGAGCTGGGCTGCGGGACTGGTCAATGGTGTGCTACGAAACGCACTGCGGCAGTCTGACTCGCTACTGGCGGAAGCCGATACTGTACCCACGGCCCGCTGGTCCAGCCCTGACTGGTGGATTAAACAGCTGCAGCACGACTGGCCGGATCACTGGCAACAGATACTGGAAGGTGGAAACCAGCGCGCGCCCATGGTGTTGCGGGTCAACTCGCAGCAATCGAGCCGGGAGGCTTATATTGAGCTGTTGCTGGAGGAGGGCATTGGCGCCCGACCGCATGCCCTTGTGGATAGCGCTATCGAACTGGACATGCCGGTTCCGGTCGATAGTCTGCCGGGCTTCCGTGCCGGCAGCGTTTCCGTGCAGGATGCGGCCGCCCAGCTTGCGGCGCCGCAGTTGATGCTTGAGCCGGGGCAGCGCGTACTGGATGCGTGTGCAGCGCCTGGCGGCAAGACCGGTCATATCGCAGAGGTTGTGCCGGATGCGTCATTACTGGCATTGGATAACACGCCGAATCGTCTGGAGAACGTGGAAGAAAATCTTCAGCGACTGAAACTGAAAGCTGAAACGGTGTGTGCGGATGCGGGGGCAACCGGCGACTGGTGGGATGGCAGGCAGTTTGACCGCATACTCCTGGATGCCCCCTGCTCTGCGAGTGGCGTAGTACGCCGGCATCCTGATATCAAACAGCTGCGCCGGGAGTCGGATTTGCCCCGCTTGTCCGCGCAGCAGCGGCGCCTGTTGAACGCGCTATGGCCCTTGCTCGCACCAGGCGGTATTCTCTTATACGTTACCTGTTCGGTCTTCCGTTGTGAAAATACCACTGTGGTAGAGGCTTTCATGGCGGAACATGACGATGCCGCCGAATTACCACTGGAAGCAGAGTGGGGTCAGCCGCTATCTGTCGGGCGCCAGCTGTTGCCAGGGGAACAGGGCATGGACGGATTTTATTACGCACGCTTGATAAAAGGATCGACAGTCTCCCCGTGACAGAGCAAACAACAATAACAGCTGACAGGTGCCAGGCTCGCCATCGTTGGCGTTTGTCGCTGTGGTTACTGTCCTGTTGCCTGCTGTTTACGCCGGTCGATGCCAGCGACCCACAGATACATGATACCCGCACCTTGCTGGTTGACGGCGTTTACCGGGTTGGTGCACGTGTTGATCTCAACCTCAATGATACTTTGCAGGAAGCACTGCACAATGGCGTCCCGCTGGTGTTGAAGCTGAGTATCGAGGTTATTCGGGAGCGGGAGTGGTTATTCCCCGAGCGGGTTGCCCAGCTGGAACAGAAGTATGAACTCGAGTATCACGCGCTGACAAAAACCTATCTGGTCAGGGTGCTCAGCACGGGGGCACAGCACAGTTTTCGCACACTGGACGATGCCCTGACCTTTATTGGCAATATATATGACTTGCCACTGATCGATGCAAACCTGCTGCGTCCCGGGCGAAAGTACTGGGTAAGAATGCGCACTGACCTGGATGTAGAAGCTTTACCCACCCCGATCCGGGTGTGGGCCTATCTTGGTTCGGAATGGAGTCTGCAAGGCGACTGGCACCGATGGCCATTGCTGCCGTAAACCGATCACGTCTCGGCATCTGGCCGATGCTGGTGTTGTTTGTCATCCTGCTGGTGTCCCTGTCACTGATGAGTGATGCGACCCACAATTCCGAGCGCTTTGGCCAGATGTATTCATGGCTGCTGTTGCTGAATGCACTGGGCCTGGTCGTGTTGATTGGCCTGATCAGTACCAACCTGTTCTGGCTGGTATCCCAGTACCGTACCCGCGCCCCTGGTGCGCGTCTGACATCACGTCTGGTTATTACCTTTGTTATTCTCGCGGTGTTACCGATTGCAGTAGTGTATTACTTCTCCCTGCAGTTTTTGCAGCGGGGTATCGATTCATGGTTTGACGTGCAGATCGAACAGGCACTGGATGATGCGCTGGAGCTGAGTCGAGGCGCGCTCGATGTACGGCTCGGGGATTTGCTCAAACTCACCGAGAAAGTGGCTACCGAGCTGGGTGAAATGTCTCCCACGGCATTGCCTTTCGGTCTTTACGATCTGCGTGTGCGCAGTGGTGCGGTTGAACTGACGGTATTCGGGATGGACGGGCGCATTGTTGCTTCCAGCAGTACCGAGGGCACTGACATAATCCCGCGCCGCCCCAGTGACCAGGCTATGTTGTCACTGACACCGGGGCGCTCCTACGTAGGCCTCGACCCGATTGATAATGAGTTGTTTGTGCGGGCTGTGGTCCCGGTGACTACGACAAAGCGTGCAGCAGAGCCGCTTACGTTGCAGGCGCTGTACCCGATTCCGGAGCGCCTGGGGCGACTGGCCAGCAATGTCGAGAACCAGATCGTGCGTTACCGCAAGCTGGCCTACCTGCGGACACCGCTCAAGTACAGTTATACGTTGACACTGTCTCTGGTGGTGGTGCTCAGCCTGTTGTCCGCTGTCTGGGTGGCGTTCTATTCCGCACGCCGCATGGTGGAGCCTATCGGTGTTCTCGCTGAAGGGACGCGTGCGGTTGCTGAAGGGGACTACAGCAAACGGTTGCCGGTAGACAGTGAAGATGAGCTGGGATTTCTGGTGAGATCCTTCAATGACATGACGCGACGGCTTGCTGCTGCAAGAGACCAGACGCGTCGTGGCCAGCAGGAAGTGGAAAGTCAGCGCGCCTACCTGGAAACCGTCCTGGGCAGCCTGTCATCAGGTGTGTTGAGTATTAACGGTGCCGGAGAGTTGCGTACCGTAAATGAGTCGGCGTGCCAGATTCTGGGCATTGACCTCAGTCGCGAGCTTGGCAAGTCGCTGGAGGAAATCCAGGCTGAACATAAATTCCTCGAGCCATTGTTATCGCTGGTGGCAAAGCGGCACGCCGCGCAACAGCTCGACTGGCAGGAGCAGGTCACGCTGTTCGACAACGCAGGTCGTCATGTTCTGATGTGTCGCAGTACCGCGCTGCCGGTCAGCGATGACCTGTCCGGCGGTGAAGTCATTGTCTTTGATGATGTGACGGACCTTATCCGCGCGCAGCGTGACGCAGCCTGGGGCGAGGTGGCGCGGAGGCTTGCGCACGAGATCAAGAACCCGCTCACGCCGATACAGTTGTCGGCAGAACGTCTTCGTCACAAGTACCTGAAGTCGATGGATGAGGAAGAGGCGGAAATTCTGGACCGCGCCACGCGAACCATTGTGCAACAGGTCGATACACTGAAAAAAATGGTCAATGCGTTTGGTGACTATGCCCGTGCACCCATGCTGCAGCTGGAGCCACTGGATCTGCACGAACTGATACGGGATATTGCAGAGCTGTACCGGGGCTCGAGCCTGCGCATACAGTTGGATCTGGCCGAACCTTCGCCCATGATCAGTGGCGACGCGGGTCGCATGCGACAGCTGCTGCACAATCTTTTTAAAAATGCACTCGAAGCGGTGCGTGACAAGGACGACGGGGAGCTCACTGTACGTTCAAAATGGGTGCTGGAATCCGGTGATCGCTTTATCGAAGTCAGTTTCTTGGACAATGGAAGCGGTTTCTCCGATGATGTGCTCGAGCGCCTGTTTGAACCTTACGTAACCACAAAAACACGTGGAACCGGCCTCGGGCTGGCTATCGTGAAGAAGATTGTCGAAGAGCACAACGGGCAGATTCGTGCACAGAATACCGAGCAGCATCATGCCAGTATCGAGCTGCGTTTCCATGCCGAAACACGGCGCTCACTCTCGTAATGTCGACAGTCCGGTCATGAATGTCGTATAAAGGCTCCCTTAACCCAGCAAGCAACAGGTATCCACATGTCCTCCGGACACATTCTGGTGGTAGACGACGAACCGGACATTCGTAATCTGGTCAAGGAAATCCTCGAGGACGAGGGTTTCGAGGTCAGTATTGCGGAAAGTGGAGAGGCGGCTCGTCAGGCGCGTCGCAAACGTCGCCCTGATCTGATTCTTCTCGATATCTGGATGGACGATGTGGATGGCATAACGTTGCTGCGCGAATGGTCTGAAGGCAGCGGCTTGCCTTGTCCCGTTGTGATTATGTCCGGTCACGGTACTGTTGAGACAGCAGTCGAGGCAACTCGCCTTGGCGCCTATGATTTCATTGAAAAACCCATTTCGCTGGCCAAGTTATTACTGGTGGTCAACCGTGCCCTGGAGTCCGAGAAGCTGCAGCAGGAAAACCAGGGTCTCAAACGTCAGGCGTTGCCCGTCGCAGAACCGGCCGGCAAGAGCGATGTCATGCAGTCACTTCGCCAGCAGGCGCAGCGTATTGCCCAGCACAATACCTGGGTGCTGGTGAGTGGTGAGCCAGGTTCCGGCAAGGAAGTCGTGGCACGCTATATCCATGCGCACAGTAACCTGCGTGACCAGCCGTTTGTCGAGGTGGCGGTTGGCTCCATGTCGCCCGAACATTCAGCTGCAGAGCTGTTCGGCAGTGAGGAAGGGAACAATATTACCTATGGCCGTCTGGAACAGGCCAATAGCGGGACATTGTTGCTGGGTAATATCTCGGACATGGATATGCAGACCCAATCGCGCCTGCTTAGCGTGTTTCAGACGCATTCTTTTCTGCGTATGGGCGGCACAGAACCGGTGCCGGTCGATATCCGCGTGATCGCGACGACTTCGGATGACCTTGAGGAGGCCGTCAAGGCAGGGCGCTTCCGCGAAGACCTGTATTACCATTTGAATGTGGTTCCGCTGACCGTGCCGCCATTGCGCGAGCACAGCGAGGATGTGCCTGAATTACTCAATTACTACGTGGACCGTTTTGTGGTCCAGGAAAATCTGCCCTACCGGGAGTTCTCCATTGCTGCACAGAACCGGCTGCGTAATTATGGCTGGCCCGGTAATATCCGTGAGCTGAAAAACCTCGTGCAGCGCCTGCTGATCCTCGGCCAGGGTCCGGTCATTGAAGTCGAGGAAGTCGAAGGCGCGCTTCAGCATGAACGGACGCCTGCAAGCAGCGACGAGGGTGGTGCGGATCTGCCGCTGGACCTGCCGCTTCGGGAGGCTCGCGAACAGTTCGAGAAAGTTTATCTTGAGCACCAGCTGCAGGAAGTAGGTGGCAGTGTGGGCAAGCTTGCCAAGCGTGTGGGTATGGAGCGCACACACCTGTACCGCAAACTGCGCGGTCTGGGTATCGATTTCAAGAAAGGCGGCGACTGATCAGCCTATGAAAATAATCATTCTTGGTGCAGGACAGGTCGGGTCTTCGGTGGCCCAGAACCTTTCCAGTGAAGCCAATGATATTACCGTAATTGACCACCGTCCTGATATTCTTCAGGACTTGCAGGATCGGATTGATATCCGCACCGTGACCGGTCATGCCTCGCACCCCGAGATCCTGACCCGTGCCGGCGCTGAAGATGCGGATATGATTCTCGCTGTAACCAACAGCGATGAAACCAACATGGTGGCCTGTCAGGTGGCCTACACACTGTTCCATACACCGATCAAGATAGCCCGTGTACGTGCACCGGAATACCTGAAGCACCCCAAGCTGTTTTCACAGGAAGCGCTGCCGGTCGATGTGTTCATCAGCCCCGAGCAGCTGGTGACAGATTATATCGAACGTTTGATCGAACAGCCGGAAGCCTTGCAGGTACTGGACTTTGCAGACGGTCGAGTACAGCTGGTGGCGGTGCGTGCCGTGCGTGGTGGCCCTCTGGTCGGGCAGGAGTTGTGTGAGCTGCGCGAGCACATGCCCGGTGTGGAGGCCAGGGTGGCTGCGATCTTCAGGCGTGGCGCAGCCATCTTGCCCGAAGGCGATACTGTCATCGAAGCGGATGACGAGGTGTTTTTTATCGCTGCACGCAAGCATATTCGTGCTGTGACCAGCGAGCTTCGAACGTTGGGAAAACGGGTCAAGCGGGTGATGATCGCAGGTGGTGGCAATATTGGTTTGCGCCTGGCCGAGGCAATCGAAGGTCGTTACCAGGTCAAGCTGATCGAATGCAATGCGGAAGTCGCAAGATTGCGTTCCGAGCAGCTGGAGTCGAGTATTGTGCTGCTTGGCGACGCAGCGGATGAAGAGCTGCTTATCGAAGAGAATATCGAGAATACCGATGTCTTTTGTGCGCTCACCAACGATGAGGAAGCCAATATTCTTTCCGCCATGCTTGCCAAGCGTCTGGGCGCACGCAAGGTAATGTCGCTGATCAATCGTCCGGCCTATGTCGACCTGGTGCAAAGTGACGCCATCGACATTGCTGTGTCCCCACAGCAGGCGACGATTGGTAGTCTGTTGACCCACGTCAGGCGCGGCGATGTGGCGGTGGTGCACTCATTGCGCCGCGGTGCCGCCGAGGCTATCGAGGCTGTGGCGCACGGTGACAGCAAGAATTCACGCGTGGTCGGGCGTACCGTGGAAGAGATACGCCTGCCACCGGGCGCGACCATTGGCGCCGTGGTACGTGGCGAAGAGGTATTGATTGCGCACCATGACACAGTCATCCAGAGTGAGGATCACGTAATTCTGTTTCTGATCGACAAACAGAAGATCGCCGAGGTCGAACGCTTGTTCCAGGTCGGCGTTACGTTCTTCTGAAGCGGCCCGGACCATGAGTTTTGGCACCATTCAGCGAATTCTAGGGCTGTTGCTTATGGTGGCGAGCCTTACCATGCTGCCTCCGCTGGTATTGGCGTTGTGGCTGGAGGAGGGTAGCCAGGCCGCGTTTCTGATGGCCTTTGGCGGTGTTCTGGTCAGTGGCGCCCTGTTCTGGTTCCCGGTACGCAGCCAGCGCCGCGAGTTGCGCGTGCGTGACGGTTTTGTAGTGGTTTCTCTGTTCTGGGCGGTACTGGCCCTGGTCGGCTCGCTGCCCTTCTCGCTGGCAGACCATCCGCACATGAGCTTCACCGATGCGCTGTTTGAATCCATGTCGGGCCTGACGACCACCGGGGCAACCGTAATCACCGGTATTGACCGATTACCGCGATCTATCCTTTTCTATCGCCAGGAACTGCAGTGGCTGGGTGGTATGGGGATTATCGTGCTTGCCGTTGCGGTGCTGCCCATACTCGGGATTGGTGGTATGCAGTTATACCGGGCAGAAACCCCTGGCCCGATGAAGGACAACAAGCTTACGCCGCGCATCACGGAAACAGCCAAGGCCCTCTGGTATATTTACCTGGCCCTGACGGTCAGTTGTGCACTGGCCTACTGGGTAGCTGGCATGGACGTTTTCGATGCCGTCGGGCACAGTTTTTCCACAGTGGCGATTGGCGGGTTTTCAACCCATGATCTGAGCATCGGTTACTTCCAGAGTACAGCGATTGAAACGGTCGCTGTCGTATTCATGCTGCTGGCAGGCATCAATTTTTCACTGCACTTTGTGGCCTGGCGCTCGCTGAACCCACTGGCCTATTTTCGCGATTCAGAGTTCCGGGCGTATATGGCGGTGCTGGGGCTGGCCGCGACGGTGACGGTCTCTTACCTCTACCTGAGCGGGACTTTTGAGCGCTTTGGCGATGCGCTCCACCATGGTATTTTTCAGGTGGTTTCAATCGGTACTACCACCGGATTTACCACAGCAGAGTATTTTCACTGGCCGGGATTCCTGCCCGTGATGTTGCTGTTCATCAGTTTTATCGGTGGCTGCGCCGGTTCGACGGGGGGTGGGATGAAGGTAATTCGTTTTCTGCTACTCTTCAAGCAGGGAATGCGTGAAATCAGTAGACTGGTGCATCCCAGCGCCCAAATACCGGTTAAAGTGGGAAATAAAGCCATGCCAGAACGCGTTGTTGAGGCGGTGTGGGGATTTTTTGCTACCTATATCGGCTGTTTCACCTTGATGATGCTTGCCTTGCTGGCCACCGGCCTGGACCAGGTGACGGCCTTTTCCGCCGTAGCGGCATGTCTGAATAATCTGGGCCCCGGTTTGGGGGAAGTCGGCTTCCACTATAGTGATATCAATAACACGGCCAAATGGGTGCTGACACTGGCGATGCTGCTGGGACGTCTGGAAATCTTTACCCTGCTGGTGCTCTTGTCTCCGGCCTTCTGGCGGCGATGAGTCTGTTATTCGATAAACTGAACCTGCCGGCTTGGGCTAACTGGCGGGCACAGGATGCCGATGGCAGTTGGTGGGTCTATGAGATTGAGCCGCAAGAGTATCACCAGGGGTGGTACGAGAACGAACTGGGACGGCGAATGAAGGTCGAGGCAGGTAAGGCCAATCCGGAATGGAGGAAAACCTTGGGGCGGATTCAATGGGTATAATTGATAATCTGGAGAAAATGCTGGCTTCCGGCAGGGACAGCGCATTGCTCAGGTATAGCCTTGGTGTTGAGTATCATAAAAAAGGCGATCTGGATTCATCCGCCATGCATTTGTCGAGTGCAGTAGAGCAGGATGCTGCTTATTCGGCCGCCTGGAAAGCTTATGGGAAAGTGCTGGCTGAGGCGGGGAGGGGTGAAGATGCTGCCCAGGCCTGGCAAACAGGTATTGAAGTTGCTGAGCGAAATGGCGATATACAGGCCGCGAAGGAGATGAAGGTATTTCTGAGGCGTATCCAGAAGTCACAGTGAATGAACAGGAAAGGGTTATAAATATTGACGTAACCGTATTAATTTAAAATATTAAGGTTAAAACCCACTTTATGATTCTATTTGTATATTTCTGGATTATTCTGAAAAATATGACTTTAAGTGGTAAATAATATTTATTTATTTTGATATTTAACCGAAATTGTGTGTATTTATGTTGAATAAATAGGTTTTAAGGAAGCGCTATACTTCAAAAGCAATGAAATATTGAGAGATCGAAAGCTATGGAAGACGTAACATCACTGACACCGCAGGAAGCCTGGCGCCTGATGCAGGATGAGCCACGCAGTATTCTGATTGATGTCCGCTCCGATATGGAGTTTCTGTTTGTCGGGCACCCGGTTGGCGCTATACACATTCCCTGGATCGATTACCCGGACTGGAATCTCAACCCCAATTTTGTCACCGAGATACGCAAGCTGGTGCTCGGTGGGATCTGTCATGAGACGGTAGAATCAAGCGCACCTGTCCTGCTTATCTGTCGCAGTGGAAAGCGCTCACTGGAGGCAGGCAACCTGTTGATTAAAGAAGGATTTTGTGGGGTCTATAACATTGCCGAAGGTTTTGAGGGTGAACTCGATGAGCACCACCACCGGGGCACCACCGGCGGCTGGCGCTTTCAGGGCTTGCCCTGGGAGCAGTGCTGAAAAATAATTGATGGCTTTGTCGTCGATTGCAGTCATTTGTTTGACCCCGAAAAACTCCGCTCATATACTCGGGTGCTGGGTGCCAGCCCTCTGCCAATTTGTTCAGGTTGCTATTCGTGATCTGCCGGTAGCGGCACTGAATTCCTGTTTTGGGGTGCGGTCTTGCTTCGCAATGGTGCAGCATCCGCTTATATAATTTTAGTAAAAACTATCCGCATAAAAACGGCTAGGAGGAGATAACTGATGTCAGATATGAACGAAGCACAAATGGACGAGTGGCTGAACAAAAAACTGGATGAGTTGCTGCCGACCAAATTGCAGACAATTGAAGAGTCACGGACCCCGGCCATGGCGATCATTGCCACCAAGGGTACACTGGACTGGGCTTACCCTCCCTTTATCCTGGCTTCCACCTCGTCCGCACTCGGCTGGGATACCTCGATTTTCTTCACCTTCTACGGCCTGCTGCTACTCAAAAAAGACCTGAGTGACGCCATGGTCAGCCCGCTGGGCAACCCGGCCATGCCGATGAAAATGCCGTTCGGTCCCAAGTGGTTCCAGGACTT